>JBFFBT010000054.1:0-23975 GCA_041560255.1 Myxococcota bacterium | reverse complement strand
CGGTCACCAACATATCTATTGGTTCTTTTCGAAGGATTTCCAGAGCGGCTTCACCACTGGTTGCCGTAAAAACCTCATATTCGCTCTCCAACGCTCTGTACAAAACATCCAAAACATCCTCATCGTCATCGACGGCTAGAATTCTGAAGCGACGATCTTCCATGGATTCTCCGTTGTGAATGTATAGTTTCTTCTTCCATCATACATCGAGTTGCGGGATGTTCAAAACAACTTGCAGGATAAAATTACCCTTCGAGAACAAATGAATCCAAACTTCGCAGGGTTTCTGATTGTACTTTTGGAATCTTACTCTAAGACAATTTCGGTTGCACTTCTATCTGGAAGCACTTTCAAGCTCATGCAGCCTTTGGTGAACCAGATCGTCGGGTTGCAGATAGTTTCCTCGTAATCTCTTGTATTCTTTGTAAAATTTTTCTGCCCGAGGCATGTCTCGAACTGTATGGTGGTACAATTCACCCAAGATAAAATATGTTTGGGCGTCATTCGGATCGAGTTGTATGACCCTTGATAGATGTTCTTCGGCTCTGTCGGTCATTCCGGCACCGTACAATGCGCTACCCAATCCCTTTAATGCGACCCGATGATTCGGATCCAGGTTCACAGCTCGCTGGAAGACGTCGCCGGCAAGATTATAATGGTGAAACCTTCCATATAGAGAACCTAAATTGAGCAACGCATCGATGTGGTTTGGATCTGCATCCAAGGCTTTTTTGAAGTGGACAAGCGCTTTTTCGGTTTTTTGCATGCGCAAATACACAACCCCCAAGTTGTTATGCACAGATGCAATCAACTCGAGATCTGGATCGCCCATTCCGTATGTGTCTACGCTCTTGAGAATTCTCAGGCCTATGGATTCGGACATTGAAAGCTTACCCGAATCCAAATAGATCAAACTTAGATTGCTAAGCACCCGGAAATTCTTTGGATCTGATGCCAACAACCCGTGCCCGACTTGTTCGGCCTTGTCAAGCCGCCCGTTCAAACGCAATACTACCATGAAGTTGTTGAGGATTTCCGGATTGTCAGGATGATTCTCGAGGGCCTTTCGATAGTGATTCACGGCTCGAGCGTACCGGCCCATTTTCTCCAAAACCACTCCGAGATTAATGCATGCTTTGATATGCCGGGGTGAAAGCTCCAGAACTTCTATCAATGCGGTCCTCGCACCCTCCAAATTACCTTGTTCCAGCAATATCATTCCCAAATTGTATCTTACCGAGGCAATGAATTGGGGATCTCGAGTATGCTTCAGGGCTTGTCGAAAATGATTGGCGGCAGATTCGAAATCACGCTCTCTATAGGCTGCCACTGCGCGGTTGTACAAATTGTGGGAGGTCGGCTCCAATACAGTTTGCTCTGCAGCTCCGTCGATTTTTCGAATCTCCCGATTTCCACACCCTGGGAATGTCATGAGTACAGTCAAACAAACCAGACTTGCAGCCATTCCGGATGCCCCAAACAAGATCTTCCTTTCAAAAAGCAAGGATTTTCGGCGCCTTGGTCCGTGGGTACCTACCTGCTCGAAAAGATCACCGATTTTGGCAATTGTTTTCATATGTATCGTCATGGTATCGCTCCATGTCCGCAGGATTTGTTCGTTCCGATCTCAAGTATCACCATCACAAGCATGCGACCAAAATGGGTTGTCTGGGCTAATCGACGGAGTAACTCGATTCGACTTCCCTGAAATCGAGATCAGGTCCCTTGATCTTCATGAAAGCAGCACCAAACAGTCGACTCTCCACGGTTACAGGATACACATCGGGTCTGAATCGCCTCAAAGCGTGTTGTGCGTCCAAGACCCAATGGTCATATATACCCTTGTCAAACGCCATATCGATGGCTTGTGTCAATGCGCTGATGGAATCTTCTTCTACAAGCAAAGCTTGGCGCTCCAACTCCTTTTTATAGGCTTTTTTGGCAACGGCATCCAATTCATCCGGTGCGCCTTGGGCATACAATCTGAGACTCAGGTCTTGAGCAAGTTGTCCAATTCTGACTTTCGAGGCAATGGTCCAGCGATCTGATTTGTATGCTTCTATTTTATTGTATTGCAGCTCGAGTTCTTTTCTGAGGGTCATTTTTCTTACCATCGTTTTTCTCAACTCAGGATCTTTGGAATCGAGCTCGATGTCATGATATTCTGCAGTTTGTGGCTCCAGGAGTAAAAACCCGGCATGTGCGGCGGCATACCTGGCGGTTTTGTCGCGCTCTCCTCCCAAAAGTCTTTCATATGCTTCTACGGTTTCATTGAGATACATGAGGCTTTTTTGTAACTCACCCAATTTATGAAACATCAATCCTCTTTTATACGTGGCGAACAGGGCCTTGGCGGCGTTGATCTCCTCTCGGTATCTTAGCAAGACGCCGTGATAGAAGCGTTCGGCTCTACGCCATTGGCCTTTCTTCTCGTTGATTTCAGCCATTCTGAATAAACAGTCAATGGATTTGTGATCATCCGCAAATAACTTGACGAATCGGCTGTAATCGACAAGCGCTCGTGAAAAATCCTCGGTAATCAATCTTAGCTCGGCTGCCTTGAAAAGCGCTTGTTTGCCTTCTTGGATGGATATGATAGCGAAGTTGGTTTGGATTTTTCGCTGAGGCTGAGAGAGAAAGAACTCGAACACTTTTTCCAAGTTTAATGCGGCTTTTGAAAACCCGCCGATCTGCATGTATGTTTCGGCAAGCATCATGCCGGCCGAACCTCGAAGCTCGCTGCCCGAATGTCTGGATAAAAGCTCTTCACCCGCTTCGATTGCTCGGGAAAGCATTCCTTGTCGTTCGAAAATAACCAAGGATTCATACAACGCCCGGGGGGCGAATTCACTGGCTGCATGTTTTTTGCCAAAGCTCATCAAGCCTTTTGCCGCACGTATGGGGTTCGATACCCTTTCGACCATCAACAGCTCGAGTCGGGCGTTTTCCAGCTTCGTACGTAACGCAACATCGAATCGTGCGGCTTTGACAGGCGGGCTGTGTAGAAAAGCGCCGTTCTCCGACAGTTTTTTTATCCATTGATACAATGTTTTCCAGCCTTGCCAGGCCTTTTTATCTCCCAAGGTCTGGGCGGAGATCCTGGTTTGCATGCCTTGGAGAACCGATGATACCACATCGAGCGTACGCTGATTCTTGGGATGTTTCTCGGCCATTTCGATCGCGAAATCACCAGCTGTTTTGTAGAACCTGTGATGTAACAATATGAGTGCGGCATAATAGTGTATATCTAGAGCCTTTTGTTTTCGAGTCGCGAAACGCAAATAACGTTTTGCAGCGTTCAGAAATTTCTTTTCGAATTCATGTAAAATCTTCGAGTCGAACTGTCCGGTATCGATTTCTTTCTTGGGTGGCTGGGTATATTTGGTCATGGAAACGACCTGAGCGCTTTCTGGATCGAGCGCTTCAGTTTTTCTCCCGGGGTTATGGTACCGGCAATCGACATCACGCATATCGCGCAGCTCGATACATTTACTCCAGCATACCGCAGCATGATAGGCCATATCCGACACCGATGCTCCCGGACGGGATCGCTTGACGATTTCCTCTGCCAGGTTTCCAGATCCCCAGTAATCTCTCATCATGTACTGAAGCTCGACCAATTTCCGGCGCAAACGATCCGCTCCTTGGCCGTCTTCGAATGCGATCAGATACTTATCAAGAATTCTTCTGGCCAGATCCATAGAGTTCCAAGTTCGGTTTCGCATGGCTTCATGGTGCATCTTCTCTCCAAGATTTCTCAAGACCCTTTCCAGCAGCATTCCGGATTGAATTCCACCAGGCTTGGTGTCCTGGTTGATTTGAGACCATCGAGATCCAGGCTGGTATTGCTCCACCATTCTGTTGATCTCTCTCATCATTTGTTCGGTTTTTCCTAGATTTTTATAGAGAGTCAGTATCTGTACGTGAGCCCTTGGACAGTCGGGATCATCGGGAAGATCATTGATGAGACGTCGTAGAATCTCAATCGCTTGAATATCTTGATTGCGTTGTATGTATGCATCCGAGAGGGCCCATAGGACCTGCTTGGATTCTCCGGGCTTGAGACCGGAGGCAAAATATTTCTCGAAAGCGTCGGTTTGATCGATCTGTGCAATCAACCATATCATTTCCTTGATGGCTCGTAGGCGCAAAGAGCTTTTCCCTTGAAAATTTTGGATTCCGTTGGTGAGTTCTGACGAATTATATTCCAAAAGTTTTCTAAAAAAATCGGCGGCCGAGTGTAATTTTCCCAAACGTTGGTAGGACCAAGCCAGCTTATAGTGGGAAAATGCTTCGATGCTGATATCCGAAGCTTTGGCCGCTTGAGAGTATGATTTTTTTGCCGACGGATAGTTGCCGGTATCGAAATAATGCTCACCCAATGCAAGATGCGCCATGTACGCAAACTGGCTGTATGGATAAGATTTCACCAGTCTGTTGAAATAGAAAATGGCATCTTTCTTTTGATTATCTAACATCAGCAAGTAACCCAAGTGAAATAGAACTTCGGCCCGGTGGGCATAACTTTTATGTTGATCCACCAAAGTTTTGAAGGCCGCAACGGCTTGTTGGATCAAACGGCGGCTTCTTTGATCATTTAAAGCAGGTTCCAGGGTAGCTGAAATGGGTTTGTTCGCTTGCATCCATTTCTCAACATCCGCGTCATATGCTTGCATTTCTCGATAATGAAGAATTCGAAACTTCTCATAGCTCAAACGGCCCAGCATAAAAAGCTGCTCTATGCGCTCGTTTTCTGCGGTTTGTATGGCAAGCTCTTTTTTTACGCGGGCAATCCTGGCATCCAAAGTATCTTCATCCAGCTCGGGTTCTTCCGTGGAGTGTCGTTGGAAGAGAGAAAAGTGAAAGCCGGCGGGTATTGGTTCGTTCGATCTTCTTGTCGATGTAATTCGTCGTTTGGTATTTGCGGCTTTACCGACATCCGTATCCAAAAACACCATCAAGAATGAAAATACAACCCCAATTCGAAAGAAACACCCTATATTGAAAGAAGAAATCATGACTCGCCTCCGGTAGACACCACCACGATACCGGTATGGAACTATGAATGTAAACCTAAAAACCCAAGAAGAAAAAATAGCATCTACATTCGTCAACTTCAAGAATCATTACGGACTGATGAGGGTAGGTCATGCGTCGGAGTACACCAACTTACGGAAGCCGGGGAGATCGAAGGCGAACCCATAATGATTTTTCGTCGGGGTAGATTGAAAATATGTAGCCATGAATCGCCGAGGGCGAACCAGCGTCGTGCTATTTCAAGATTTCCTCTTTACGGCCTTGCTCACGATCAAAAGCCCACCGGGCGAACCCGGTATTGCACCGTGGACCAGAAGCAGGTTTTTCTCGGTATCAACCTTGATGAGTTTGATGTTTTGAGTTGTTACGCGTTTATTTCCCATTTGTCCGGGTAGTTTTTTACCTTTGAGCACGCGTCCGGGATGCTCGCGCATACCGATACCTCCAGGATGCCGGCGATACTCGTGGGTACCTCTGGTTTGGGTGTTTCCACGAAATCCGTATCGTTTCACAACCCCTTGGAAGCCACGCCCTTTCGACGTTCCGGTAACATCAAGAAATTGGCCCGCTTCAAAGATGTCGACCGTAATGCTGTCGCCCACCTTATAGGCATCTGCGGCTTCGGGCTCCAGCCTGATTTCCCGCAAATACCTCTGAGGCGGCAGCTTCAATTTCTCAAACAGACCTCTATCGGGTTTGTTGAGCTTGCGCCCAGGTACGGCATCAAAACCAATTCGGATTGAGCTGTATTGATCTTTCGTCATGGTACGCTTCTGCACCACCAGACAGGGGCCCGCCTGAATAGCCGTAACGGGAATGCGGTTGCCGCTTTCGTCAAAAATCACTGTCATCCCAATTTTTTTTCCCAAAATCGCCGAAGACATGGCATCTTTCTCCTTAGCCTGGATAACCTTCCAAAGAGGCGAGACATCTATACCATCTTTCAAATTAATTCAAGGATTTTTTCTACTTTCTGCATCAGATTTTTAAATATTTGACCCGCGACACCCGCAAACCAGGCTGAATTTCAACTGAAATGAACCGTAATAATTTGTTTTTATTGTAATTTATTAAATTTCATGTCAGGCAACCATCTCCCATGCACATCAAAGTTTTGCCTCGCTCCCGTACCAAAGCCGCGTTTGTATGGAGGCTAATCGAAGCTTTTCGAGGTCCAATCGTAAAATATTCGAATCATCATCTGGGTTTCTTCTTTCCAATCAGTCGGCAGGATTCTTCGTGACCATGGCGAATAACCCTGCAATGTTAAAACCAACTCATATTCTTTATCAGGATCTATATTACCAATCCTGATATTTGTGCTGCCAACTTTTCGTCCATCAAAGTACACGACGGCGCCACTGGGCTTTGTATTGATGATCAAACTGCCCAATTTTTTTTGAGCCAGCCGGGCGGCAGACTCATCCATGACACGATCGACACGTTGAAAAACACCCATAATTTGCCGGTGAAAAATCCATACCACCACAAGTATGGCCAAAAAAAACATCAGACCCAAGGTTGTCTTCAGCTTTCGACCAGCCGCCAGATAACTAAAATTATCTTCCATGCCATCCGTATCATCATCCAACGAGCCATTTGAGATTTTCGTCGAACGTCCGGAATCCGGCTGCATTCCGTCGGTTTGCCTGAGGGTTGCATGAAACAGATCTTCGGGATTGAGGGGATCATCCCTTTCTGTAGGTTTCAAATCTTGGGCCCGTCTACCAAAATCGTCGTGATTGATTCCTACGGACAGACGTTTTTCCCGTCGTCTTTCAGGCGTCTTGGGACCATTTCTCGAGGTTTTTAATTTTTCTACAAACAGATCCTTGACATAAACTGACAGGGTTTTTGATGATACTTCATCCGGTAAGCTGTAGAGAATTCGAGAAAGCTCTATTCCCATTTCATCTGCAAAATGAAATCTTTTCTCTGGCTTTGGCTCTAATGCTTTGAAAACAATTGCATCCAACTCGGCAGGCAGGTGTGGGTTGATCATCGAAGGCGTGGGGATATCCAGCCGTTTGATGCTTTCTAAAAAGCTCACCTCTCCATCACAATCAAACAATTTCTTCAGGGTCAACATCTCAAACAAGACGATACCCGCCGCAAAGATGTCCGCACGAGCGTCGATATCCTTACCTAAGGCTTGCTCGGGAGACATATATCCGAGCTTTCCTTTTACCACCCCGATTTCGGTATTATGTACTTTCATGGCTGCCCGCGCGATGCCGAAATCAACGATCTTTACTTCTCCTTCAAACGAAATCAATATATTCTGCGGGGAGATATCTCGATGCACTATGTGGAGTGATTGCCCCCTCGGATCAGTTTTTCGATGAGCATAATCCAATCCTGAAAGTATTTCACAAGCAATAAAGAGCGCATGGGAAACCGAGATGGGCTTTTCATTTTCCAGGCTGGCGTCCATCAGTTCTCCCAGGGTTACACCATCCACACATTCCATCGAGATGAAATACACTCCATCGACTTGTCCTAACTCGAAAATCGGCACGATGTTGCCATGCGAGAGATTGACGCTGATCTTGGCTTCATCGATAAACATTTGAATAAATTGATGATTATTTGCATACTGCGGAAGGATCTGCTTGACCACCATGTCTTTCTCGAACCCATCCACACCATACATTTTGGCTCTGAAGATCTCCGCCATCCCACCTACTGCGATGCGTTCATACAGATAATATTTACCGAACCAATTGGGTTGGAACATGATGGAATCGATCCCTTGCGATAACAACATTTTTCATCATATTTTGCGCGCAACCGACTCTGATGGCAACAAGAATTAATTGAGCATGATTCAGGTGTTTCCAGATGAATGACCTTTTTATTTTTTGGACAAGAGTGCTCAGTTTGATAAAAAACCGCCTTTTTGCCCAGGAAATCGAAATGAGTTCTATGATATACAAATGGATGTATTTCGGGTAGTTTGAAAATACGATATTTTGTTACGGAGTTTACGTTACGTGATCCCAATCTTTTTCCAGTTTTCTCAATTGTGCTTTTGATGGTGTTTTCTTTGGTTGAGTTTGGGTTGCGCTTTGAGATTTGGTTGAGACACAACGCGACTTGGTGCTTCGACTTGAATTCATGTTTTGTTCTTTAGGATCTTTCATCTCAGTCAAAACAGCATCCTCCTTCTAATTGCACCAAAATACTTCAAAAGCCTGGACTCTCTCCTGCTGACAAAGATCTGTCCAAAGCTCCAAAATGAAAACAGACAGCAAATTGCTGTCGAAAAAGCTATAAAATATATCGTAATACTCTATGTGTCAATACAGTTTCTGGAATTAACTTCGTTTATGTGCTAATTTGTTACCGATCAATACATAAAGTCATACTTTGCATAATTATATATAACACTATGTTATATATAGAGTTTCACAAATACAAGGCAGAAGTTCTCTGAAAAATACATCTCAACCTATTTTCAAGAGATTGACAAGCGTGTCAACTTGTCACACCATCTCACATACATGTTTTTCAAAATATTGAAAATCATTCTGCTTCTAAGAGCACGGCTTCATTCGCCTGGTTCTTCCTGTCTGTATGGCGGATTGGCAACCATTTTACAGGCTCTTGGGCGCTTCCCGATAATATCTGGATTTCCCATTCTGTTTTTGGTAGCAGTTCCAAAATTTGCGCTGGCCGATAACTTTGAACGGCAAAATATCTATCTCAAAGTTGTTGCGTACAGCGTCCCGGTCATGTCCGGTCCCGGCGGGTCGTATTCGCAGATTGGACGTATCGGCAAGGGCGATATCTTTAAAGCGATCGATCGCAGTCCGGATGGCGCATGGTATTGTATTCAAGCCACACGCGGTTATGTCGGCTGGGTGTTCACGGAGTTGGTTTGGCCTTTTATGTTGCTCGAGGATATCGAAAAACGGGGCACCGAAAGTTGGTTTTCGAAAAATATCGTTGGACCATCCATTCTGGCAAATGATCAATTCACCCTATCGGTTTCGGGCGGCATCCTTGAGCATGACAGTGTTTTTTTGACAAAAATCGGCTATCAACCCAACCGCCGAGTTCTTGTCGAGTTCAGCACCGCCTATATCTTAGGAGAGAGCCAAGATTTCTGGCTGGGTTTTTTCGAGTTGACTCTGATGTTGGGACCATGGCGATCTTTGGTGCCGTTTTTATCGGCGGGTGCCGGGGCAGCCTCGGTATATCCGCACCGGCAAGCGGACTTGTTCGAATCAGAGATCTATGGACTTGTGACGGCGGGCGGCGGTATGTTGATTTCGCTATCAGGATCGTTCATGATGCGCATCGATGCCAGAAGGATGATGTTGGTGGCGCGGGAAAGATCCATGGGAATGCTGGGCCTGACATTGGGCGGCATGATCCGGTATTGATACCTTTCTCATGAAAAAATTGGAGCGTCCTGTGTGCCCTTATTTGAAATGCAACCGATTGATAAAAATCGCGTTCACCGCTTGCTGGGCGATGTTGTTGTCGACCGTATGCTATGCATCGAGCCTATGCCCTATCCCGCCCGAAGAAGGAAAATCTGTACGTAAAGGACTCGGCAAACGATTGTTTCAAAAAAGCATGCGTCATGAGCTCAATCTATACGGTGGTGCTCTGGCCACTGATCTGATGGGGACATCCCCTTTGGCTGGGATCGCATATGGTTTTCACTTCAATGAAGATTTCGCGCTGGAGCTGGGATTTGCCTACACAGCTCATGATCCTGTACTTTCAAAATCCATTGAAGGCTTTACCGGATATGATCTTATCAAGCGCCATGATGCCAGGATGTATTCAGGCAATCTGCTTTTTCATCCGATTCATGGAAAATTCATGTTTTTTGATATGTCGGTATTGCATTTCGATCTCTATCTACTTGCCGGAATCGGCTCCACCGACAGCCACTACGATAAGGGTTTGACATACAACCTCGGGGCGGGAATGAAGGTATTTCTCAATTCTTGGATGTCTTTGCGGCTGGAAGTCCGCAATATCATCCACTCGCAACAATTGTTGTCGACCGAGGTCATATCACATGACTTGAGCCTGACTGCAGGAGTCGGTTTTTGGATTCCAACTTCTTCCATAGATCCTCTCGATCAATAGCTTTTTTGCTGTTGGCTGGGTTGGTTACCTCGAGCCATGGTTGCAGATCCAGACAACCGGGCCATCATCCGCCGATATTCGATCCAACCATGCAATTCGAGGTTCCGGAGACGATCAGCCCTCCTTATCAACACAAGATAAGCTCGGTTGGTCCCCTGCCCCCGGGCAGCTTTCACCTTCACGTCGACTCTTCGAGTGAGCCAGGTTTTGATGCCCGGGCCAATCAACTTCAGTCCTATGCACAAGTTGGAATCGGGCTTTTTGATATGTTGGGTCTCGAAGCAGGCTTTGGCTATGAGATCGACAATCAGTTCGTGGCCCGTAAAGACGGTATATCGCAGCACTTCAAAGTCACCCATCATGCATCGGCGCCTCAAATTGGCGTGGTGATGGATGATGGTGTATCTATCATGCGACTTGGATATCGGTATCTTTCGACTTGGGACACTACACTGCATGAGCCGAAATTCGACATAAAAACCAACATATTGGGTGATGATACAACCCTGGAAATCGGCTATCGCCACAATCGAATCCGGCTGCAAATACCCCTTTCGAGGATGCCGGCGGCGGGACCGATTGATGAAGTCAATCAGTTGGATGACTTCAGACTTGCCATCGAACAAAGTTTGACTTCCGACTGGAGAATACGTGTCGATTTGGCGGGTAGAATCGAACAAGGGTTTTTACAAAATCCCTATCGTTCGGTAACCTTATGGCCGCTGGCTCCGGATACGCCGCCCGATGCCGATCCGCCAACCCGACTGGAGGCTGAAAAGCATCCTTCCAACCGGGTGCGTTGGGGGGGAAAGCTTCAAATTCAACGCTGGGTTGACGCGATTTCTTCCGCCCTGGAGTTGGGAATCGGACATGGATCCGGTTCTTGGGGCGTCGATCATTCGGCTGCATCCGTGAGATATCTCTTGCGCATTGCCGATCCATTTACG
This sequence comes from Myxococcota bacterium, assembly GCA_041560255.1. GTDB lineage: Bacteria > Myxococcota > B64-G9 > B64-G9 > B64-G9 > JBFFBT01. Next base: position 12,882 of record JBFFBT010000054.1, on the reverse strand, counting down.
ATATCGATCGCAGCCGGTATCTACCACCAAACCAGAGCCGATTTCTACCGGGATGCCTACTGGAGCGGTCCGGTGAAATCAAATTGGTCGGCGGATCGAGATCTCAGCTCATTTCTAGCCAAGTCGTTTCAATTCGGATTTCTCTGGACAAACTTTTTCGGCTCCGATCCGCTGCTCGGGTTATTGAAGCGTGTTTCCATGCGGTGCACAGGTCGTATCATTCAATCCGATTTCAACTGGTCCGGCGCCGGGGATAACCACGCATTTACCGATCTCCCTTTTACCCCGAACCAAGAATTACGTGGCTATGAAGCCGGACTCGTCATTCAATTTGGACTTGCAGTCGAAGGAGGGTTCTGATGGTGCGATCACGCTGGGAGCGTCCGAGGTATTCACTGAGCTTTCCCTTGATGATTTGGCTGGTTTTCATGCCGTCAGCCGCACCTGCACCCCGAAACCCCCCAAAAGCCCACGCACCGAATGTCGACCGAACCTTCAACCAACTCTCTGAGAGCGAACTGAAAAAGCTCGGCCGAGACCAAAACGAAATACGAGATGCGCTGGCGAGAATCCTTGCCAGGGTTACCTTGATGCTGCAAAAAAAATATGACGCCAGGCTTTCCGTGCAATACCAGGGTGAGATCGAAATACCTTTCAAATTGGCGGCCATCAACCTGTACATCGATGGTTTGCTCGTTTACAACAAAAAGTATGACACTATGGACCCAAAACATACCTTCACACTTTTTGATTCTTATCTTGCTCCCGGTATACATACCATCAAAATAGGGGTTTTGGCCTTTGGGCCCGAAGATCCCCCTGGTTCGAATCCGGGTTATTACGCAGGATGCGGCACGAAGGTCTATGTACATAAGAACGCGACCACCGAAACCCGATTTATCGGTGAACAGAAAGGCGATTCTCCAAATCGCAAAAAAGGACAAGGCGTTTGGGAGGTCGAAATAACCTCTCGATTCACCACACATATGCACTAGGGCGCCAAGCATGGACTTTACCCATCTTACGATTGTTCTTGCGGTCATGGCGATTCAACCGCAAACCATCGAAAAACAAGATACATCGCCGGATCCCTCGATCTTTCTACAAAACTGGCTCCAAAAACAATCCGGTACAAAATCCAGTACGCGCCGACACGACCACATGGAACAAATGCTCAAACGGGGTGAGACCATCTATGTAGATGGTGGATATCAATCCATCATCCATACCTTCGGTTCTCAGGTCATGGATCCTGGTTCATACATTCACAATGTAGCGGCTTTCAGTGACAATATGCTCTACTACCTAGCTGGGGCCTTGATTGAGCGAGGATCATATCAATGGGCTAAAAACATTTTGCTCAAATTGCTTTCCCGCAAACCGCGGTCCTTATTCAGATTGCCGGCATTGAGTAAATTTACTCAATTGATACTCATGTCCGGACACCATGAATACTTGAACGATATGAAAAATGTTTTACAGAACAATTCTGATCTGAATGAAAAGAACGCGTTGTTGTACCTCGAAGGCAAAATTCTGGCTGATGTGGGTTCGCTGCAAGAGGCAGAAAAAATTTTGATATCGGTTCCGCGAAGCGATCGATTTTATGCGGCCGCCCAATATGTATTGGGAGTGATCGCGCTAGAACGTAACCAACTGGATACGGCTCTCGGACGGTTTTGTTCCGTGGTAGACAACCAAGCTGATATCACCTGGGCTGACACCGAACATGCCCGCATGATTTTTTTTCTATCCGAAAAATCCCCCGAAATCATCGATAACGCCTGGCTGGCTCTGGGTAGATTGCGACACAAGAAAGGCTGGTATGCTGCATCCATCGAAGCCTACCGACACATTGAACCACATTCCCCTCTTTATGAAGCAGCTCGGTACGAGTCTGCGTGGTCTTTGGCTCGTTTGGGTGAAAACAAAGCCGCAGGCAGAATATTAAATTGGTTTTTGGAAAAAAACGAGCCCCGATACGATTGGCCCGAGGCGACACTCCTTTTAGGACGGGTTCTTTTAGCCGAATGCCGATTTGATGAGGCCGCGGGTGTGTTTGCCGGTCTCATCGACGATCTCGACCGAGCTCCAGGCTCACGGCAAGCCAAAACGGCCGTGGCTCCATCGCTCCAAGAATCTCAGGTCTCTGATATTGATCGTCTCAATACTCAAATCGTGCACCAAGTACTTCAAACCCACCAAATGCTCATCCATCAGCAATCCGAATCCAAAACAGTCGCCATGACCCACCACTTGGTAAACCTCATAAATTCTGTGTATGCCAACCTCCGTACAGCCGAGGTCCTTACCAGCATGTTGGCAGACCAAGCCTTGTCGACCTTTCAGACTCGGCCTGAATCGGTTCCGATTCGTCAACTGGGAATCGAAACCGAAAAACTAACCGGCAAGATACAAGCCTCACTTTCGAGCTTACTCCATGGATTGGGATCTGTTTCGAACAACGATCTCCAAGCTGACATGCACGGCGATGCTTTGGCGGCCTATCTGAACGCCGAGCGACATAACCTCATGCAATATTATAAAAAAATCGACCGACTCCAGGAGGCTGCTAAAAAAACACGCAAGGCAGCCGGAGAGATACGTAATGAAAATATCTCAAAGAAGATCTCGGGTTGGATTCGGGCTGCGCGCATAGGTGAAATCGATGCGATGTTAGCCAAAAAGCAAGCAGTTGAGGTAGAGATCCAAAATTTGGCCCTGGGGCTCTATCCATATTCGGCATTAAAAGATCTGGCCGAATCAGGTATGCTCATAGAGACGATGGAGTACTGGCCATATGAAGGAGAGCAGTGGCCGGATGAAATCCACTAGATACATATACTGGTTGAAAGGATCATATCTGGGGCTGCTGGGCGTTCTATTTTATGCGGGCATTGCGTCTGCACAAAGCATCGAGAGCTGTCCCTATGAGTCTGCAAGTCGTGTTTGGCTGGAGGAACAAATACAAAACCGTGAAAAGACAATACCTCCACTCAGGCAGAAAATCATTCGACTCATTGATGATTTCTTGTCTCAATATTCCAAGGCACCCGAACGCGCCGAAGCCTTGTTCCGCTTGGCCGAGATTCATTGGGAACAGGCCGAGGCTGATTTTCTTGCAAATCTTCCCAGCCGGGAGCGCAGCATAGCATCATCTGGAACCCCTCGAAACAAAAAGCAGATCGAGAATCCCGGATTGGATCTGGAAAAATCGTTACGCTACTACGAGGAGATCCTCAGAGAATATCCGGATTTTGTATATGCCGACATGGTATTATATCTATACGCCTACGGGCTTGGTCAAAAAGGTAATCAGCCTAGAGCTCAGAAAGCTTATCGCCGTTTGCCGGTCCAATATCCTGATAGTGCATTCGTTCCGGATGCATATTTTGCAATCGGAGAATATCAGTTTTCGGAAGGCCGATATAAAGCGGCGTTGGAGTCCTATTACCTGGTTCGTCGCTACGATACGCCACTGAAGTATCTGGCAATATATAAAAGCGCATGGTGTTATTTCAAGCAGGGCAAAATACGCAGAGCTGCATCCGGGTTTCAAAAAATATTGCATTCAGTCAAAAACCAGAAACAAACAATATCCGACTCTCGGCTCACGATGATCGGTCAACTCGAACACGAAGTGGTCGAGGATCTGGCCATGGCTTTTTCCGAATCTCCTCGAGGAGCGCGCGATGCAGTCAGGTTCATGCATCGAGTAGGAAACCCCGAGACCACCATGAGGGTACTGCAGTCATTGGGCAACATCTTTTTCAATCAAGCTCGCTACAACCAAGCCATAGAAAGTTATATGATACTCATCCACGACTTTCCGCTTGCAATCGATAATCCTCAATACCACGAGAAAATCGCCGCAGCTCATCAAAAATCCGGTGATATGGAAGCAGCTGTTCGTGCTCATCTTCAATTGGTCGATCAATATGGTCCGGGCTCGAAGTGGCTGCAACACCACCATGACCGGGAAAAGCTCCGAGAAATCGCTCTGGATGTTTGTGAGCAATCGCTTCGATTTGTCGCGACATATAGACACAAGCAAGCTCAAACAACGAAAAAGCACAGAGATTACCTGCGATCAGCTCGATCCTACAAGAAATACTTGAAATTGTTCGAAGCCAGTCGATTTGCTCCCAAAATGCAATATTATTTGGCTGAAGCCTTGGAGCAATTGGGACGCCACCGTGAAGCTGCGGGTTATTTTCAAAAAGCAGCACGCAAACTGGGCGATAAAAAGCAGATGCTCGAGGCTTCGTATTCGGCTGTTTTGGCTCTGGATCGACTGAGACCCGATTATCGAGATAAAACTCCGCCCACTTCACCCAGTCAACTCAACGAAAATGAAAAACGCTTCACCCGGGCCGTCGATGAGTTTGCAGAGCTTGCACCTGGGGATCCCCGGTTGATTCTACTGCGCTTTGAAGTCGGCAAAATCTCATATTACAACGGTAGGTATGCCGAGGCAGTGGAACAGTTTGTCAACTTGGTGCAACAAGCCCCAAAACATGAGCTCTCTCAACTCGCGGCAGATCTGGCCCTGGATTGCTATATGCGTACGAACAGATATGCAGATCTTGAAAAGCAGGCCAAGCAATATGAAAAATCCGGCATATTCAAACATAAAGAGCTGGGGGGGAAACTTCGAAGTTTCATTGTGGCCGCGATTTTTCAACAAGCATCCGGGCTGGCGGAATCCGGAAACCACATCGATGCTGCAACCGAGTATCAAAGACTGAAAAACGAATATCCTCGGGATGCTTTGGCAGCCAAATCACTCATCCAAGCGGCCATCAACTTTGAGAAGGCGCATGAAAACCAAAAGGCCCGCGATTGCTATTTGGCGGTGATGAGACAATACCCACATCAGGCTTGGGAGGCAATGTTGGCACTGGCTGGATATTACGAACGCCGACTGGATTATTCGAAATCGGCGTCGCTTTATGAACGTTTCTCACGCAGGTATCCCAAAAATCCCCAAGCTCCGCAAGCACTGCTTCAATCGGCAATTTTGTACAAGGCGTCCCGAAATCATCAGAAAGAAGCTGAGATCCTCATAAGTTTCAATCGACATCACCCGAAACATCCAAAATCCTTCGAGGCCTTGCTCTCGGCAGCGGTTGCGCTCGAGAAATCCGGCCGGGCGCTTCAATCCGAGCAGATTCTATATAAATATCTTTCAACTCGTAATCTGCCTCCGGAAAGAATACGCCGGGCCAATCATTCTTTGGGTAAGATTCTACTCAGGTCGGGAAAGACCAGGCAGGCGCATAAAGCTCTAGATATCTGCGCAGTATTTTCACCCCGAAGTTCTCCAGCCAAACCTCAAACGAGCATCGTGGCCGAATGCTCTTTTTTACTGGGCGAAGTTTTGTTTCAAGACTACAACAAAATTAAACTTCAACCTCCCAAAAATCGACTCATTAGATTGTTGAATCAAAAAGCCGCAATTTTGAAAAAAGCGGAGAAAAGGTACACCCAAGCAGTTGCTACCGGAGATCTCGAATGGACATCAGCTGCTCTGTATCGCATCGGTGCCATGTATGCCCAATTTTCCAAAGCCATTTTGAAAGCTCCAAATCCACCCGGGATGAATGGAAAAAAACTGGCTCGTTACAAACATGAGCTCGAAGCCTTGGCATTTCCGATTGAGGATAAAGCCTTACGGACTCTTTCCATCAATCATGAGATGACCCTCAAACACAATTACCACAGCCGTTGGTCTGTACAAACCATCCAACTGCTTCAGAAACTCGATCCAGCCAATCATCCGAAACGTGATGAAATCGTTCCACCGACCGATTGGCTCGATGCGTACCAAAGTTTTCCTCTTATTTTGACAGAACCTGATCAATCCAATTTCCGAGGCAATCCATGAAGACGCCGGTGCGTATCTATTTGGATTTGATAGTTATAAGCCTTGCTTTATCAGGTGGTTGTGCAACTTTCGGACATGAGAAATCATCAAAACGTTCACCATCCCATATGGACGCCGAACACCTACAGCATTTCAACCGGGGCGTCATGGCACTGAAAAGAAAACCCGCCGATTATCCAATGGCGATATCTCATTTTCAAAAAGCAGTACGTGCCCAACCTGAAATGTACGCTGCCCACTTCAATCTGGGTGTTCTTTATGACAAAGGAAATCATTTCGATCTTTCCGAAAAGCATTATAGAGAAGCTCTAAGGATCAAACCAAACGACCATCAGGCGGTTTTCAATTTGGCAGCGCTGTATAAAAACCAAAACAGGCTCAAAAACGCTATCGAAATCATGCAGGGATTTATCGAATCAAATCCCAAAAACCTCGAAAGCAAAATCAATCTATCAATTTTGCTCCGCCTGCATCGAGATCTAGGAAAATCTTTGGATCAAACCATATCCATTCTGAACCATGACGACACAAACATCCCTGCATACAATAATTTGGCGGTGATCTACTCCGAACAGGGCCGGGATGAATTGGCAGAACATATCTTTCAACATGCTTTGACAATCGAGCCCCAGCATCCCAATATTTTAAACAATTTGGGGATCAAATTGGTGCATCAAGGCAGGCTGCAAGAAGGCATCCATCTTTTTCAAAAGGCACTCGAGAAAGATCCCCAGGCGTTGCAAGCCGGAATCAACGCAGGCAATGTGCTTTTGGATTGCGGTGACTATGCCCGGGCGGTGGAAATGTATACCAAAGTCGTCGATAATGATCCCACTGCAATTCGAGCTCTGCTGGGATTGGCGATTGCCCAAAGAGGTATGGGTCGATACCGGGAGGCCGAGTCGATGTATCACCAAATCTTGAAGCTGGACTCCGATCATCCCGAAACGCTCTTCAACTTGGGCATATTGTATATGAATTTCGACACCAACGCGCACAAGGCCTGCAGAGTTTTCCGGAAATACTTGACTTCGGGTCGCGCCACGTCGTCAGGAATCCAAAGAGTCAAAGGGTTTTTAGAAGATCTCCACCTCAGTCATCCCAAGCAATGCCCACGGAAAGGCGGATCGAAACCATGAAAAAATACACTATGCTTATCATTCTGATGTTGTTGATGCTTGGTTGTGCGGCATTTTGTAAGGAGAAAAAGTCCAAGGAAACATTGCGTGTATATCGCTTTGAAGATCTAGAAATCGAAGGTCAATCCAAAAACCCTGCGTTGATGTATTTTCTAAAAAGAATCCGCAACCAGTTTCGCTCATCAAAACTTACATCGCCTGATTTTACCCAACGGATCATCGATACAAAAAACGCCGATTTTCTAAAGTAAAAAAATAACGCCATCCCCCACAATCAATGCTATGAACGCCAAAACATGAATATGAGTAAGCGCCAACCCAGGATGAACGGTTGCGAACATGGCCTGAGACATCATACAAAAAAACCCACGAGACCCGACTATGCTTGACATGACTGAGGATGCTGACGGACAATCCAGTTTCAGGGGTTTGATGAGAAAGATGAAATCGAAATCCAACACACTGCATTGTACGCTGGTTTGGGAAAAGACGATTCTCGACGAACGGATTTACCCAAAATCGGCTAAAATCATGATCGGCGAATCGGCTTGGAATACATTTTCCATCCGTTCATCCACCTGTGAAAAACGTCATTGTCTATTTCGACATCATGCCAAAGGAACGGTTCTGGCTCTAAAATCGGGTATGCGGGGTAAAATCCGTATTGCAGGCCAGGTCAAAGAGATCGATGCATTAACCCATCCAGAAGCCGTGGCGGGACGAAAAGGAACGGACATCTTTTATGATCTGAGTGAGGGCGATGAAGGAATTTTGGTCTTTGGAAAGACCGGATTGGTCTTTCGCATCGATGCCGAGCAGGCCCAACCCAACAAAGCAGGATTTCGTGAAATTGTGGATTACAATCCGATGCTTTTTAGGTTTTTTCTTGCCACCCTGATCTTTATGTTGGCGTCTTCGGTTCTCACCAGGCTGATCGCCCATCCCAGAGAGGCCATCACGGTTGAACATCTGCCCGAACGTATGGTTTCTATGGTTATACAAGATCCCGAAGCTGCAGACGCATTCCGCCGTGAGCTCAAACGCATCAAAAAGAAAAAAAAGCAAAGCAAGAATGCTCCTTTATACCAGAAAACAAAAGCTTCTACTCGTAAAAAATCGAATCACAAGCCCTCTTTACCCCCATCCAAAAAAACCCGCGAAGGTATGTTGGGAGCCCTGGTGGAAGCCCGAGACAGACCAGGTGCTCTTCGTGATGTCCTGAAAAACAGCGGATTGGAAACCGACTTGAGTAAAGCCATCCAAAACCTAGATCGTGGTATGGCGAACGCCAATGTTATCATGTCATCCGGTAGAGGAGGAGGTTTGTTGCTTCCTACTTTTCCCATCCAGAATAAAACGCGTAGCCCCAGGTCCATCGATTCCAACACTCCTTCCACCGGAACAACCGGTAGAAAACTTGGAAACCAAACACAATTGACCAAACGCGCGGAAATAAAAGTGCGTGTATCCATACCGCCCTCAGCGGCAAAAACCACCGGAGGCAACTTATCGAAACAAGAGATATTTGAAGTTGTGCAGCGCAACCAAGGAGCAATTCGTTATTGCTACGAATCCCAACTCAATCGATATCCAACCTTGCGGGGTGATTTGACCGCTGACTTCATCATCAATGTGACGGGAGAGGTAAACAAGGTGACCATACCCCACAATCGTCTTACGCCGAAAATCGCAAGAGACAAAGTTGCAGAGTGCCTCATTCGATTTATTTCGCGCTGGCGTTTTCCAAAACCTAGTGGAGGCAAGGTTCGAGTTGTCTATCCATTTCGGTTCGGATATATAAAATGAATACAGCTCCAACAGGCATTTTTATGCTGGTTTTTCTCTTTTCCGGGTTCTTCTCTCTGGTCTTTGCTGCTGGTTGCCAAGATGAACAATACTACGGACCCTATCATGTGCGCGTGCCTTCACCCTTGATGGAGAGATCAAACGGTAGAACCTTCCGGCTGCCTTTGAGCGGCTCGGAAGCCGGACGACAAGATGCCTTGGATCGATGTATCGCAAGCGATACCCCCCGCACTTTGCCCTGCGAGTGTGATCATCCGGTCATTACGCTATATCATTATTTGATTCAAATGGATTACAGAGTTGTTTTGGAGTCCGACAATGCGGCTGAAGTATTGATATGGCTGGGTAAGGAAGTCGAATTGAATCAACCCTATCCAAGAACTCTTCCAGATTTTCCCAGGATAGAGGTCATCATGAGCCACCGTTATCTTCTTGCCGTTGAGGGAAGGATACTTGATGCAAGTTTTTTGGAAAAAGATATCACCGATATGCTGTACTTGTATAGTAGAGCCAAATACCGTGACTGCAATATCGATCGCGAAAGCCTGCCCGTTCCGACCCGATTGATTTTTGGGATAAGTCAACTCTCAGGGGCACCCGCAATTGTGGGACTGGATGCAACGTTTCGGATTCGCAGGTACAAATGAAAACATTGGTCGAATTGATTTGTGCGGGCATATCATTTTTTTTCTTGCTGAATCTTCTCCATGCACAACAATCCAACTGCCCGCCACAGCAAGTAGCCATGAAGAGTTTTCATGTGCAGATATCCGGAGGCCCGGCTTTTTGGACCGCCAACCTTGGTCAATCCAGTGAAGTGGGTTTTGCCCTGCAGCTTCAAACCGGATTGGATTTGACTTCATGGTTGTCGATGGAGATCACGTGGTCTTCGGGAATGCATTCCAGCCATCAAGAGTTTCCGCCCAGTCGTGCGAACCTGGCAGTAAACGGCATGCATGCATCCATGAAGCTCGATGTACCGATCAACCGATTCGAGCTGTCTGCGATCGCGGGTGTAGGCATCTTGTGGATACAGCCCAAAAACCTCATTGCCGGAATTGGATTGAACCGCCCAAGCTTTCCTAGTTGGCTTGGAGGAATACGCTTCTTGTGGCATACCTACCGGCGAAGAATATCTCTGGGTTTTCAGATAAGCGCCATTGGAGCCGATGACATCCCGGATATCTGGATTATCGGTTCCGGACTAGTTGGAGCATCATTTTAGAACCATAGTATCATTGGAATGTATGCTTGCAGAATCTCTCCAGGGTGGATTGATGAAAGAAACCGAAATGATTTCTTGGCTCGTTGGTTTGACCGACGCCGCATTGGATCTTCGAATCCCGGCTACCCATAAAATCTGATTGTCCTTGACAAGCAGGGGAACTCGATACCTCAAATAGCGAGGTATCTTTGCATCGATGAGCAGTCGGGCTACTTTTCGGCTCCCCTTCCCTGCCCAGAGTTTGATTCGATCACCTGGTCTCAACGATCGGACCAAAAACGGAAATGCTGCTTCTCGGCCGTCAAAAAAAACCTGATTCACACAAGCCGACTCAGGTTCGAAAGCATCATGTCGACGAAAACAAAGTTTGGTATCACCAAATGGTAGATGGTACTCCCCCGGCTTTGGAATACAAATCGAAAAACTCTCATCTTTCATAGTTTTTACGGGTGAAAGCCGAACCTTGCCGTAGCTTACTTCAAAACGCAAGGCTCCAGGCAACTCCATGCGCCATCTCAAATCAGAACGGGATCTCAGGTTTTGCAATAGGTTTTCGAGGTGATGTAGCTCGAGATTTGCACCCGGTCCCCGAACGATCTCAACCGCGCGAATCAAGACTCTGGCCAAAACTGCATCGTGAAGCACTTCGAGATTTTTGAAGGATAAAACCACCGCTCCTTGATCATCTGCATGCATTTCAACCCGTGCAGCCAATTGCTCAATCAGATCCTGTTCGCGAGCGGCTGATTTGGACATTCTCATCAATGCGGTGTCGACCGCTGGGTTGATCCATCTCCTTAGGTAAGGTAAAAGCTCATGCCTGATTCGATTTCGTAGGAAACTTATATCTTGATTGCTTCGATCGTAAAAATAGTCAATTTTGCGAACACGCAGATACTCTACCAGGTCATTTCTAGTACAACCCAGAAGTGGACGGATAAAAAAATCATCCCGTACGAACCCCATACCCTGAAGGCCATAAATGCCGGTGCCTCGAAAGATTCGCATGAGCACCGTCTCCACTTGATCATCACGGGTATGACCTAATGCCAGTCTATGGAAACCATGCTCTTTGGCGGTTTTATTAAAGCAAGTCAAGCGCAACTCTCTCAGGGTTGCCTCATCGCAGCCCGGTGGCGCAACTTGTGAATCCATGTCATGCGCGTAAAATACGACTCCCCTATCTTTACAGAACTTTTCTACATACTTTTTGGCCTGGATGGACTCGGGCCTTTGGCGATGATCTACATGAATCACACCCAAAAAAATTTTTAGCCTGGCGGCCAATTGGAGCAAGATATCCAACAAAGATATCGAATCCGATCCACCCGAGCACGCGATCAAAATTCGCTGTCCTTCAGAAACCAAAGCATGCGTGCGAATGAACTCTAAGACGTGATCGACAAGCTCGAGGTTGGTGATCTTTTTCGACATGCTATAGAGACCAGGCGGGAGGAACAAAAACCCGGACTATTCGTAATCCGAGGTAGCTTCCACTTCCTGTACGCCTTGCCAATTACCTTTCCAAGCGTTCTCCACAGGCAGGCTGAACATGAAGCTCATACGCTGATCATCTCCGGTAAGAGATCGGGTGCCCAGCTTGAACTCGATTTCGAGCCGTTCGGAGTCGGGAGGACAACTGGAAGTATAAAAGTAATTAATTATTGCACCGGCAGGAAAATCAGCCACATATTGAGAGCCTTCGAAATCCGGCAATACCGGCCGGCCTACGCTCGATGTGCTTTCAGCAAAATGCATTGTGGCTGGGTCTTTTATATCATCGTCATCGTTATTTTTTTTGGATTTGGCCAAAGCTTTTTCGTATTCGGCTTTCTGTTCGGCGGTGGGTGCTTTAAACCATTTCATGTGCCATCCGTTGTACACCACGGACCCAATCCCGCCCCAAATAACGACGATCCATTTCAATTTATTGTCTTCACGAATTACTTTATGAACATCAAATCGAATAGATCCTTGAAAATCACTGGCTACAGCGGAATAACTCGTGTCTTTGAACTGATTGTATATGGCGCGAACAATTTCATAGCACTCTTCGTGAATGGGCAAATTGTTCTTCGCACTTTGCCGATTGGGTCCTTCGTTTTCTGCCAATGAGCGCTTTTCTTTGATAATACTTTCGGGGTCATATTTATCCGGATGTTGGTTCCAAAACGGGGTCGATACATTTTTTTGATACCAACCCATCAATGTATTGGCCTCCATGATATATTTTTGCAAATCCGCTCTACCCTGGTTGTCCGTAATTGGTCTGAGTAACGAATTATTTCGAATAAACTCCAACTGCATGGATAAAATCCCGGCTTCAAAGCGACCTTTGGCTTCCTCCCGCTTGGTGATGTACGAACTTACCACCATCCCACTGACTCCCGCAGATACACCAACCAAAAATACAACCAATAAGGTTTTTTTCAACATCGGTTTCTCCCTTGTGAACATTGAAGCTCAAGCTTCCTTTTTATGTCATAAGCTGAATGAATTCAATCAAAAATCTAGTTCCTCGTTGCCATAAAACAACTGTGATACTGACTCGAATCATAATCAAGATAAGGCAAGAAAAGGGGCCCGGGATTTCTTCACCGGGCCCTTTGTCACCGTGATAACACCCTGTATGAAAAGGTACATAACGATCATTTCACGAACAAACCAACCAGAAGTGGATCGTACAAACAAATTTCCTTCATAAAAGTGTCTATCTATGCTGCCGCTTTTTTCGATACTTTCTTTTTTGCTACCTTCTTTTTGGCCGTCTTTTTGGAAACCTTCTTGGTGGCTTTCTTCTTGGTGGCCTTTTTCTTGGTAGCTTT
>JBFFBT010000053.1:0-24189 GCA_041560255.1 Myxococcota bacterium | reverse complement strand
GTGGTTGTATGGTGCGATTCAGCTCGATTCCAAGCAGGCTGAGGAGCTTCAGGTGGTGCCCGCACAACGTGCGGTTGTGCTGACGGGCAACGTCCAACTCATCGTGCACACCTGGAATCCGGTTGGAGATACAGTGCTGTTTCCGGACGATCAGCAACTCGATAGCGGTTTGGTGCGGGCGTACTTCAAGACAAATGTATCATCACATCTTCAGACCACGCCCGGCATACCCATGTACTTGGTTGCATCAATCGGCCCGCATGTTTCCAATGTGGTTCGATGGGACGCTAGCGTATCGTCGGCTTGAAATTTATTCATTTTTTGGTAGCGTTTTCAAGTTGATGCGCGCCGATGTATTGATTGGTCAACTCTTTTTCAATATGGCTGTTTTATGAAAGAGAAGCTTGGGTCCAGGGTGATGTGTAAATCCGGCGTCTCGCGCGTGTTTGAGGGTTTTTGCAAATGCCTTTTTGGATACGTGTAGGGGTGGCTCCACGATGAGCGCCTGTCCTTTGGAGCGGACCAGGGCGGCCAGCTGCAAAAACAGTTTTTGTTTGTCGGGGATTTCGTGGACCACATAAAAGAGCAGGGCAAAATCGACCTGGATCGCGAGTCCGATTTGATCGACTTCGCACTTGTGTAACTTGATACGCTGCTCGAGATGTGATGTTTTGATTTTGTCACGCAGGATGTCCAGCATGCCGGTTTGGAGATCGCACGCTATGATCCGTCCGGACTCTCCCACCATGCGGGCGAGCTCGAGGGTGAAAAATCCGGGTCCACAGCCCAGGTCCAGCACAGTCATGCCTGCTGCGACATATGGGGTCAGAATTTTGTATGGGTTTTGGATCCATTTTCTCAAACGGTTTTCAAGCCCCCGGGCTCTATCGACCGGATATACGTGGGGATGTTTTTTTCGCATGTCTGAGGCTCCTATATATATTGCGCTGGGTTGCGCACATCTTTGATGCCGATTTACACTCGTTCATCATGTCGTCATGATAGCGCTTCGAGTGTATTTCAATCGAATACTTTTGGAAGGGTTTTTACTCTACTGCATGCTTGCGAGTATGCCTCGTGAGGGATCGAAATCTTCGCTTCCGTCGAGCCCCAAGTGGTCATACATATGGATTTCTTGCAGGTAATGTAGTCTTCCATAGGCAATGACTTTTCGATTTTGATCATCTCGAAGCAGATCCTGCAGGATTTCGACCACCGCAGGATTGGAGAGCATTTTGAAGCAGGCGTCGCAAATGCAGTTCGAGATATATTTTTTTGGCAACAGGTGTGCATAACCGCTGGATTCCAACAAAGATACCAATAGATGTGGTCCCCAGATGCGCATCGAGTGCAAAATCGGATTCATCTCGGCCCGATCCAATATCGATCCCAAATCTTGTTGGTTGAGATCGCCAAGGGCCATGGGATGGGATGATTTCAATGTAATCAAGGGGCCTATGCAGCCAATCACCCTGCCGTTTGGAAATATCACGGGCGAGCCCGCCATGGTACAGGCCGAGACCACGGGTTTGTCGCTGAGGTGGTGTTGCATTTCAACGTTTCTTCTTACTGCTCGACCCGCCGGAAATGTGATGGATACTCTGATCTTATCAGGATCGATCATGGATTGAAGGGTGTTTAGAAGCTGGATGAAGGCTGCATCATCTTCATTTTCAGTACATACCGCGAGGTTGAATATGCGATCCAGCCGCTCGGCCGCCCATACGGCATTGCCGATCCGTTCGAGGGGAATGCTGCGCTGGTGGTAGATGTCGGTGCTGAAAGAAAGCAATTTGACGGCTGGAAGTCGCTCGAGTGTCTCCAGCGCCTGTTGCTTGGAAGAAGCCCAGAAGGCGTTGGTCACAGCCGATACGGTCAGTCCGAGGGATTCGGCCAGAGAGGATATTGTGGATAAACTCTCCGGGTTACAAAATGGTTCTCCGCCGGTAAGCGCCAAGCCTTTGATCCTGCCGTCACGGTAACCGGCGATCTGGTGGATCCAATCTCCGGCTTGATGTACCGTTATTTCCTCGGTTCGGTTGGGACCTGCATTGACGATACAATGAGGGCAGGCAATGGTGCATCGATAGGTTAACATGAGGCCGATGTTGCTCAGAAAAGAATCAGGCGGCAAAAGTCCTGGGTTGGTTTGTTCCATATGAGCAATCCTTTTCTCGATCATGTAGTGATAACGGCATCAAAGGCACACCCAAATGCGCCTTTGATGCCGCAGGGTGCACAGAGGTTATTTCGGCATGATAATCACTTCGAATTTACTGGTAAATTGCTTGTCAACCGCCAATTTGTTCCAGTCGATCTTTTGCATCATTTCGGGATTTACCGGCCATATTCCATCCGGCCGGTGTTTGATGACAACGCGGGGATGCTTTGCAAAAGCTTCGAGAAGTTGTCGGGGTAGGGTGACACGCACTTCGTTCGATGCAGACAGCAACGATTTTCTGGACGCAGGCATCTGAGAGTCCTCCCTGTTCGGTTTGCGTGAATCATGGAATGAGTGTCATTATACACACTCTCATCCCGAAACCAAAATTTCTTCTTGAAAGCAGAGCGAAAAAGTGACGGATTTTTTCATTGGTTTGTACGTATCGACCGGTGGATATCGAGGTCGTAATTCGTATGCCTCGATTGAACCGCATGTCTCCAAAGTGGTTTGATGGGGCGAAAAAACGCTTTTTCTGGTGGGAGATGATTTGCCTAAAAAAAAGATGCCGAAGAGAGGACTCGAACCTCCACGAGCCGGAGCCCACTAGACCCTGAATCTAGCGCGTCTACCAGTTCCGCCACTTCGGCATCATGACGGTGTGGCGTGATGTTCCTATCTAGATCCGAGTGGTTCTCAAGTCAAGGATTATTGTCTTGATTTCTCTGATCTCGGTCGATTTCTTGCCGCCGGGCCGATCATGAGGTAATGATATTACTTTCGAGTGTATCGACCTTGGTATGAGATTCAATGAGTGCTGGTGTGGAAAAAATACGATTTGTATCTTCCGGGGAGATCGAGTTGGCGGGTCTTTTGCATCTGCCCGGCGGTAGCTGTACAAGCGGGGTGGTGGTGTGCCATGGCATGTTGTCTCATAAAGGCAGCCCCAAGCTGACCGAGACGGCCGAAAGGCTTTGCGGGCGGGGTCATGCCGTGCTTCGGTTTGATTTTTCAGGAAGAGGGGAAAGCGGTGGGGACCTTTTGGGGCTTAGTTTCAGGCGCCAGGTGGACGAATGCATGTGTGCGATGGGCGTCATGCGGGCGCGCGGCATCGAGCGGATCGGTTTGGTGGGTTCTTCGATGGGAGGTGCGACTGCCATTTTGGTGTCTTCTCTCGGGAGCGTTTCGGCGTTGGTTACCATGGCCGCTATCGGACATGCGGATCGGATGATCGACCGGGTTTCCGACAAAGTGGATTTGGAAATGTGGCGGCAGGCGGGCTCGGCCGAGTTCGAGGGCGAGCGGGTGGGATGGTTGTTGGTCGAGGATGCGCGCGGCATAGATATCATGGCGGCCGGACGAAAAATCAGTTGCCCTTGGTTGATTTTACATGGAGAATACGACGAAGTGATTCCTGTGGGGGAGGCGTTCGATTTACAAAAAGCGTCCAATTGCCGGGCACACCTCGAGGTGGTTGCGGGGGCCGACCATCGCTTTTTCGATGCGTCCCACCGCGATCGGGTCGTCGACATGACGGTGGAGTTTCTGCACGCCCGGTTATCATAAACTCGTCTCCGGGACAGACGGAGGGTTAGCTTTGGAGGCGGAAACCGAATCATCCGGCAAAGTATGCGACGCCGTCTGAAATATGCTATCCTGGATTGGTCATGCAAAAAACCGGACCGGTGCTAAGCGAGCAAGATGTAAAGTTTCTCAAGGCATTACAAGAACCTGCCCGGGCGCTTCGGGGTGGGGAAGTGGTGGTGCGCAGCGGAGCCGAGACGGGTCGAATCTTTTTTTCACGCGGTAAGATCGCCTGGGCCGCGGCATCAACCATCAAAACGACATTTACGAAATACCTGGTCGAGCACACCGAGTTGTCGAAGGATGAGATTCGAGCGGCATTCGAAGAATGCAAACGCAGCGGCCGCAACTTTGGTGAGACCATACTCGAATGGGGTTTAATGGAGGGGTCGATATTGCGGGATCTGTTGCTCCGGCATATCGCTCAAATGATATTCGAGATGTTTACCTGGTCCGGTATGGAAGCTTTGTTTATGCCGGAGGAGAGAGCCTATAAGGGAAACCTGACATTTGATCTGCGGGAGGTGTTGGACACCGTTTTGGCCCTGGATGACAACAAAAAGCTTTCATTTTCCAATATGTCTGCGAAGCACCTGCTCGACAGCGTCGAGGATCGAAGTTATGATTGGGAGGATGAAAACCCCCGGAGTATCGTCCCGCAAACAGCTTCGAGCACCAAGGTGTCCAAGAAAAAGAGCCGGGCTGTTGTTTGGGTCTTGGTTTTGCTGGCGGCCTCGGTTGCAGCGGGTGTGGTCTATCGAGGGCAACTGGTGTCTTGGTTGCCGGTAGACCTTGAAGAGCAACCTGCAGGCAGTGCATTGCCAACCCCGGAATGGATTGTAACGCCTTCCAACGCCTCGGATACGGTCGATCTAAATTCCACCGACAGCGGACATGCCAAGTTGAATGCCGGTTCGGTAAAAGAAGGAACTCATACTCCGATGCAATCTCCTGAAGCCGGGATTGACGATAAGGATCCAAAGGTCTTTGAGCCGGAGAAATTAAAGGCATCGGACGATGAACCGAAGAAAACACCGCCCCGGACAGCCACAGGCAGCCTGGTCGTAACCAGTATTCCAAGCCGTGCCCCGGTTTACCTCAATGGTGTGTATACCGGTAAGGTGACTCCCTGTACCCTCGATGATTTACCTGTTGGAGTTGAGCATGTGGTGTTGTTGGAGCGGCGGGGCAGAAAGCCGGGGTTTCGGACAGTCAAGTTGATCCCGGGAGAAAAAGCTTCCTTGAAGTTGGTGTTGAGCCGGCGGGGCCGGGGATGGAAGGGGGAAGTCAAAGTCAGGGTCGTCTCAGAGCCCCGGGGCGCTGCAATCTATCTAGACGGAAAGAACACCCGAAAAAAGACTCCCGCCGTATTGATGTTGCGATCCTCGTCGGCTTCCAAACTCGAGCTTCGGCATGCGGGGTTTCGGGTCTGGACCCGCACCGTGCGTCCGATCCCCGGCAGACAGCTCGTGTTCTCGGCCGAGATGCAAAAAAATCCTCAATAAAGCGAAGATTGAAAGAAACTTGGTTTTGCTTGACCCTCCGGATGTGATGGGTTATGCAATTTGTATCAAATACCAACATATCGGGAGGTATTGTGGATCTTCGAAACATTCAAGCGGCGCTCAAGGCTGCAGCCATTGATGGATGGCTGTTTTTTGATTTTCAAAATCGCGATCCACTCGCATACAGGATCTTGGGGCTGGATTTCGGAAAGTTTACCACCCGCAGATGGTTTTATTACCTTCCCGCCGAAGGCGAGCCGATTCGTCTGGCCCATAAGGTCGAATCCAAGAAATTGGACGCCTTACCGGGCAAAAAACAAACCTATTTGGGATGGAAGGAGTTGCATAAGGAGTTGGCGACGATCCTCTCCGGGGCGAAAAAGGTGGCCATGCAATACTCGCCGGAGGCGTCCATCCCATACGTGTCCATCGCAGATGCGGGTACTGTGGATCTGGTTCGCAAAATGGGTGTCGAGGTGGTCACCTCGGCCGATCTGGTGCAAACCTTCGAAGCGGTGATTGACGAGCAGGGTTATCGTTCGCATCTTGCGGCCGGAGAAAAAATACAAAGCATCAAAGATCAAGCTTTTTTGAAAATCGAGCAAACCGTCCGCGCAGGTCAAAAGCTTACCGAGTATGAGCTGCAGCAATGGATCTTATCCCGTTTTGATGAAGAGGGTCTCGATTGCATGGGCGAACACCCCATCGTGGGAGTCAACGAGCACCCTGCAGATCCCCATTTCGAACCCACCTTGGAAAACAGCCGGGCATTCAAAAAGGGAGATAGCGTCCTTATTGATCTATGGGCCAAGCTCAAACAGCCGGGATCGATTTTCTATGATATAACTTGGTGTGGGTTTGTGGGTGACAACCCACCCGGGAAGTACGTCGAGATATTCGAAACCGTGCGCAATGCACGCAACGAAGCCCTTTCGTTTGTCCGGCGCAAATTTTCCTCGAACCAACCTTGCTACGGATATGAGGTGGATGATGCTTGCCGCGCAGTGATCAACAAGGCGGGATACGGAGAGTATTTCATTCATCGCACGGGTCATTCGATTGGAGAGAATGTGCACGGCAACGGAGTCAACATCGATAACCTGGAGACCAAGGACGCTCGACAACTCGTGCCCGGAATCTGCTTTTCGATTGAACCAGGGATCTATTTGCCCGGCGACATGGCGGCTCGATCGGAAATCGACGTCTTCATCACCCGGGAAAGCGAAGTGGTTGTGGCGGGAAAAGAGCAGGATTCATTGATCCTGATGAAAGTTTGAAGCCAGGCATAAGCTTGATTCAGTGCTCAAGTAGATTGAGCTGTTGGCGGGATTTGGTTTTCCTTCGGCCGGCGCGTTTTTTGCTTTCGTTTTTTGCCCGCAGGCGTTCGTCTTCGATCTGTTCCATCCCATCTTCATACGTTATGGTGCAATCGCGTCCGGTCCGTTTGGCGACATAGAGGGCCAGATCGCTCTTGTCCAAGAGTTGTTTGGGATTTTCTGCGTCCAGAGGATAATTGGCGATCCCGACCGAAATGGTCAGACGCCCGGCGGGCTGACGGTTGGCGCGGGGAAACTGGGCGACGCTCACAGCTCGCCGTAGTTTCTCGGCCACATTGATAGCGGCGCTTTTTTCCTGCCCTGGAAGAACGACCACGAACTCTTCACCTCCAAATCGGGCTACGGTATCCACGCTGCGGGTGTTTTCTTCCAGAATGCGAGCTACGATCTTCAATACCTCGTCTCCCAACAAATGACCGTTGATGTCGTTGTAACGTTTGAACTGATCAATGTCCACCATCAAAGCCGAAAGCGGCTTGTTGAGTCGGATGGCTCGGTTCCATTCGATTTCCAAACGAGACTGCATGTGACGGCGATTGGCGAGTTGGGTCAACTCGTCGGTGATGCTCAGATCCAATTTTTCTTTGAAGAGCTGCGCATTGAGTACGGCCATGGCCGCCAATTGGGTGACCGATGTCAACAGTTGAATTTCATCTTCCGAGAAGGAGTCTACCTCTTTGCGCATGAAACATAACACGCCCAGGAGGTGTTCCTGGGTATGGATGGGCACACTCAAGAGAGAGCCGGATGCAGGCAGCAGTTGGTTGTATGTGTTTTCAGTCGGTGCGTTGGACATGTTTTTTACCAAGATCGGATTGCGGCTGCGCATGGCTTGAGCCAGGTGGCCGTGCAATGGCTCGACCAGTTTTCCGAGCTGGTGGGATGGAGTGAGCCGGCCGAGCGATCTGACCAGTTTTAGTTTTCTGTGTTCGTGGCTGATGAGAAAAACCAGGAGCTCGCTGAATCCCAACGCATCAAATCCAAGTGCATCACCGATTTTTTCCGTAATGACGTTCAGGACTTGATCGAGTTGCAGCGAGGAAATCAACGCTCGATTGAGATCATACAGCAGAGCGATGTCCCGCAATCTACGGGTTAATGTGAGGTTGGTTTTTTCAATGATACGGTTTTTCTCCTCCAACTGGGTTTTGAGCTTGAGCTCACGATGGGCCGAATCCAGCTCCATGTCCGTATTGATTTTTGATGCTTGCATCTCGGTCAAAGACGCCAGCAATTGGTTTACCCTCTCGGCCAGTTGTCCCATTTCGTCCCGGGTTCGGGGCTGTAACCTTGATGTGAAGTCGCCCTGGCTGGCGTTTTCAAGTACATGCGTGATTGATCCGATGGATTTGGAGAGATACCCTTTTATCCATAGCACACAAGTCAGAGCGGACAGCATGGTCCAGACTACCGATAAAATCACTTGCCATAAAAAGAACGTATTGTGTTTTGTCTCCAAAAAGGTTTCGGAGATCGAATCACTCGTCTGAGTGTTCCCGGCGAGTAAATTTTGGATGTATTCGGCAGAAAGCAGGAAGAACAAAAGTGTGAAAACCAGACATGACATGCCTATGCCCAGGCCGATTCTCACACCGATGCTCTTTGTTGATACTTTCAGCATGTTTGGTCCAATCAGATCATTTTCATGCACCTTGGGGGGTAGAGTCAAAGAGAATCTTCCTTTTTTGAAAACTTTAATGATATCAGATAGCTATACGGTAGAATTGTGTCGTTAAATTGACAGGTGAAACATCCCGGAATAGACTTGCACAATTACACGGGATGTCTTTGAAGGTTTGCACGATGAAAAAAGACGATTTTACTATGCCGCGTTCCTTTCCCCGTGCGCCGATTGGTGTGGTGGTCAAGGTAAAGACCGAGCATGGAACCCATCATTACCATAGCAAAAATCTGAGCGCCGGCGGTATTTTTTTGCTTACCGACACTCCATTGGATGAAGAGACGAAAGTTACTCTTGAGATTATATTGCCTTCAATCAGTACACCGGTGCGCGCAATGGGTGAAGTAGTTTGGAAACAACGTCAGAATCCGGCTGGTTTCGCCGTAAAATTTATAGAGATCAACGAAGGGGGACAAAAGCTGATTCGATGGATGGTGGAAAGATATTTGGACAAGCAGGAATCGTCATGATGCCTATCAATATCTGAGTTGTTGCAGAAGCTTTGCGAATCCTGCCGGTGAGAAAAACAAATAATCGCATTCCCCGAACGTTATCACGCTCCCGTCGCGCACGAAAACGGGATCGCCTGCTTCCACGCTGCGACCATTGATGGATGTGCCGTTTGTCGATCCGGCATCGCCCAGCTTGTAGCTTCCTTTTTTTTCATCCAACAGGAAATAGGCATGCCGTTTGGAGATGGTTGGATGATTGATGGTGAAATCCCGATCCTGGGTTCTACCCAACAACATTTTGGCGGGGAAGGCTTGTCCGGGAGGTGTGTTGGGCAGCAATATCCGAAACCGAGCTATTTCGGTACTTCTGGCGTCCAGTTTTTGCTGAGGGTCTCGGATGGCCATGCGCGTGTGGTAGGTCGACAGCCTTCCGGTTTCATCGTTGTCGGGATAAAGCAATATGGGATGATTGTGTTTTTCGATGAAGTTTTTCTCTCCAATTTCACAAAACTCATCCAGGAATGTTTGCACCAGATCCATGACACGCTTCCTCCTCGATAAACCATAGCGTGACATCCGATGCATTGACAACAACATTTTTCGATCTGCCCGATTTTACGGGCTAAAAAAAAATACTGGTTTGACAAGTCGAGGTTTAACTCTCATAATTCACCGAGATGGGAGAAAGCTTCATGTTGAAATACAAGGTTGTCGAGTGCAGCACGGTGACAGACGCAGATTTAGAATCCATTATCAATGCATGGGTTTCGAAGGGTTGGAGCTTTGATGGTATCCAGTTTGCTATGCGTGAAAGCTCCAAACGACCTGCTATGGCTTTTGTTCTGTTTACCCAGAAGGATGGGTTGATGCAAGCGCAACAGCAGTGTGCGGCCCCGGCGCCATAAACAATGACACTCCAAAAACAACCCGGATAGATGATCATGCGAAGCGACCCGCAACTCATAGACACGTTGCATTTGCGTGCCAAAATCATCAATGCGATCAGAAAATTCTTCGAGCAAGACGGTTTTATCGAAGTGACCACCCCCAGTCTGGTCAAATCGCCGGATCCGGCGATATATTTGGATAGTTTTTCCACCCGATTCACGACACCGGCAGGAGTCGACCTATGCTTGTATCTACCGACCTCTCCTGAGCATCACATGAAGCGCATGGTGGCTGCAGGCATGCAAAGGATATACCAACTTGGTCCGTTTTTTCGTAATGGAGAGTTGGACGATACCCATAATCCGGATTTCATTGGTTTGGAGTGGTATCAGGTCGGCGCATCCATCGACGATCTCATGAGCTGGATAGAAAGCTTGGTAATGTATCTCGCGCAAAATATTTTGGGTACGCCGAAGATCGTGAGAAACGGCAATGAGGTGGATTTGAGGCCGCCCTTTGTGCGGATGTCCATGCGGGAAGCTTTTCGATCTTTGGCCGATATCGAAATACCGGGAGCATGGTCGTTGGAGACCCTGCATGCGGCTTCCAACGCTGCAGGCATTAAAACAGCTCATGACGACAGCTTCGATGATATCATTCATCGCATCATGCTCGAGAGGGTTGATACGGCTTTGAGCCGAATCGGACCTGTATTTCTGTATGGATATCCGGCCGCCATGGCAGCTCAGGCGAGATCCAACCCATTGGTTGCGGATGAGGCTGAGCGCTTCGAGCTGTTTGCGGGGGGTTTGGAGTTGTGCAATGGTTACCGGGAGTTGACTGATTCGATCGAATTGCGCAAGCGATTCACCTTGCAGCTTGAGATGAGAAAGTCTTTAGGAAAACCGGTTTTTACACTGGATGAAGCCTATCTGCATGCCCTCCAAAAAGGTATGCCGGATTGCAGCGGTTGCGCACTGGGCGTGGACCGCTTGATGATGCTGTTGTGTGGGAAAGATCGCATCGCGGATGTCATGGCTTTTCCTCTTTCACTGGAAATGACGGCATGTCGGGATGAAACCCACCCGGATACGAAGGAGCAATAATGGTTGATACACTTGCTGCCGAGGAACTATACCATCTCGTGAAAAGGGTTTTTATGCCGAAAGAATCCGATCGGGCATTGGCTGTTTTGGTGGATGTGCCGGATGCACAAAACCCCGACACTGACCCTTGGAGCCAGCGCAGGGATATGGCGTTGGATTGGGTAGATAAGCTCAGTGAGCTCGAAGAGGACCTCAAATTTAAAACCCACTTGGTCCTGTTTCAAAATACGCATACCAACAATGCAGATCTGCCGCAGAAGGCCTGGACGCACCCAGGTGGATTGCTTCCCAAACATATTGATGATCTCGATCCGGATACGGCGGTGCCGTTTGCCGAGATATTTGAAAATCACAGCATGTTTATGGCGCCCACCCAACTCTCCGTCACGGCTCCGATGAAAATCATGGCGAAACAATATGGTTTTCGAGCCGCCACCATGCCGGGTTTTTCACGAAAGATGATTCCGGCATTGCGTTTGGATTACCAACAGATCAACCGCAGGGTCAAATTCATGAAAGATCTGCTCGACAAGGCTCGTATGGCCTCAATCGTTTTTCGGGTGGACGAACAGGAAAATTACAAGCTTTGTTTGGATTTGCGGTATCGTAGCGCGCATGCCTCGAGTGGATTGTTTCATATGGCCGGTACGGCGGGAAACCTTCCTTCGGGAGAGGCTTTTATTGTTCCGTACGAAGGTGAGCAGACCGGCGAGCCCAGCGAATCGAATGGTGAGTTGCCGGTTCAGATCGGAAATGACGTGGTCATTTTCCATGTTCGTAACAATCGGGCCGAACGCGCATCCGGAGAAAACCGGCAGGCGGTCGTTCAAAATGCCCTTCTTACGGCGGAACCGGCATATGGCAACATGGCCGAGCTTGGGTTGGGAGTGTTGATGGATTTTGGAGTTCAAGCCACGGGTGATACCTTGTTGGACGAAAAGTTGGGGTTGCATATAGCTTTCGGACGCAGTGATCACTTTGGAGGAATGGTTGGGGCATCCGATTTTTCCAAGCCGGACGCGGTCGTGCACCTGGATCGGGTTTACATCGAACAAATACAGCCGAGAATCCGGGTTGCCACCATGGAGTTGGACATGCGGGAGGGGTATCGGTTAGAATTGATGCGCGACAATCGCTATGTGTTTCCTGAAAGATGGTGCCGGTAATTACATGATGGTCGGTGGTGGATCTATGGCGTTCATCGGTCCTTCCGGGATGCCTTGACCCGTAAGGCGGGTTGTTGGTATACGGTTTTCAGGTTGTGACAACTCAAAACTGGGAGATGTAACATTGGAATGGATTTTCTTTGTATTCTGGTTGTTGGTGTTGATTGGTCCGCTGATTTTTGCGCATGAAGCGGGGCATTTTTTGTTTGCCAAGTTGTTCAATGTGAAGGTTTTGGTTTTCAGTTTGGGGTTTGGAGGCCCGGTACGACTGGGGAGCTGGAAACTTTCGAAAAAAATCAACGATACTGAATACCGGGTAGCCTGGGTTCCGCTGGGAGGATTCGTCCGCATGTTGGGCGATGATCCGACCGAGGAAGTTCCTGCAGAGGAGCAGGATAGATCGTTTTCACGGAAACCACCCTGGAAGCGCTTTTTCATTGTGTTGGGAGGTCCACTTTTCAGCATCTTGTTTGCCATCCCGATTTTTTTTGTATTTCATCTTATGTTGCCCGAGGCTCCTGCTCCGGTCATCGGGAGGGTAATTGCCTCGACTGCGGCGGATCAGGCTGGTTTACGCTATGGGGATCACATTTCGAAAATCGATGGAACTCTCGTTGATACTTGGGACGAAATTGATACCGCCATACAACACAGTGAAGGAAAACCGATTGTATTGAGCGTTGTTCGTGGCGAGATCGAGATGGAGGTACGCGTCGTCCCGGTCAAGGTTTCCGATCAAAGCGGCATCGACCTCTACCAACAATGGGATATCGGCATTCGGCATAGTCCTCAGGGCAATACTATCGGAGTGGTGTCAACGGGCTCGCCTGCCGGCCGATCGGGCCTGAAAAGTTGGGATCGCGTGCTATCGGTTGGTGGAATTCCAGTTAAAGGATGGTGGGAGCTCGAGACCGTACTGCGTGAAAACGGTCGGCACTGGTTGCCGGTGACTGCAGTGCGACAGGATTTATCCAACCAAGGGGATTCTTCAGATTCTGCTCCTCAATTGATTGAAACGATGATCGTACCCGAAGATGAAGCTACAGCACCGCAGGATGTTCGGACGGTGGGTAGTGCCTATACGGGTATTGAACCTATCGATCTGTATATTGAGGGGATTACGAAGGGTTATCCCGCCGAAAAGCATGGCATACAACCCGGAGACAAGATCGTGCGGATTGCGGGTAAAGCCATCGACAGCTGGGATGACTTCAGCCGCTATCTCGAGGAGGGTGAAGACAAGGTGATTGAGATAGCCATTCGGCGCGAGGAACAGTTGCATAGGATTGAGTTCGTTCCCAAAACGATCGTACAGACCAACGAATTTAGGCAGAAAACCCAAAAACCTGGATTTGGGGTGCAGTATCGCTCCAATATCACTAGTGGAAAGTTTGTTACCCGGCCGGACCGGCTCGCCAATGCTTTCAGGATGGCTTTTGTCGAAACGGGTCAAGCGATTACCAGACAGATCGAAGGCATGGCGGCCATTTTCAAGGGTAAGATCAAACCTACGGAAGCCATCGGCGGGCCGTTGATGATCGCAGATCTGGCCAGGAAGTCAGCGGAAAGGGGATGGCGCCAGTTTGTCGCCATGATGGCGTTCTTGAGTGTTTTTTTGGGATTGCTCAATCTGCTTCCCATTCCCATTCTGGACGGCGGACATATTGTTTTCATCATGATCGAAGGGATAACCCGGACGCCGGTTTCGATGAAGGTGCGCTTGATAGCCAATTATGTCGGTTTGTTTTTACTCGTAAGCTTGATGTTGTTTGCATTTACGAATGATGTCCATCGATACTGGTTTCAATAATCGAAACTATTGATTACCTTCTCGATTTTTCGCGTCGCCATATCACGTGCAACCTGGTGATATGACGACCGGGATATGGTCCTGGATTGCAAATGAGTGTGGTTGGATACGGAAACCAACCAGAAAGGTCGACGCCATATTCGTCCTAGCATTTGATACATCCACTTCGAACGAGACCGTAGCGATCCTACATGGTCATGAAACCATCGTTGCATGTCGGCGGGATTGCAAAAACCACTCTTCAACATTGCTGCCGAGCGTGGAGAGCTTGCTGCAAGAGGCCGGGCTCGCAGCCAGTGATTTGAAGCTCATTGCTATTGGATTGGGTCCAGGTTCCTTTACCGGATTGCGGGTTGGATTGACAGTGGCGAAAGGTTTGGCCTATGCGCTCAAAATACCATTGAAAGGGGTCTCGTCGCTGCAGGCTTTAGCGTGCAATCTGCAACATGAAGCCAACAATCTGATTTGTCCGACCATGGATGCGTTGAAGGGAGAGGTGTACTCTGCGGTATATCGGTTTGCTCCCGACGGTGGTTTTCTTCAATTGTTGACCCAAGCGGCACGTAACCCGGAAGAATTTGCAAGGAAAATATCGCAATTCGAGTATGATTGTGTTTTGATCGGAACCGGGGTGGCTCGTTATCATGAACTTTGGAGTCGAATTCTTCGAGATCGTCTCGTCATTCCCGAACAAGACTGGTTGCATCAGGTCAAAGCCGAAGAAATCGGCCGGTTGGCTCTGTCCGCCTACCTTCGAGAAGGGGGCGATGATCCAAAAATAGTTGAACCGGATTATTGCCGGTTGTCCGAGGCGGAGTCGGCCCGTAACGTGCACAAGACGCCCCCTGAGACACCGCGTTGAGCAGGCCCGACTTTCGTCACATCCCCCCCGAGACTTCGTCGGGTTTGGATGTTTTCGTTCATTATCTCATACCAATATGCTTGTAGGTCGGGTAGAAAATCGTTTTGATCGATTCTCATCATAGTTTTTGTATTCCGATTTGGATCAAGGTTTTGGCTTGGGAGGAGGATTCCGGGGGGATCTTCTGCTTTTGTGTTTTTGGGAAAATCTATTTTCTTTTGAGCGTGCTTCTGAGTTTGATTCGGTCTGGTGGAATCGAGGACGGGAAGGGCCGCTTCGAGATGTTTTGTTCGAGCCGGATGCGGCTCGGCTTTTTCTGTTGGTTGCGTGCTGATTGTTGTGAGAATGTCGTCTTCTGTTTTGATCATGTCTGGCGTCTCGGTCTTCACTCATATCGAAAGCTGGATCCCCAATGGCGATCGGCCAGACATCATGAGACAGTATTCTTTCGATCAAATCAGATTCGTTGTTCACATCACCCAAAACCAGGGTTGCGAACCTACCCAAAGATTTTAGATCTTCACGGCTGTCGCTCCCGCCGATTCCGGGAAGCCCGATCCCGGTTGCAATTTCTTCCGCAAATTCGTTGACCAGCGCGGGTCGATTGGCATTGAGCACTTCAATTGCGGATACGCCTTTGAGTTGTATGAGCCCATCACCGGGTGATGGATGGACGGAACGATCGAAAGGGTGCGCGGCGATAAGCACTCCCTGGTATCGCGAGACGGCTTCCACCAATGAGCTGAACAGGATTTGTCCATCCGGATCAAACTGAATCCATGTAGAAATCTCCGGTAGGTTTTCAGGTGAGGGTAAAATGGCCAAAAAATGCCCCCGATCCGTATACGCTTCGAATCCGACGAGTATCAGTAGGTTCTCTTTTTCGGCGATATGTTTTGCCTCGAGCCCGCCTGCCAGCGTATGCACATCGGTAATGCAGAGCCCGTCCAATCCATTGGTTTTGGCGCTTTGCAGCAAATCACGCAACGTATAGGAAACTCCCGGAGTGCTGGACGTGTGTACATGCAGATCGATTATCAATTTCTCCTCCATTGTGTACAAAACAGTTTTCCCTGCCATAGGTTTTTGCTTACGAGAATTTGTTCGATTTTCTCAATCGCCTTGTTTTTGTGCAAAGCCCATTCGGGGCTCAGCATGAGGTGTTTGGGCCCATGGCCTACCAACCGATGAATCACCATTTCGGGATGCAGAAGTTGTAAAAAGTGCACGACCATGTCGGAGTATTCGTCGAGCGTAGGGATGTGAACTTCGCCTGCCAAAAATCGGTCCGCAAGGAGTGTATCGATAAGAACATGCAGGTTGTGAAGCTTTACGCCTTCGACGCCCAGCCGATTGAGGCAGTCTGCCGTCGCTATCCGATCGGCGACGTTTTCTCCAGGCAGACCCAGGATGACGTGGGCTACGATTTCGAGCCCATATTGATGAGCTTTCTTGACGGCATTCTCGAAATCCAGCACTCCATGTCCTCGGTTGATGGATTTGAGTATGGCATCGTTGGCGCATTGCAGACCCAACTCGAGAAACACAGGCTTTTTCTTCGATAATTTGCCAAGCAACTCAAACACCGCATCATCAATCCAGTCCGGGCGGGTGCCGACCGATAGGGCCACGACCCGAGGATGGTCCATGGCTTGGGTGTAAAGTGTATCCAAAAGCTCGATGGGACCGTCGGTTGCGGTCTGATCCTGAAAATACGCGACAGCGAGCTGGGTCTCGTGCAGATGACGATGGGTGAGAAAACCCGCTTCGAGCTGTTCTGCAATGGATCCGAAAATGGGACCTTGACGAGGCAACAAAGAAGTCTCGGAGCAGAAAATACATCCGCCCAGACCGATTCTACCATCACGATTGGGACAGCTGAATCCCGCTCTGAGTGTGATTTTACTTACTCGTTGACCGAAACGTTTTCTAAAATGTGATCCCAGCCTACAATATCGTGCATGGCCATGGCTGCAGGTTGGTAGGGCACACTCCGTCATCGGCCAAGCTTAGGTCGGCTTTGTGGATACGTCAAGTCGAACCATCGATTCTTTCCATGAAGATGATGATTGCAGGTATGACAATGTAGTATATGCCACTACCCTTGGACGCCTGGCTGTTTCGGCTTTTTCAAACCACCCAACAACGTCCATTGGGCCATGCCGGCCGAAAATGCCAGTGTACACGCCAATGAGCGGAAAAACTCGGTGGTGATATTTGAAATGCTTTTGTCAGCTCCCCAAAGCGGAGCGGTGTAGCTTACGTCATAGAAAAGCCATGCGATCATCGAAGCAGTCAAAAACCCCCATGGTCGCATGAAGCGTCCACCCCGCAGCGCCAGAGCCGTCAGGAGCAAGGGAGCTATGAGAGAAAGACAAATGAGATCTCCCAGTATGGATGCCAGGCTCGCAAACCAAGTAAATTCTCCGGCCAACAGGCGGCGGACGACATGAACGCCGCCTGTGCCCACGATGATGGTTGCTATCAGGCTGGTTCCAACTATGACCGCCCATTGTCCCCATTTTGGACCGGGCAAATTGAGACCTGCGATTTTCCATGCACGCGCAAACAAGACCATTCCAACCACGGATGAAGCGTTGCCGATAGTAATAAAAAATCCATCGAGTATGTGCTCAAACAGCGCAGCTAAACCCAGAAATGATAGTTTCAGGGTGATATCGCGAAGTAGGTACGAGACTGATGAGAAACTCAGAAAGAGCCAGGCTTTTCTAAGATAATCACCTGGTCGAAATGTATACGCCGCGATGAGGCATCCCGAGATCCACCAAATCCTGGCTGCTGCGATCTCAATATAATTCAAAGGTCCACGCTCAGCTCCGGCCAGCACCGTGAGGTTGAGCACCAAAAAAGCGCCGGACCATATAGGTGGAAGAATCAATAAGTGGATCAATCGCATAATTTGACACCCATTGTGCAATCAGGGAAGTGGGCTCCCCTTTATTTGCCGAGTACAAGTATATTTTACGTTATTTCTCTAGACTCGATTCTATCATGGGTGATGGGATGAGCAACACTTTTTTGCTTTTTGGCTGAATTCTGCCGTTGTGGACTCGGTTCGTCAGGAGACAGAAATACTCTGGATGGATACATGGTTGCCGGATTTTTGTTTTCTCTGCAATCCGCCCAAGATGGAGCGTTGCGCCATGCCGGCTGAAAATACCAAGGTGTGAGCCAACGAACGGAAAAATGCGATAAAGAGATCGGCGGACTTCTGATTCAACCCCATCAACGGGGCGGTGTAGGCAGCGTCATAAAAAAGCCATGCGAGCATTGATGCGGTAAGAAAAATCCATGGGCGCATAAACAATCCCCCGCGTAGCGCCAGAGCGGTCAAAAAAAGCGGTGCAATCAACGAAAGACAGATGAGATCTCCTGCTATGGAGGCCAAGCTCGCAAGCCAGATGAGCTCTCCGGTTGCGAGCCGGGGGATGATTTCGATACTGCCTGCTCCAACAATGACTATCGCCAAAAGCGATGCAAACGCTGTTACGCTCCATTGAATCCATTTTGGACCCGGCAACTCGATTCCGGCCAGTTTCCAGGCACGCGAGAACATAATGACGCTTGCGACCGCGGCTGCATTACCGGCGGTGACGAGCACACCGTCCAAGAGATATTCGGCATTTGGCGACAGTTTCAGCTGAGCCAACTTGAAAATTAGATCGCTTGTAAAATAAAACGCCGGCGCCAGGCAGAAAAAGATCCAAGCTTTTCAAAGGTAATCACCGGATTGGAATGCGCGGGCGGCGATGAGGCAACCCGCAATCCACCAAACCCGATTCCCCCCGAGCTCGATGTAGCCCAGAAATGCATTTTGATTGTCGGCAAGAATCGTAAAGTTAAAAATGAAAAACGAACCGGACCATAAGATCGGTATCAATATCAAAATAAAAATTCCCATCTAAAAACTTCCTATATTCGTAATTTTTATTTTCCATCTAATGGAAGTGTCAATTCTTTGCCGATATCGGCGAACTATACAAGTATAGACCATATTTAGTCAAATTATCAACCCATACTTATTATTTTATTGGAAGTTGATAAATTTTCACACTGAGATCCGGAGCCGGTATATCCCGGATGTGTTGGCATGATGATTGCAATAAATCTGGCCGGGTTATGGAGAAAGTGTTTGCCCAGGGGTGACGGTGACGCATTCAATTTCTGCAAAACTCTTAGGGCTTACAAGCAATCAAACCGTATGGCTTGCAGACCCTGCTCGGATAGTTTCTCGAAATCTCGTGTATCATCGGCTACCCCTGGGTAGGCGATTGCGTTTGAGGAGGCTCTATGTTGACAAGGGTTCAATCAGCAGCGGTACTGGGGGTCGATGCGTTTTTGGTGGAAGTGGAGGTGGATCTAGCACGGGGTTTACCTAGTTTTGCAACCGTGGGTTTGGCCGAGGGTGCGGTGAAAGAAAGCCGGGTTCGGGTTGAATCTGCCTTGAAAAATTGTGGAGTCGAGTTTCCGCAACGCAGAATCACGGTCAATTTGGCTCCGGCGGATGTTCGCAAGGCAGGTACGGCATTCGATCTTCCCATGGCGGTGGGTCTGGTCGCAGCTTCGCAGTCTTTGCCTCAAGAGCTTTTGCAAAAGACTCTCATCGTGGGAGAGATGGGGTTGGATGGCGAAGTGCGTAAGATACCGGGTGCGATGTCCATTGCGGTTATGGCACGCGAACGGGGATTGAAATACTTGATATGTCCCGCGGAATCGGCCCCCGAAGCCGGGGTGGTGGGCGGAATTACCGTTTTACCGGTGGAAAAGTTTCAACAGGTCGTAGATCATTTGGCCGGGCGCGCCTGCATTGAGCCGATTCGTTCGGATCCTAGCAAGGCACTCACGAAATCCAAAGGACATCGAGTCGATTTTTCGGATGTGAAGGGACAAGAGCATGCCAAACGGGCTTTGGAAGTGGCGGCGGCCGGGGGACATAATCTCATCATGATTGGCCCGCCTGGATCCGGCAAGACCATGCTTGCCAGGCGGTTGCCGACCATCCTGCCGGCGCTTTCTTTTGAGGAGGCTATTGAAACCACCAAGGTATATTCGATCATGGGGTTGACTCCACATGGAGCTGCCTTGATTGCACAAAGGCCCTTTCGGTCACCCCATCATACCGTATCGGATGCAGGCCTGATAGGGGGCGGCACCATCCCCAGGCCGGGTGAAGTTTCTCTCGCCCACAACGGTGTGTTGTTTTTGGATGAGCTGCCGGAATTTCGACGCAATGTTTTGGAGGTTCTCAGACAACCCTTGGAAGATTCGGTGGTGACCATTGCCAGAGCGCAGATGTCGGTAAGCTTTCCGGCTAAAATCATGCTCGTGGCGGCCATGAATCCCTGTCCATGCGGCCATCTTTCATCTCCAACGCATGTCTGCCTTTGTTCGCCACAAGCCATTCAGCGTTATCGATCCAGAGTTTCTGGTCCATTGTTGGACCGGATCGATATTCAGGTGGAGGTCCCGGCGGTTGCTTACAAGGATATCATGAGTCGCTGTATTCCCGAGTCTTCGCACCGGATAAGAACGCGGGTCGATCAGGCCCGCGAGATTCAAAAAAGAAGATTTGCTCCAATTCAAGCCGTACGTTGTAACGCGCAAATGCCCGCTTCGGTTGTTCGAGACGCATGTCGTTTGGGCCAGCCCGAGCAGGATCTTTTGGAGTTGGCGGTCAAACGTTTGGGGTTGAGCGCCCGAGCCATTGAGCGTGTCATGAAAGTATCTCGAACCATTGCCGATTTGGAACAAAAAGATCGCATAACCTCTCGGCATGTGGCTGAAGCCATTCAGTATCGTAGCTTGGATAGGGTACTGGGCGGCGGAGTGTAAAGAGACCTTCTATAAGAAAGCCCCCCTTGATTAATTACTAAAAAGATAGCATAATAAGTATGGATCCTTATTCTTGCGGGAGGATCGAATGATGGTTCGGGTATGTATACGAAAGTGGTATTTTGGTGGATTGAAATGGTTGGGTTTTTTCGGTTTATTCTGCATCCTGGGCGCGTGCGGATCCATCACCAAAAAGATTTATCAACCGGATGAGTTGAGACAAGCGATCGAACTGCGTACGCATGGTCGGGCCAAGAAAGATTTGGAGGTACCATTCGAAATCGATCCCAAGTATGTTGAAATCGCCAAAAGCGCGACCAGAATGCACAGTTCGAGGCAAAACCGTGCTGTGGCGCTGTCCTCGGCAATGTTCTCGATGTCTTATTTTGGGCTGCGATATGAAAATGTCGCTACGACGACCGCCAATGAAACCCTGCAATTGGGATACGGAAATTGTCTTGCGCTCGCATCGGTATTTATTGGTTTGGCGCGATCAATCGGCCTGGATTCTTACTACATGGATGTTTCTTCCCGAGTCAATGATCTTCAGCGCAGGGACGATTTGAATGTGCGCATGGGCCACATCACCGCAGCGACCGAGACCGAAAAAGGTATATGGTTGTTGGATGTGAGGCATTTGTTTCATATTGTCACCCATTACCGACTGATGGACGATCTAGAAGCTGTGGCTCACTTCTACAACAACCGCGGCTATGAGATCATCGCGCTCGCGCAGATGGAGAAAGAAAAGGTCGATTGGGAGAAAGTCATTGAAATGTTTACCTTGGCAACCCGGATAAAACCAAATTTTTATCGAGCTTGGAACAACTTAGGGGTTGCCTACGTGCGATCCGGTAACTTTGAAAAAGCTGAAAAGTGCTATCTCAAGGCTATCGCTGAGAAGAAATTTGTATCCCCATATTTCAACCTGGGACTTTTCTATCTGTCTTCACGCAACTACAAAAAAGCCACCAAATACTTCGAAATTGCTTCCAATCTGGAATCCGATAATTCTCAAATTCAATACCATTACGGTATTGCCTTGTTGGGAAGCGGTCACACCCAACAAGCTCAAGAGATATTCGAAAGAGCCATAGACCTCAACGAAAAAAACCGCGCAGCCCGAAAATACCTCAAGAAAATTAACTATTATCAGGAAAATAAAACCCTGCCGACATTCTCCCAATAGTCCAAGCGGTGTGCATGGATATCTCCTTTTTGGATCAAGATTTGCATGCTGAGACATAAGAAGTAGGAGTGTAAGCGTTCACCCGAGGGAAACACTGATGCATTCTATTTCTGCAAAACTCTTAGGCTTACAAGCAATCAAACCCGGATAGCTTGTAAGTCCTGCTCAGACATGTCCTCGAAACCTCATGCGTCAACGCTACCCTTGGGTGAACGTGGATTGAGTGATATGGCATTCGGTGTGAAATACGAGAGAAAGGATCTCAGAGATCTATGACGAGATTCAAGCGTTTGAGGGAGTTGGTTCGAACGATTTCAACGATGGAATCAAGGGTTTTAGTCTCAACAGGGCAGGCGGCCGTGCCTGTTGGGGAGGCTCGATCGAGGTTTCCGATCTCCAGTGGATGCGGCGGTCTCGATGCTTTGCTTCAGGGTGGATATTTCGCGGGTGACCTGGCTTTAATATACGGCGCGAATGGGGCTGGAAAATCCATGATGATTTTTCATGCCATCGCTGCGGTAGAACGAAGGCAAGGACTCGCGGTATTGATAGATATGGATAGGGCACCGCAACCAGATTTTGCAAGGCGTATGGGAATCGCTCTGCAAAACGTTTTGGTATGCAGACCCGAAGGCATCCTGGAGGCATTTGGGTTTATAGAGCAGCTGATCGGAGAAAAAGAAGTTGATCTCATCGCGTTGGATTCTTCCACGGCTCTGTTCTTGGAGGTTCAAGCCGGGGTTTGTTCGCATAAGCTTTGGTCGAATTTTTGGAAGAAGATTGCGTTGGATCTCAAACACCGCCGGGACAAAGTGATGCTTGTAAGCGCAGACGATGCACCTCATGAGGCCTTGGGTGATTGCTGTGGATTGCATATTTCTCTGAGACGTGGTGCCGATCTCACGGCTGGTCTTGCAAGGGGTTTTCACTCAAGGATCATGGTGAACAAGGTCGACCAGAATCGCAGAAAAGGAGTTGTGGAGCTGGATGTTGTGGATGATCGCGGTTTCAGCGGAGTTGGGAATCTTAATGATTTGAAATCCTGCGTATGAAACTTCGAAGACCGGAAAAGCTTTTCGACTTGGTTTTGGCTCCGGACTCCGAAGGTTTCGGCGCGCCCAATCGGGTAGAGGATACCGGCCGGGGCGCCATTTCCTCCCCGGAAAGCTCCCCTGTTTGGGCCCGCATGTGAACCTGCATGAGTTTACCGGAAGGATATTGTTTTGCCGCCACCTCCAAAATCGAGTCGTGACTCAAAGAGAGCTTGACTGCCAGTTTGACTTGTCCTTTGGGAAGGCTTTGAAAACCGGAAATGATGAATGCTCCTAAAAACTCGTTTTCATTGCACCAGTTCGATTCACCCTGATACAGCAATACCTCAATGGCTTTTTGAAAGTCCTTGGTGGTTGCGATTCCGACTTCCCGTTCGGTCGGAAGCCCGCAGTTGGATTCGAAGATCTTCTTGAAACCACCATTGGGTTGTCGAGCTCCGATGCTCATGGGCAGAACATCCATCAATCTCACGCTCGTATCGGTTCCCAAAGAGTGACCCATCAATGCTGCGCCACAGGCGACGACCTCATCGGGGTGAACACCCTTGGTGGGGGGTTTTTTAAAAATTCGGGTTACTTGATCAACGACCAAGGGCATACGGGTTTGCCCGCCCACCATGATGACGTTATCGACTTCATGGGGTTGCACTTTTGCTGCTTCCAGTACCTCGAGGCACACATTGGTTGTGCGGGTCACCAAATCCTGGGTGATGGCGTTGAGTTGGCTGCGGGTTATTTCTGTTTTGAAATCCTTAAATTTCCCCATCGAAAGCGTAATATAGGGTAGCTCGATCCGAGCGCTTTGTTTGCTCGATAGCTCAATCTTTGCTCTTTCCGAGGCATCTTTCAACCGTTGGGTAATCACACTGTCGCATTGTAGAATTTCCTGCTCGTTTTTCTCATATTCGGCAAGAATGAACTCGACAATGCGTTCGTCGAAATCGACCCCGCCAAGAAATGTATCTCCACCGGTTGACAAGACTTTAAATGTATTTTCAAAGACTTCGAGGAGAGAAGCGTCGAAGGTGCCTCCACCCAGATCATAGACCAATACTTTCTTGTCATATTCCTTGTTCAGACCATAGGCCAATGCGGCAGCGGTGGGCTCATTGATGATTCTCAGCACATCCAGACCGGCGATTTCTCCGGCTTTGAGAACCGCAGCGCGTTGGTTTTCGCTGTAGTATGCAGGCACACTGATGACGGCGCTTCGCACGTCTTTTCGGAAATAGTCGCAAACGTTCTTCCTCAACTCGTTCAATATCATTGCTGATACTTGTGGAAGGCTGAATGTCCGGTTGCCTATTTTGGCTCCGACCGACATGTCTCCTATGGGAACAACGTTGTAGCTGAAATATCTGGATAGGGTTTCGACCTCTTGGGAGTAAAAGTGCCTGCCGATAAACCTCTTGGCTCCATATATTGTGTTGGTTGGGTTGATAAGTAGTTGTTTTTTTGCGTCATCTCCAACCAGAAGACGCCCGTTGTCATCAATTGCCACAATAGAAGGGGTGGTGCGCAGCCCTTTTCTGGACGGAATGAC
>JBFFBT010000052.1:0-24432 GCA_041560255.1 Myxococcota bacterium | reverse complement strand
GCTCCAAAAAACTCCCAAGGTGATGTTGTCAGGCAGCTGCAGTTCGGTCGTCTGGAGCAATTTACCGCGAATCACTGCCAAAGGCAGGCCCCGGTAGCTGCTGTCCACGGCCGGATCGCACCCTATCAGCAAACATCCCATAATCAAGAATGGTTCGATCCAGAAAGTTTTAGTAGTAGATTTCATTTTTTCCATATCCATTTTATGTTCGAATTCGGATAAGAGCAAGCCGCTCATTGAGCTTGTTTTCGTATCCGAAAAACTCGATATTTTCCTTTATTCTCCATCTCCAAAATAATGTGATGATTTTCAGATGGAGACTGGTTTACCTCCGACTAGGTTTTGGGTTCATCCAGTTGACGGTATTGCAGGATTGCATTGATGCGGTTTTTGGCCTTGAGCTTATACAGTATGTTGTGCACGTGGGTTTTTACCGTTCCTAGGCTGATATGCAGGGTTTCGGAAATGTGTTGGTTGGTAAATCCTTTGGCCATCAATTGTAATACTTCCAGCTCGCGGTGACTGAGCGTAACTCTCATCGGTTGTTCGATTGGGGAATCTGGGTGATGGATTTCTCTTGTATGGGTTATGGCAGGTTCGGTTGCATTGAGAAGCTTGATTACGTAGGGTTGTAGCTGTGGTGTGGTGATCTTTTGGAGTAGTCTGATCATGGGTTTGCCCATGTCTACAAAGGTACGTATGTAGCCTTCAGCGGCGGCGATGGATAATGCTTCTTTGAGGTATGTGAGCGATCTGGCCGTTTGGGTGGCGCTCAACGCTTGCAGGCAGCGCGTTTCGACCAGGTAGTGTGTCAGGCCCGATTTTTGGCTGGCATGACTAAGCGAATTCAAATGTCTCAGGGCCGACAATGGCTCGTTGTGTCCCAGCATAAGGTAGCAATGGCTGATCCCATTGAGCAGGTTGATGTGTATATCATAGGTTTGGGATGGGAGTCGTTGCGCCCAACGCGCGGCGGTATAGAGATCCTTTTGTCGGCAGGCAGTTCTTATTGCCGTTGCAGCCAGCTGCGCAAGGGAAAACTGAGAAATAGCGTTGACCTTCAAGATATTATGTGCTTCGACCAGTAGAGATATGCTCTTCGCGCAACCGCCGTGGATGGATATATGCCGAGCCAAAAGACAACAGGCTCTGCTTTGAATATCTTTATCTTCAATCGGTCGTTTGGGTTGCAGACCCATTTCCAGATGCCTTTTGGAGGCAGCCAGTTCGTTCCATTCGTACATGATGTTGGCGAGCTCGATATGGGCGAGTTTTGAAAAGTATGAATTTTTTCCTGTAGTTATGGCTTTTTGGTAGAGATTGGCGGCTCGATGCAGTTTGCCTCGATTGGCTTGAATCATGCCTAGTGTAACCAGGCTGGGTGTCGGTGAGTCATGGTTCGAGGCATGCTGGGATATATCGATGTCGGAAATCGTATGAGATACTTGTTTTTGGTGGAGCCATGCATTTGGTTTGAGAATTCCAAAGTGGTGCCTCAGACACTGCTCCATGGTGATGTCTTTTTGAGTCCATGAAACTCTGTTGTGTGCCAACATATCTTCCTCCCGCATGGTTCGGATGCTCGGTTTGGGCACCCATTCCTATGACTTCGGGAGTCGGTAGATCGGGTCATTTTTACTGGGTTGATTTGATATTTTGAGTTTTAATGTTTGGATTGTACCGAAAACAACAAGCGGTTGTTGATTTCTCTCAGACAAGTCGGATTTGAGCCGATCGTTTTGGTGGAAAACTCTTTGATGAGATAAGTTCCTTGCTCGGTTCCGTCGCTCCTCCAAAGACCCACGCCGTGAATTCCGTCATCTGCAAAGAAATATAGAATGTCATTGACGACGACGAGATGTTTGATGGACGATCCCCGGATGCCGGGATAGATGTCTTTGACCATATTGGTGCCCTCTTGGGTTCCATCGCTTTTCCAAAGCTCAAGCCCGTGCCGGCCGTCATCGACTGCATAGTACACCTTGGCATTGAGGAAAACCATGTGACCATTGAGGTGTTTCACGATAGCTTCGATCGGAAGGGTTTTTTTGACGACCTGTGTACCTTGCTCTGTACCGTCGGTCACCCACAACTGCCTGCCATGGTAGGGATCCTCGGCCATGAAGTAGTGCATCCGGGTGTATGGATCTACCCAGAAATTATCGCATAAATCAGCATGGATGATCTTGATTCTATGGGTTTTGGCGTAGGTCCCATCGCTTACCCACAATCCCAGATGAGACTCGGCATCACTACAGACCTCTTCTTTGTCCGGGCAGCAATCGCCGTACTGGTCGCAAAAATCGTCGCACCAGCAACCATCGGGGGATTTTTCTCCACAGTAATCACCTCCGGCTGGATTTACGCAAGACCCTTCCGGTTCGGGAGTCGGGGTAGGACCTGGAGTAGGAGTCGGGGTAGGATTAGGAGTAGGAGTCGGGGTAGGATTAGGAGTAGGATTAGGAGTCGGGGTCGGGGTAGGATTAGGAGTAGGAGTCGGGTTGGGTGTGGGAGTCGGCTCAGGCCCGGGTGTAGGGATGGGAGTGCAATTGCCGCTTACGCATTCAAATTTATCGAGACAGCTTTGGTTGCAGGTTCCGCAGTCGGAGTCGGTAATGAGCAAATCGGTTTCGCATCCCGTGTTGGTATCGCCGTCGCAATCGCCGAAATTTTCATGACAGGTGCCCATCTGGCAGGTGGCATGCAGGCATACCGTGGATGCGTTCGGGTATTTTTGAGAACAAGTGTGGTTGCAGGCTGCGCAGTGCTGAATGGTGCCTAGCTTGGTCTCGCACCCATCTATCTTTCCATTGTGACAATCTCCATATCCCGGATCGCAAGCATCGATATGACAGGCCCCATCGATACATCGTCCGGTGGCGTGTGGAAATTTTTTGGTGCAGTCGTCATAGCAATCCGAACAGTGTTTGTCGCTGCCCAATCGAATTTCGCATCCATCCGTTTCTTGGGTGTTGCAGTTTTTCCATCCATTATGGCAGGTGCTCATTTTACACTGTCCGGCCGAACATCGGCCGAAAGCATGGTTGAACTTGCCCGTGCAATCATCAAAACAAGCCGAGCAATGCAAATCCCGGCCGAGCTCGATCTCGCATCCATCCGAACTCTTTTGGTTGCAGTCAGCAAAGCCTCGGTCGCATTCAGACAAATCGCAGGCACCATGTATGCAGTTTCCTCGGCCGTGGGGATAAATCTCGCAGCTCTTGGCGCAACCACCACAATGATTCGGATCCGTGGCGGTATCCCGGCAGTCTCCCTGGCAACACGTTTGTCCTTCTCTACAAGATTCTTGCTCTTCGCACATACACTTTCCTTGGACGCAGTCGGGTCCGGTGAGCTCGTCACAGGTTCCACAGGTCGAACCGCACTTGTCGGATTGCATGCTCGGGGTTAGGCTGGGGATACATTTTTCGAATTCGCCGCTTGGTCCACAGTGTTGTGATCCTTTGAAACATACTTCACCGACCGGATCGAAACAATCGATAGACGTATCCGGTACACAGAGTTTTACGTTCAGCATGTACTGCCGGGATATTTGACTACCTTGCTCGTCTTCGACGATAACCGTACATGTGCCCGCAGCTTGGTCGGGTTTTCCGGGAATGCCCGACAGTTTTCCCGATGAGGGATCGATTTCGATCCATTCAGGATGATGAAGCAAGCTCCAAGTTTTCACCCCGACTCCACCTGTTGCCTCCAGGGTTATTTCAAACAGCGCTCCCGGAAAGGCAGGTGGCAGGTTTTCCAAGGTCACTTCCAGATCGGGTTGTTCGATACATCGTCCATCATCCATGCATGCGGCTCCCATTCTACAATCCTTATGGGATGCGCAACTGGGTTGATCGACCGGCATGCATCCTGAAAGCCATACAGTCACCAGGCTCCATAAACATATGCCTCCGATGTAAATAAAACGATTTGCGTATCCAAACAACCACCCATTTGTCTCGCTCATGTTCACCTCCCTAAAAAACTGCTGGATAGTATACCTCATCATGTCCCGGCACCTAAATCGATCTTTCGGTCAAGACCCGATGAGACGCGTCGAGATGAGGCGACGAATGATCTTGTAGGGATAAGCGGGTGGAGTACGTTATGTTTTGTTTTTATTGCAATATTGGTATTAAATACGACACGCAGAAGGCTTTCAGGGGGTGAATTTCCGAGCGTACTTTCATGGATGACTGCCTAATATTATTTTGTGAAATCAATTGAATCTCGGCCGACAAGCGTGAGTTGTAACCGTTCGCCCCGGGGTAGTGGTGACTCTTTCGATTTCTGCGAAACTCGCGGGTTTACATGTGATCGATTTTTGATTGCATGTAAACCCTTGGGAAGTTCTCGAAGTCTCGAGAGTCACCGCTACCCCGAGGTGAGCGGTTAGCCTAAGTTTTATCATGGAGTAGACTTGCTGGGACCGGGTTGCATTGTCGGCGTAAATCTGACAGATTGGGATCATTGGTTCTTTTTGAAGGAGAGGTTGTCATGATGAAAATAGTGTTGATGTTAGGCTTGGCAGGCGGTTTGTGCGTGTCCGGATGTCTGCATGGTGAAAAAGTGCCCGAGTCGGCTTATGATCCTGATATCATCGAGACAGCCAAAGCCATCCAGAAAGAGCAGGAAGCCGAACGGGAGGCTTTTGAGCACGCCGAGGAGGCCGAGCGGAAGAAACAAACTGCCGAATGCAGTCGGACCACCGGGGGATGTAAGGAAGGATATCTATGTTGGGACTCATGGTATTGTAAACATGGTTTTTCAGATCAATGCACGGCATCCGGGGATAAAAAATGTCACAAGAGGTGTGCAAACAGAAAGAACTGCCCCAAAGAGTATCCGATTTGTAGAGAAGTCCCCATCTATAACGGATCGGATCGCGGCGTGCTTGAAAAAATCTGCACCGGGTCGTTGCGATGATTCGACGATTGAGCAACATACCTACTCGGCTTGAAGATCTCTACGAATATTCCCTCCCCTGTGATTGCGGTAAAGTTCACAGCGTCGATATGAAAGGTGCGAGCATTCGCAAAAAGGCTTTTGAGGAGATTGTATTCTGGGTGCGGGAAATCGACCGGGAAGCTCTGATCTGTATGGTGGTAGATCGGATTACCAAAGAAGTGTTGGGTAATCGGGTTGGAGAGCTGCTTACAAAGAGTGGACACCGGATTCGTTGGTGTGAGATTCCAGATGATGATCATACCCGTCGCCCGCATGCAGATGAGCATACACTGCAATTTGTAGAAAACTGTCTGCGGGGTTGCGGCATGGCGGTTGCGGTAGGCTCGGGTACGGTCTCGGATCTTACCAAGCTTGGAACTTGGCGCAATCACATACCCTATCTTGCCATACCCACGGCGCCTTCTATGAATGGTTATACTTCGGCTATTGCTGCTTTATCGATCAAAGGTGTCAAAAGAACCCTTCCATGTCATCAACCCGTTGCGGTGCTGGCTGATGTGGAAATCATATCAAAAGCTCCCAAGGAGCTGATCCTGTCTGGGTTGGGAGATTTGGAATCCAAGCCGACGGCTTGTGCCGATTTTCGTTTGGCGGGCCTGATTCGTAAA
The DNA here is from genome assembly GCA_041560255.1 of Myxococcota bacterium. Classification (GTDB taxonomy): domain Bacteria; phylum Myxococcota; class B64-G9; order B64-G9; family B64-G9; genus JBFFBT01. Next base: position 18,850 of record JBFFBT010000052.1, on the reverse strand, counting down.
GATTATTATTGCCGAATACCGGAAGAAGTGGTCATGCATGCAGAAGCAAAAGTTGCTGATGCTGCCGCGGGCATCGGTGAGGGTGACACGCAAGCCCTCGGTTGGTTGATGGAAGCGTTGTTGCTTTCGGGCATTTCCATGAAGCTTGCCGGTTCGTCAGGGCCGGCTTCCGGAGCAGAGCATCTTATCAGCCATTTTTGGGACATGACGGCTGGGTATGAAAACCGGCAGGAAGGATGGCACGGATCTCAGGTCGGTGTCGCGACCATTGTGACCGCAACTTTGTATGATCATTTGAGATTGGTTGATCCGAATAAGCTGGATTGGGATCGTTTGGCGGTAGGAGCTTTGCCGAGAGAGCAGGTTTTGCGTCACATTGAAGAAATATTTGGTGAATTAGGTGCCGAAGTATCCACCGAGTATGTGAGTAAGTACCTAGCTCCACCAGAGCATGAGCATGAGATTCGACACATTCGGCAGGAGTGGGATGCCATTTGGAATAACCTTTCGGATGTGCTCAGACCTGGCGAGCGGGTACGTTCGGTTTTGCACGCTGCGGGGGCGCCTACTTCCATGAAAGAAATTGGATTGGAGCCCGGACATCTCAAAAAAGCCCTTCATGCGGCGCATTACATTCGATCAAGATTTACTGTTTTGGATTTTGCAAGGCAATTGGAGCTTTTTCCGACCATGGAGCAAGACGCGTTGGTCGAGCTCGTAAGTTGAGAAAATCGATTTCTCGTCGACATGCGGATGTCGAAACCTTGGATCTTTAGGTAGCGATGTAGTGATAAGCCTGATGAATTTTCCCGAGCGGAACTAATGTATATACCTTATCGTTATGAGAAGGTTTGAAAGCAGCGGACGGCTGGGAGTTGCAGGATGGAGTGGGTATGAGTGTGCAAGAGATACATGCGGTTGATGCATTGTTGTCGTTCGTGGCAGAAAATCATAGTAGCTGGGGCATATTGGTCCTGTTTTTTTCTTCACTGATCGAATATGTGTTTCCGCCTTTTCCCGGGGATGTGATCACGTTGTTTGGTACTTGGCTCGTTCTTCGAGAGTATTGGAGTTTTAGTTTTGCTCTTTTTATCGTGACATCGGGTTCTTTGGTGGGCGCCACTCTGGATTACCAATTGGGGGTTGTGTTGGGGAGAAAGTTAGAGAGGTTGCCGTCGGAGAAAACCACCAAAAGATGGACACCCTTGACCAAGGAAAAATACGAGTTGTTGAGCCAGAAGTTTTCTAAACATGGAGTGGTTTATATCGTAGTAAACCGATTTTTACCGGGCATACGTGCATTTTTCTTTGTTGTAGCCGGCGCGGTGCGCATGCCGCTTTGGAAAGTGCTTTTCTATGCGGCTATTTCGGCTTTGGCATGGAATACCCTTATCCTTGTGGCGGGATTGGCCGTGGGCGCCAATTGGGAGGCGATGCGTTCATTTTTTACTTCGTACACCATCGTGGTATGGTGTGGATTGGGAATTGCCATAGCTTTAATGTTATCGTTTTGGTGGATTCGGAAAAGAAATTCTTTGCGAAAAACAGATCCATCATCGGCTCATGGAGGTGCCGAGCATGGAAAAGAATGATTCTCATACCCCGAATGCACAAAAGGATCAGGATGTGCGATTGAGCCGATTCATGGCCAATGTCAGTCATGATCTCAAAACTCCCCTCAACGCGGTGGTGGGATTTTCGAGCTTGTTGCTTCAAACGGATGAGACCCTGTCCGAAGAAGCCTTACATCAACTGCAACTCATTGATAAAAACGCGCGCAAGCTTCTGGTGCGTTTGGATGCCATGGTAGAGTTTTTTCGCCTTAGGGCGGGGCTGATTACTTCCCAGCCGGAGTGGTTGAGGCCGGCCGAGGTCATCTCGACGCTGATTCGAGAACACAGCGATGTGATGAATAAACAGAAAAACGAATTTATTTTGATCGAAAACACGATTCCTTCACGCATCTTTGTCGTGCGGTCGATGTTTACTCGGATTTTTTCTGAGCTGATCTCCAATGCCATGAGATATACCTTGGATGGGAGCGTAAATGTACATGCGCAGATACAACCCGGATCGGGGATCGGACGCACGCGGATATCTTTTTCTGTGTCGGATACGGGTAGTAATTTGTCCGAGCAATTGATCATAGAGCTGTCTGCTGCTCTTTCCGAAGGTTTTGCCGACCAATCAGCAATCGGAGGAACCATTTTTAATGGGTTGGGCTTAGGATTGGCCTTGGCGCGGGAAGCTGCGGGTTGTTTGGGCGGCAGACTCAGGGTTGAAGGCCGAAGCCCACGGGGAAGCAGGTTCAGCTTGGATCTCGAACTCGATGACGATCACATCAGCCAATAGTCCGGACGGTTGTCTCGGATTGCATGCTCTATGTGATCGGGGATGCGAACGGATTCTCTGGAGGAGTCAAACGGTTTCTTCTTTGTTTTCTTCGACTTTGTCATCATCATGGGTTGTAAGACGTCTGCGGAGCAAACGCACCAGTTCTTCCATGGGGCCCATGCTGACGATGAGCGCACAACCGACCACCAATACCAGGCTGAGGCTGGTTTTCCAGGCAGCCACCAGAGTTAATAGAAGTGTGAGGAACAATGCCGAACACGCGCGCCGCCTATGTTTAATTTGCTTCGCGCTGCGGTAACGGATTTGGCTTACCATCAAACCAGAGAGTAAAACCATAACCAAAATCATCAAAGGTTGGGGGCGAAGCTCTCCGCCTCCCGAACGATGGTGCAGCAGCACCAAGGATACCAAAAACATGGCCGCCATCGGTATGGGTAGACCGATAAAATACTTGGGCGGTCTTTTTTCTCGTGTGGCGATGACATTGAATCGAGCAAGCCTGAGGGTGCCACAGGCTATGTATACAAATGCTGTAAGCATTCCAATCAAGCCGAAGGGCTCCAGCGCCCATTTGTACATTATCATGGCAGGCGCCAAGCCGAAGGAAATGATATCCGCCAAGGAGTCCAGTTGGATCCCGAATTCGGTTTGGGTTTTCGTCATGCGTGCGACCCGGCCGTCGACAGAGTCAAAAATCACGGCGAAGATGATGGCAATGGCGGCGCGAAAAAATCGACTTTCCCATGAACCATCGACAACTTGGATGATTGCGTAAAAGCCGCAGAAAATACTCGATACGGTAAAGAGATTAGGGAGCAGAAAAAGTAGGGAACCTGGTTTTTGCAATGTGGCCCTCCTGAAATCCTTCCCCCGATTCAGTGTCCGAGTTGCCATCGTCTCATATTATACCATCTACTGCTTTTTCCACCAGATGTTGACACATCCGGACCTCAAATGTCAACCCCGGGCATGATCGTAAAATAGTATAATATTTTCAAATGGTTTTCGGTTTGATGGTTGGTTACGGGCGGAGTATCTTGCAGATAATGCTCTATTTTCTGCAATCCGGACACTGATCGAAAAACGATCGATCCTTGTTGATCTGTTCGGCAAAACGCATCAACTGAAAAGTGGGAGCGAATGCTCGGCCGCATTGCTTGCATGGTTTCATCGGAAGATCCCGATGCCAACGCATGATGCTGCGCACGTTGTTTTCTTCTTTGATTCCGATGCAGTCTGTTGGGCATACGTACACACATGCACCGCATCCGATGCATTGCTCGGCGGTTTCGTCATAGGGCGCAGTCATTTTTTTGCCGGTTCCTCGGCCGGAAAAATCAATTGCATGGGCTGAGACCAGCTCATGGCACACGCGACTGCACAACCCACAAAGAATACACTGGTTTTCCGGATCTTTGATTTGGTAGGGCGTGCTGTCGACACCATATTGGCCCGCCAATTGCCGGATATGCTCGGAGGCCGGTGCGACTGCCAGCAGCAATTCGAGTACGACCTTGCGATGGCGGATCACCTTTTCGGTATCGACAAATACTTCGATGCCCTCTTGTACCGGATAGTTACACGAGGTGGTGAGCTTTTTGCGCCTGCCTTTCTGTACCTCCACCAGGCATAGTCTGCACGATCCATAGGTGCTGACCGCTTCGTGGTAACACAGGGATGGCACATCATAGCCGTACCTGCGAAGGGCTCCTAGGAGGCTCTCCTCGGCAACACCTTCGTAGCTTTTTCCTTGAATTTTGAAGGTTACCTTTTTTTTCTGTTCATCCATGAGAATCACTCCACCAGGATGGCGTTGAAGTTGCAAACTTCGTCACAAATGCCGCATTTGATGCATTTTTCCTGTTCGATTTTATGAACTTCTTTCTTTTCGCCTTGCGCCGCGCCGGTCGGGCATTTTTTCATACACAGCATACAACCCGTGCAGTTTTCTTCGATAACCGAAAAACGTATCAAGCTTTTGCACACCTTGGCTCGGCATTTGCGCTCTCTTACGTGTTCTTCATATTCTTCTCGGAAGTATCTCAACGTGGAGAGCAAGGGATTGGGTGCGGTGGTGCCCAATGCACACAACGAACCCTCAGCGACCGTGGATGACAGCTCATCGAGCAAGTCTAGATCCTGTTCCTGGGCTTGCCCGTTGGTGATTTTTTCAATGATGAGACCGAGTTGCCTCAAGCCTTCTCTGCACGTCGTGCACTTGCCGCATGATTCATCGGCCAAAAATTGTATAAAGTATCTGGCGACATCAACCATGCAGGTGGTCTCGTCCATCACGATCATGCCGCCCGAGCCCATCATGGATCCGGCTTCGGTAAGCTTGTCAAAATCAACCGGTAAGTCGAGCATGGACTCGGGTATGCAACCACCTGAAGGACCGCCGGTTTGAACTGCTTTGAAGCGTTTGCCCGCCGGAATACCGCCGCCGATATCATAAATGATATGCCGAAGCGTTGTGCCCATGGGAACTTCGACGAGGCCGGTGTTGTTGACTTTCCCGACCAATGCGAAGATCTTGGTCCCCTTACTGCCGCCCCAAGGATTTTCGGAGACATCTCCGGTTCCGATGGATGTGTACCACTCGATGCCCTTTTCGATGATGAGAGGCACGTTGGCCCAGGTCTCGACATTGTTTAAATTGGTGGGTTGGTTGAATAAACCGGACACCACCGTATGAATGTGTTTGGACCGGGGCTCGCCCACAAAACCCTCAATGGATGCCATCAAAGCGGTGGACTCTCCGCATACGAAGGCGCCCCCGCCGCGGTTGATATTAATATCGAAATCCAGACCGGATCCCAGGATGTTTTTACCCAGGAGGCCTTTTTCTCGTGCCTGCTGAAGCGCAACACTGAGGCGTTCGACTGCCAAGGGATACTCATTTCGGATATATACATATCCTTGGGGTTTACCCGGGTACCCGATTGCCCACGCGCCGATAAGCATACCTTCGATAACCGAGTGAGGATTTCCTTCCATCAGCGAACGATCCATGAAAGCGCCTGGATCACCTTCGTCCGCGTTACAGATGATGTAGCGCAACCCATTCGCGCTGGGGGCTTTGCGGCAAGATTCCCATTTGACGCCGGCCGGAAAACCGCCGCCGCCCCGCCCTCGAAGGCCGCTCTTTTGTATCCACGCCAAGGTTTCTTCCGGCTGCATACGACCAAGTACTTTGGCGAGGGCACGATAACCACCCACGGCAAGGTAGTCATCGATGTTGTTTGGATCTACCAGTCCGTTGTTGGCCAAAAGCAAGCGCATTTGATTTTTATAAAATGGGACATCTTCTTCTTTTTGGTACTGTTTTCCATCCGCGTCCCGGTACAAAAGCCTCTCGATAACATCTCCTTTTTTTACTGTTATATCGAGAATTTCTTCGATGTCTTGGGTTTTGACTTTCCGGTAGAGAATGCCTTGGGGTTGAACGACCACCAGCGGGCCTTGCTCACAAAAACCATGGCAGCCGGTGCGTTTCAGTCCGACTTCATCGGCAAGTTTTTTTTCTGAGATGACTTTCTCGATACCATCCGCGAGTTTCATAGAGCCGTAGGCACAGCATCCGGTTCCGGCGCAAACGGTAATCACCTTACGATGAGGGTCTCGTTCGGCTTGGACTCGCTCAACATATTGAAGCAGCTCTTCGGGTGTTTTAAATATTTTGGCCATGATCCTATTCCTTCTTCAGGGGTTTGAGGATCCGATCCAATTTGGCCGAGTTCATGTTGCCATGATACTCCCCATCCAGGATAACCAAGGGTCCCAACGCACAGGCACCGACACAGTTTACCGTCTCGAGGGTCACTTGCATATCGGGTGTCGTGCTTCCGGGCGGAACGTCGAAATCCCGTTGAATCTTCTCAACCAATTTGGGGGCTCCACGTACATGGCAGGCCGTACCCATACAGACCGTACAAATGTGCTTTCCACGAGGCTCGAGTGAAAACGAGGAAAAGAAAGTGGCCAAGCCATATATCCTAGAGAGAGGTACACCAAGCTTTTTTGAAAGCGTTTTAATGTCTTCTTTGGGTAAATAATTTTCTTCTTTCTGAATATCTTGGAGGATGGCTAACAAATTGGCCGGATTCCTCTCGTATTTGTCGATGATGGCATCAAGCATGGCTCCGTCCATGACGACTCCTTCTTCAGTAGCCCAAGGCCTGGCGGCTTTCGAGCCTTCGGTATTCTTCCTGTACTCTTTTTTCAATCTCGGCCACCGTGGCATCATCCAAGTGTCGAAAGCGTCCCTGGATTCCCAAATAGTCTTTCAAGGGCCTGAAATTGGAAATCGGATTGGTGATCGTGAGCTTTCCGCGCACGATTTCAAAAAGCGGAAACACTCCGCATTGTACGGCCAGGCGGCCGACTTCGATAGCTTTTTCAGGAGGCATCCGCCAGCCCGTCGGGCAGCACGCATAGATGTGCAAGTAGGCCGGGCCGTTGATTTTTGATGCTTTTTCGACTTTCCTGGCCAAATCCATGGGGTAGCTCGGACTCGCGGTGGCGACATAGGGTATGCCATGGGCGGTTGCAATCATGGTGAGGTTTTTCTTCCAGGTCTGCTGACCCATGCTCGTCTTCCCGGCCGGCGATGTGGTTGTGGTGGCGCCGAAAGGCGTAGAGCTGGAGCGCTGGATGCCTGTATTCATGTAAGCTTCGTTATCGTAGCATACATAAATCATATTGTGGCCGCGTTCCAATGCGCCGGATAGCGCCTGCAGGCCGATGTCGGCCGTTCCTCCGTCGCCCGCCATACCTACGACGTTGATTCGACGTTGGGGAATCCGGCCTTTTCTCATCAAGACTTTCAATCCGGATTCGATCCCGGATGCGACAGCCGCCGCGTTTTCGAAAGCCACATGCATCCAGGGGATCGCCCAAGCGGTTTCCGGGTAAGGCGAAGAGATTATCTCCATGCAGCCGGTAGCCGAGGCAACTATGGTGTTGCGGCCCAAAATTTGGTGCACCATGCGTACCGCCAGCGCTTCCGCGCAGCCCTGGCAGGCTCGGTGGCCGGAGACAAAATGATTGTCTTTTGGAAACAATCTGGCCGTAAAGACATTGAGCCCTTCCATCGTTACTCCCTCAAACCCACCATACGAGGCGGCGGGATTTTTCCGGTTTCTTTGGTTTCGAGCAAGACGTCGAACATTTTTTCAAAATCAGCGAGCGCAACGTCCCGCCCGCCGAGACCTGCCACGAATTCTACGATATTCGGCCGGTGGTTTCGGTGATAGAAAGCCGATTTTATTTCCGAAGCGACCGGGCCTATCGGGCCGCCGAATGAAATCGCTCGATCCATGACACCCAAAACCGGGATGTCGGATACAGCCCGGTAAAGATCTTCGAAAGGAAATGGGCGCCAAAGCCGCAATCTGACGAGCCCCACCCGGCCGCCGCGGCTGCGGCGGTTGTCGACCGCCTCCATGGCGGTCTCGCTCAAAGCTCCCATGGTGAGTAGAAGTACTTCTGCGTCTTCGGTCCGGTAGCTTTCCACCGGTAGGTATTGCCGCCCGAAATGCTTGGCAAATTCTCCTAATGTCTCGACGATGGGCCCGTAGGCTTGCGTGAGGTTGTGCTGTTGGGCTTGTCTGCATTCGGTGTAAATGTCTGGAATTCCCACGGGTCCTATGGAAACGGGTTTATCGACGTCCAAGCGTAACACCGGTTCGAAAATCGGTAGAAATTTCTGTACGGAGGTTTTGTCGGGAACCACCACCGGCTCGATCATGTGGGTTAGGATAAATCCGTCAAGATTCACAATGGTTGGTAGGCTTACCCGTTTATCTTCGGCCAATCTGAATGCCCAAATCGTCAAGTCTTGGGCTTCCTGGGCATTTTCAGCGAAGATTTGTACCCAACCGATATCCCGTTCGGCCATGATGTCGGAGTGATCGTTCCAGATGCTGATAGGGCCTGAGAGCGAGCGGTTGGCCACGACCATCACGATCGGCAGGCGCAAGGCAGAGGCAATAAATAGAATCTCGTGCATGAGAGCCAGCCCTTGTGAGCTCGTAGCGGTGAACGTGCGAGCTCCGGTTGCGCTCGTGCCGCAACAGACCGATATGGCCGAGTGCTCGCTTTCGACCGGAATGAATTCGGCATCCAGCACTCCATCGGCGACCAGCTCGGATAGATGCTCTACAATGTGGGTTTGGGGCGTAATGGGGTAAGCCGCCACAATATCCGCATCGCATAGTCCAACAGCATCCGCGATTGCAATGGAAGTTTCTTTTCCAACCCGGGTTTCCATCATTCCTCCTCATCCACCATGGCAATACAAGCGGTAGGACACTCATGGGCGCAAATTCCGCAGCCCTTGCAGTACTCCAGATCCGCGTTCGGATACCCTTCGACCTCAAGATTGAACTGGATGCAACCTTCGGGGCAAAACATCACGCATACACCGCAGCGGATACATTCAGAGTGCTTCCATACGGGACGTGAGGATCGCCAATCACCCGTGCGGTTCTGCCGGGCGCCGCCGGGTTCCGTGATGGCGGTTCCCACGGCGAGCTCGGTCCATTTGGGATGCGCGCTTTGTACAGCCATTGTTTCGAACCCTCCAAATCTAAAACCTGCTTGTTTCGTGTGCTCTGTCAGATATCGGTCTTATTCAAAAAACTTCCTGACGAAAGAGTAATGTGAGCCAGCTGTCGTAGCAAAACTTCACGATTTCTATTTTGGCAAAACGTATCATTTTTATTTAATATAGAAACTTTTCTCACTCTCCATGGTAAAGCGTTGGCTTTCCGATGGAGACCAAGCTTGTCTAGGCAACCGCATCCAGGATGATGCATTCCTTTTGCGCCCGCCGAAATGCCGAAATGTTTCTTGTTGACAAGCGTCCGAAACGCTCTTCCAATGCTTGCTCGAGCTTCTCGGTATTTACGAGATGTATCGCGGCAAGTGCGGCTCCCAGCATGGTGGTGTTCGTGATGATCCGGCCGATTTCCTCTCTGGCGATCTTGTTGGCGTCCACGACGCCGAATCTGGATTTGAACCCGAAAACCTCTCGCAATTCTTGAGGGTTTTTCGATGAGTTGAGCACAACGGTACCGCCCTTGATCAGCCCTTGACTCACATTGACCAGTTTGAGCAGGGAAGGATCCAAAACGATGACCAAACTGGGTTCTTGGATGGCGGTCCGCAACCGGATAGGTTTGTCGGACACCCTCGAAAATGCGATGACGGGCGCACCTCTGCGCTCGGGTCCGAATGAGGGAAAAGCCTGCGCGCTCATTCCTGATGAAATGGCGGCCAACGCGAGCAATTCCGCCGAAGTAACCGCTCCTTGACCTCCGCGTCCGTGAAATCTTACCTCATGCATATGAAGCCTCCAGTTCTCTACTTCAGGGTGGTTCGAGGCAATTCTCTCTTACTGCCCGCCATGCCTTCTGTCAAGCGAAAGATGTTCCCATCTGATAAAAACAATCGATGGAGGATGCATTTTGGGAGAAAAAATCCATCCTCAATGCTGTTGATTCGAAAAGTATCTACTTTCCGTCGATCTCAGATTCAAGATGAACTCATCTGGGGTTACCCGGGCAGGACGGCGGGTTTTTTACATGGTGCCCGTTACAAACTTGAGTTTTGCTATGGACACCGAAAATTTTGAGGTTTGAGAAATGCAACGGACTATTGGTTGTGGTTTTGTAGTAAACGAGGATTTGAGAAGGCACCAAAAAAGAAAAACCCTAAAGATGATCGACATGACTCTGGAACAGGCAGCGGTGCGGGGAGTGTCGGTTTTGTGAACGTAATCGGTGACAAACTGCTTGACACCCCCTGGGCACCGATCTAACCTGAGATCGTTCTGCTATGATTGTGTATTTTTGTTGGCAGAACATTTGCGCTCTGCACGTAATTGTGGCAAATTCAATAAGACCGATAGGGAAAGCAAGGTGGCCATGATGTGCTTCTTGAATTTTCTGGTGTTGGCGACAGGAGGGTTGAATGGTTAGTCCTCAACTTGTGATGTATGAAGAGGAGTTCAACCGCATCAGCGCCATTTGTGAACGGCTTTGCATCGATGCCAATGCCAAGGTGGTGTTTCTGGTGGACAAGAACGGCCAGTTGATTGCATCCGCCGGGCAAACATCCAATCTTGATACGACTTCATTGGCCTCATTGACTGCGGGAAACATCGCTGCAACCGGAGGTCTGGCCAAGCTGATTGGAGAAAAAGAGTTTTCCATCCTCTTTCATGAGGGCGAGCGTGACAACCTGCACATTTCAATTGTGGCCGGGAGGGTGATCTTGGTGGTGATCTTTGACGGGCGTTCCTCACTCGGATTGGTAAGACTCAGGGTGAAAAAAGCCTCCCAAGAGCTTACGGTTGTTTTTGAGTCCCTCATGCGCAAGCTCGAGGATCCGGCAGCGGGTTCCCCATTTGCAGAGATTACCGACGAGGACATTGACAACTTGTTCAATGACTAACAGCGACCGAGGGCTACGACATGTCCTTTATAAATTATTCGTCACGGGAGATTAACTGTAAGATCGTGTATTATGGTCCGGGCCTTTGCGGAAAGACGACGAATTTACAATATATTTACGCAAAGACCAATCCAGAGGCCAAGGGTAAGATGATTTCATTGGCTACCGAGACGGAACGAACCTTGTTTTTTGACTTCCTGCCGTTGAGCTTGGGTGAGATCCGGGGATTCAGGACCAGATTCCATCTTTATACCGTTCCTGGACAAGTTTTTTACGATGCAAGCCGGAAACTGATTCTCAAAGGTGTAGACGGCGTCGTCTTTGTGGCCGACTCGCAAATCGAGAGAATGGAGGCCAATCTCGAAAGTATGGAAAACCTGCGGGTCAATCTTACCGAGCAGGGATACGATCTTCGCAGTATTCCCTATGTCATTCAATACAACAAGCGGGATCTCCCCAACGCTGCGAGCATCGAAGAGCTTCATCGGCTTCTCAATCCTGAAACCGTACCCGAGTTTCAGAGCATTGCAGCCACTGGATGGGGGGTTTTCGATACGCTGAAAGCGATAGCCAAGCTTGTGCTCCAAGAGCTCAAAAAGGGTCGCTGAGACAGATGGGCCCATGAGAAGGGGGAGGGATAATCGATGGTTGGAGAGAAGAACTGTTGTACCATCGTGTGGATCGTCGACAGCAAGAAGAGCTCCGGGCTTGTGGGGTGTCTGTCGGCGCGGGAAGAAAATCAATTGACACTGTAGGGTTATTGGTTTATCAATAACATACAGGTTTATCAGTCTTGAAGTGGACATGTTTCTTTTGCGGCATATTGACAGACCGGGGTGTGGAACAAAAGGGGCTACGTCCCAGGAGGGGAAGAGCCTAATGAATAAACAAAAAAAAGTTTTCTCGAGAAGATGGGCGGCAGGGTTTTTTGCTGCCTGCATCATGATTGGAAATATGGTGCTAGCCCAAGAAAACGTGGCACCTGAGGCATCGCCTCCGCAAGAAGATACCGCTGCGGTATCCTCTTCGAGCACGGCGGACGGTGAAGCAGGCTACGAGTTGAAACTGCGTAATTTGGAAGAAAGAGTCAATGAGCTCAAGGAGAAGATATTTCGGACCAAAGCCAGGATCCTTCAATTGCAGGAGACGGTGGTTACGGGTTCAATCGGCGCCGGAGCGAGAGCGGTTTTGGTTCATCGTAACGAAATGGGAGGCGCTTTCAAGTTGGTATCGGTACAGTACGCTCTGGACGGCCAACCCATATATAAAAAAGTTGATGTCGGCGGCGACCTTGAAAACATAGAAGAAAAAGAAATATTTTCGAGCAACATCGTGCCGGGAAACCACAACATCTCGGTTCGGATGGTATATCAAGGCCAGGGATACGGTATTTTCTCATATGTTAAAGGATATAAATTTAAGGTTACATCGAGCTATACATTTACTGCGGAAGAGGGCAAAGTGATCACGGTTCGCATCGTAGGTCATGAGAAGGGTGGAATTACCGCATCATTGGAAGATCGTCCTTCTGTGCGATATGATATTTCCACCGAGAGCCTCACTCCTGAGAAAGCTAAAGAACTTCAAGGAAAAACCGAGGAATCGTCTTGACTTGGACTTGCCGCCACGAACATCGCCGCCACAGTGTAGCGTGGGTGCCGGCAGTTCTTTTGGTTGGACTGGCCCTAGGAGCCCGGGCGGAAATGGGCGAGGAGATTTCAACCGCTGAGGCACAAGTATCTTCTTTGGAGGGCAAGCTGGACGGGGTGTTGAATGACCTCGGGCGGTATCAGCAAGGCACTTCCGGATCGAATCGCTTCGAGGCCAAGCTCACGGATGCTCAGGCGATGATGCTGTTGCAGGATTATGGGCGCGCCGCGGTGGTGTTTTTCGATCTGGTCGAAGATCCGACCAATCGTTCCCATCCTGGTTTTTCGGATGCGCTGTTCGGTTTGGCCGAAGCGCTTTTTGCAAACCGCAACTATATCGATGCGAACAAATACTATCTGCAATTATTGGACAGAAATCCCCAAGGCAGACACTTGTCTTTCTCCTTGACTCGCTTAATGGAGATATCTTTTCGTGTGGATGAATTCGCCAAAGTCGATGCATACTATGAGCGCATCTCCAAGTCCTTTTCTCCTGTGCCTGACGCGGCTGTGTATCTTTGGGCCAAAACACTGGTTGTCAGACAGAGATGGCAGGAGGCGGGCCAGGCTTTTTCTTCGATTGCCGCCGGCAGTGGTCTTTATTTTCAAGCCCGTTATTATCTGGGAGTCGTGTATGTTCAGCAGAGCCGTCTGGAAGAGGCTTTAGGGGTTTACCAGTCGTTGTCCCAGATAAAGGCGCGTACGAAGCAGGAAACCGACATTCTGGAGTTGGTCAATTTGGCGAGGGGACGGCTGCTTTTTGATTTGAAACGGGAGATGGAAGCCCTGGATGCGTATCAGTCCATAGAGCATACATCCGAGAATTTCGATTCTGCGTTGTATGAAATCTGCTGGATATATATTCAACGCGCCGACAGCGCCAAGGAACCTAAAGAAGTCGAAAGATATTACCTGGAGGCGCTACGCACCGCGGAGATATTGGAGGTGTCTACTCCGGACAGCGCCTTGGTGCCGAAAGCGAAACTTCTGAAGGGTCATATCCGGGAAAAACTCGGGGATTACGAACAGGCCAACGAGATTTTTCACCAAATGAGCTCGACATACTCTTCTGTCGAACAGGAGCTCGAAACTTTATTGAAGCAACATGAGGATCCGGTTCGCTATTTCAACGAGGTTGCGGGCAAGGACTTGGATTCTTTTGATTTGCGAACCTATCTGCCACCCATGGCGGTCAAATGGATGAGCCAACACGACGGCATGTCGACTGCTTTGAGTGTAGTCAAAGAATTGGAATTGGGACGTAGATTCGTGCAAGATGCTCGGGCTGTATTGGAGAAGCTGTATCTTTTGTTGGATGACCGGCAGGATCGTATCAATCTCTTTCCTCATATGCGTGAAGGAGTCAAAAAGGTGATCGAGATTGAAAATACGAGAATTCAATTGGAACAGAAACTGTCTTGGTTGGAGGAGCGCATCATTGGTGAAAAATTGTCTGAAGAGCAGCAAAAGAAATACAACACATCCCGTAAAGAACGTGTGAAGTTGGAACGCCAAGTGACCGAATTGCCAAGCAGCCTGCAGGCGATTGATAGTCGCGAGATGCAAATCAGAAAGCGAATCGAAGGATTGGAAAAAGCAGTACACGAATCAGGCATTGCGGTAAAAGGCATGAAAGCGCAACTTCGCGCCATGGATGACTGGATCCGCATGAATCAAAAAAGTGATCAGAGCGGATCGAAGGCGGTGATCGAATTTCGAAAGGAGATTCGACAGGGGTGGGAAGTGGCCGAAAATCTGGAGGACGAGTTGCAACGGATTTCTGTGGTATTGTCTACGGAAAAGTCCCGATCAGGATTGGACAGCATGACGTTGGCTGCTGAGAACCAGCTAAGAGAACAGTATATGGATGCATTGCGTAAAGAGCGGTTTTTGGCAGAAAAATTATATGCGTATTTGGATTCCGAGGGAACCGGTTGGATCCGCCGGATCAACCAGCTGAGGGTGAGGGTCTCGAGCGTCAAAGACAGACTTCAGGCAATCACCCACCAGTTGCAGGCCAGGGTGGATACCAAAGCGAAGGATCTCAAGGTTATGGCCGATTCCGAAAAGAAGAGATTGGAAGCTTTTGAAAAGGTTTTGGATCGACTTGAAAAAGAATCAGAAAACCTTGCTGGTAGCGTTGCCTACCAGACTTTGGATGAGTTGAGAAAACAGTTTGAGCATTTGGTGTTGGAATCCGACGTAGGAGTGTTGGATGTGGTTTGGAATAAGAAACAAGAGAAAACGCGTGAAATAACCGATATGAGCCGCAAACAATCCTTGGATCAAAAACGCTTGTATAAGGAGTATGAGAGTGTATTGGAAGAAGCTCCATAAGCTTCTGACCTTGATTGGTTTCTTGTTCCTGGTTTTTTGCTGTTCACTGGTGGCTGCAGCCCCTCAGGAGCAAGATGGTACCTCGGTATCGCCCGACGCCGGTGAAGGGAACGGGGATGTAGGAAAACAAACCTCTGACACAGTGGTCTTGCCTGAGCAACAAAAAGAGCTTTCCGAAATGGAAAAACGCGTCGAGGACTTCAATCAGGAAGCCGGATCATACAAGCAGGAAATACAGCGATATATTGAGAGAAAGTACGATGAGCAACGCAAAGCGGTGGTAGGATCATATGAAAGGGTCATTCGGGATCTCGAACGCGACGAGAAAGAACGCCGTACGAAGGCAATCGAAGCTTTTGAAAATTTCTTGGCCAAACATCAGAATGATACCAACTATACGCCGGGTATACTGTGGAGATTGGGTGAGTTGCATTATGAACAATCGAAGTTGGATTATGCCCGGGAGGAAGACGAATACAGCAAAAAATTGGTTGCTTTCGGCCGAGGGGAGACGACCGTCGAACCGGTCCCTCCGATTCCGCGGTATGAAAAAACCGTAAGTGTATTGCAGAGATTGATTCGGGATTTCCCGGATTTCAAATACAGCGACGGGGCTCATTATTTGATCGCCTATTGTCTTCAGGAACAGGGAGAAGACGAGGAAGCTCAGGATGCCTATTTGGCGATCATCAACAACTATCCGAAAAGCAAATATATTCCTGAAGTACTTACCCGGCTGGGAGAATCGTATTTTGAGGATCCGAATAAGCTGGATAAAGCCATCGAAGCATACCGGCGGGTTTTGAGCTTCCCAGATAGTGTCATGTACGACAAGGCTTTGTACAAACTTGCATGGACATATTACAAAATAGATCAATACGAGCAAGCCTCCGTTCGGTTTGACGAGCTGATTTCTTGGACCTACAAAGAGGTCGAAGGACAAGAAAAAGGCGAGGTGGTTCGTTCCGAGTTGAGAGAAGAGGCCATGCAATATCTGGCGGTGTGTTTTGCATCGGATGAGTGGTCTGGATCAGGTGTCGGAAAGGCGGCCGTTTTTTTTCAGCGGCTGGGTGGAAGAAAATATGATGGCGAGTTTTTCCGGAAGCTCGGGGGCATATACTATATCGAAGCGAAATACGATAAAAGTATCGAAGCGTATCGGGAGGCGATCAAACGGTATCCGACCCATCCCGAAAATCCAAAACTGATGTCAACGATAGTGGATGCATATTATCGCATGCAAGATGGCTTGGGTGCGGCAAAAGCCCAGGAAGAGTTTCTCGTACTGTTCGGACCTGGTTCGGCTTGGCGTCGAGCCAACCAAGATACGCCTGATATGATTGTGGAGGCCGACACCTTAGCCAAGAATGCCCTGAATGCTTCGGCAGTGAGGCACCATGTTTTAGCGCAACGGCTCAAGCAACAGAACAAACCCGAAGCTGCGGCGAAAGAATACGCTTTGGCCGCCCGGCTATATAATGACTATTTAAACCGATTTCAAAACACTCGGGAAACCTACCAGCTTACATATTATTTGGCCGAATGTTATTATTACTCTCTCGACTTTAAAAAAGCAGCAGAGACATATTCGATGGTCAGAGACAGTGCCGCCGGAACGCAATTTCTGGCTGAGTCTGCAAATGCGGTGGTTCTATCATATATGAATTTAATCAAAGAGGCAGAGAAAACCGATACACTCAAACCGCTGGTTTTGTACACGAGCAAAAACCGGCCCGAAAATTTCCGTGTCAATGCGAAAACCATTCCGGATCTTCGTTTGAAACTGGTGCAAGCCTGTGAGACGTATGCGAAGTTGATCCCCAATGATGAACAAACGTTTCATATGAGATTTCGGGCGGCTCAAGTGTACTATGCGTACGATCATTTCGAAAAGGCACGTGAACATTTTACCGAAATCGTTGCCGAAACCAAGGACAAGGATTTGGCAACCAGTTCAATCAACTTGATTATTGAAAGTTATCTGGTGACCCAGGATTGGGAACAAGTGCAGACTTGGAGCCAAAAACTGGCGACGCTTTCACGCGACCCAAGGCAGAAAAAGACCTTGAAAAAGTGGGAGTTGGGCGCCAGGTTCAACCGAGCCAGTGAAATGATGCAGTCCGGTAAGAAATTGATGGATGAGGGAAAGTCGAGGGAGGGGTTGGTGGCGTTGGAAAATGCCGCCAAGGAATACATTCGTTTGGTCGATGAAGACCCTGCCAACCAAGCTTCAGACAAGGCTTTGAACAATGCGGCGATTTGCTACATCACGGCAAAGAGACCTCGATCCGCAGGCAGGGTGTTTGAGAGAATCGTAAAAGACTATCCCAAGAGCGAGTTTGCCGATCGAGCCCTGTTTCTCATGGCGGGTACCGCGGAAAATAGTTATCAGTTTCAGGACGCTATCGATACCTATATGAAGCTGGTACACAATTATCCAAAGTCGGAGCATCGCGCCGATGCATTGTACAACGCGGCTGTGACTCTCGAAGATGATCAGCAATACGATCAAGCCGCTCGAGCTTACGAGCGATATGCAACCCTGTTTCCAAATCGTCCTGACGCGAACGACAATTTCTTTCGAGCCGGTACAATGTACGAAAAGCTCAAAGATTGGCCGAAAGTGATCTCGTTGTATCAGCGTTTCATCGTCCGATATCGGAAGGCACCCATGCATCGAGAAAAGATTGTCGTTGCTAAAATGAAGATAGCCCAAGCCCAGGCTGCGTTGGGGCAGAAACAGAAGGCGATCAGGGGTTACAATGAAACCCTTGCTTTGTATAAACAATATCGATTGAAAGCTGGTGGCATAGCGGCCGAAAGTGCCGCCAAAGCAAGCTTCATGTTGGCTGAAGCCGGTTTGGAGTCATACAAAGGTATCACGTTCAATGTGCCCCCCAAAATGTTGAAAAAAACGTTGGATCGCAAAGCCAACATGTTGAAAAGAATGGAAAGGGACTATAAAGAAGTATGGCGCTACAAGAGAGTCCAATGGACTTTGGCGGCATATTATCGATTGGGATACTTGTATGAAAACTTTGCCGATGTGCTCGTAAAAGCTCCTTGTCCGAAGGCTTTTGGGGAAGAAGAATGTGATTTATACAAAGGTAAATTAATGGATTGGGCCGAAGCCCCCATTAAGAAAGCTGTTGCCGCATACACGGACACAATGGCAAAATCGAAAGAGTTGAAAGTCATCAACGAATGGACGCAGGCGGCTTACGAGAGTCTCAATCGGTTCGAGCCGATGCAGTATCCCATGCAAAAAGAACCCCTGAACTCTTTGGTTGTCGATCGTTTGGCATCATTGCCGACCATACAACGGGTCGAGAGTCATTGATATTGGGGAGATAGGGTTCCATGTTGGGTCGAATACATATCTCTTGGTTTTTGGCGGGGATTTGCTGGTTTGCGGGATGTGCTTCTGCGCCTGAGCCGATTGTCGAAGATTCGTTTCAGGATCAGGCTTTTGAAGATGAGTCTGATATCGCGCCACCCCCCTTGCAGGAACAAGACCCGGGGATGGCATCGTCCCAGGCTCCCGAGACCGCGGGTATACGCTCGGGGTCATCTTCGATAGAATCCAAGCAGGCTTCCAGAGCCTTTTCCCGCGCTATGGATCAATCTGGAAACGATACGGTCAAGATGCGCGAAACGATGGCGCGGACTTTGGCCGATCACCCCGAATGTTACCAATGCGCTTACAATCTTGGGGTCATATTGGAGAAAGAAGGAAAATGGGATGCGGCGGTTGATGCCTACCGAAAGGCATTGACTGTAAACCCATCGCACAGCGCTTCAGTGATCAACTTGTCAAATCTTTATTTGAGGCAGAAACAGACAAGTCGAGCCAAAAAGGTGGTCGAAAATGCTGTACGGGTGGAACCTAAAAATACAGAATTACGATGCCAATTGGTGCGTGTGTTGATATCTTTGGGATTGTTGCAGCCAGCCGCCGACCAAGCCAAAGGAGTATTGTTGGTTGACGAACGCAACGTAGATGTCATGATACTGCTTGCTCGGGCTTATTATGAGTGGGGTAAGTTTGAGCT
>JBFFBT010000051.1:0-24746 GCA_041560255.1 Myxococcota bacterium | reverse complement strand
GGATCTCCGCTTTCTCCGTAGTCGTGAGGTCTTCTTCGGCGCCCTTACCCTCATCGATGTCAGCCTGCTTGACCCATCTGCGGAGTACGGTTTGACTCAAGTCCAAATTCCTCGCCACTGCGGAGAGACTCTCTCCGCTTGCCCGTACAAGTCTGACCGCATCCGCCTTCTGCTCGTTCGTGAATTTACGTCGTTTCCTCGGGGACATCTGAACCTCCTAGCGGGATTATCCCACCTATTTCAGGTATCCACCAATTCCGGGCAAGTCCAACTCATACCTTGCTCTATTGGTTTTTTGGTGCTAGCGTATCTGTGTTTGACGAAGTGTGTTTCGAACTGTTGGACGTGAGAGACGTCATGAGCTTGATTCAGATGAACGCCAGGGTTATCGGGGTGGGTACCACTTGTGTGATTATCGCCATTGTGATCGCGGTGGTTTTGGTGCCTTACGAGACTTTCACCGATGCGCATCAACCCTCGGACATCTGGAGGCCCTTGACCGAGCTGGAGATGCAAGGTCGTTCGTTTTATCTTTCGAACGGATGCCACAATTGCCACTCGCAGTATATTCGATCCGTCGACTGGGGGTTGGGTGCCGAACGGCTTGCGCATGCTGGTGATTATTACCAACAAACACCTCCCATGTTGGGATCGGTGCGTACGGGGCCGGATTTGTCCCAGGACGGTGGAGAGCATACCGACGACTGGCACGAAGCCCATTTTCGAAATCCGCGATTTACGCGCCCGGAATCCATTATGCCCATGTTCGGTTTTGCATCCGATGCCCAAATGCGCTCCATCATCGCCTATGTCCAAAGCCTCGGTTTTAAAGATGCCGACGGCCGAGTAGCAAGGCAACTGCAATGGCGTGACAAACTCATTGCGGCCTACCAGGCGGGTATCGATGAAAATATTCGGTTTTTGCATGAGCAGGTCCCACTGGGTTGGCGGCAAGTGCCCAATCCTTATCCCGCCACCGAAGTGGCTCTTTTGCGCGGAAAAGTGATATACCAGCGCTTTTGCATCGGATGTCACGGTCCGGTCGGGGACGGACAAGGCCCGGCTTCGGCCTACTTGTATCCCCCGGCGCTCAATTTCACCACCTTGGCAAGGCACGCGGATACCTCGGGTGGATTGCTGTATTACCAAATCATGAACGGAATCGTAGGATCCGCCATGCCATATTTTAAAAGAGAACTGGAAAGCGAAAAGATTTGGGACGTAAGCAATTTCATTGCAGAGTACTTCATCGGCCGAAATGACGCCAACCAGGAGCCCAGGGGTATGGATGCCGCCTACGAGCCTTTCATACCCACTACGCCGCTTCCGGTACGAGAAGCACAAAAACCCCTGGAATAGGGTCCGTTGGATCGAAAGTTTGCAATTTTGATGCGGTAACTAAAGTCTGGAAAGGAAAACGGCCGATGGCGCTTCAAATGATGGTCGTCTATATGCTGGGAGGTATAGGGATTGCGCTGGGTGTCATCCTATGGGCCATCAGAAGCCGTCAGTTCCAGGATCAGGACCGCGCCCGCTATCTACCGTTGCGCGATTTGGGCGAACAACAACTCAAGAATCCACCGGAGCGCAAAATCAGCCCGACCGTATTGTTGGCGGGAGGAATCGTGGTTTTAGGGCTAGGTTCTATATTGGTCATGTTGTATCAATTGTTGCGGCTGGAATAAAATTTGTCGCCGGGAGATGCGTCCATGCCCCCATACAACCAGATTCATGCCGAATACTTTTGGTATATTATTTTGGGTGGATTGGTATTTACCGGATTGGTCTGGCTGGCGGTCGTAAGCCGGGTATATACCTTGGGGCGTACGATCCGGGATGAGCGCGAGCATGATGATAAGCCCCATTCGTTTGGCGGGGGATTGCGTGAAGGTCGGGGGCGTATGCCGATATTTTTGTGGTTGATGTTGGTATTGTTTGTGGTTTGGGCTGTAGGTTATACACTGTATTCGGCAGAGTATTTTCCATATTGATTCGAGCTCTGTAGTGAGAGAGGGTGGATAATGCGCGAGCGTACATACGAACAGGGTACTCGAAATGCTTGGGTTCTTGCAGGGTTGTTGATTATCTTGGTGGCGATTTGGACCGCGTTTTCATTTTATTCCAATCGAGCCGAAGTCAAACCCCGGTTCATGCAGGGCGGGCGCGATTTTGTCCCCGGGGCATCATTGTACGGTCAACATGATCCAAGACCGGTCGAACATCGCCAGGGAGAGTGACCATTAAATGCTAGGGGATATTTTTAGACGGTTTTCGGCTTGGATGGCTGTCGCGTTTGTGGGTGTGTTCGGGGCGGGTTTTTTGTTTTTCGACGGTTGCGGAAAAATCGAAAGAGGCATACGGGCCGTACTAGGGACGTGGGATATGTGGGATTCGCAATCTATAAGCCCCTATGAGCTACCGCTTCAAAGAAGCCCTAACGAGCAACCCCAGGCTTTTATCCCGGTAATGGAGTCTGGGCAGGATGCGCGCGGTTCGGGTGAGAGTTCTTTTACCTCTGCCAGTATGCACATACAGGCCATGCCGATTGAAGCCAGAAACCAAAAGGCCGCCTCGGCCTATCGAAGGTATTGCCATCACTGTCACGGTTTGAATGGAGACGGCCGATCCATTGTAGGCGAAAGTTATGCGTTCGCGCTTCCGGATTTACGCATATGGAACATCCAAAACAAGCTGGATCAAGAGCTGTTCGATTTTGTCTCTTACGGTGGCAAACGCATGCTACCCCTGGCCCAAACGGCGACTGCACTGGAACGTTTGTTGGCCATATTGCACCTCGACAATCTAAAGGATAGACCATCGGTTCCTGTTTTTCCGCAACGCTGGGTGCAGCCTGCCGAGCGACCCGGTGGTCCTTGATCCCACTCGGCCGATTGTGCTTTGAGCGGACATCGATTCTATCTTTGGACCTGCCGGTGTTGATGTAATGGATGCAAAAACAACGCGAGAAAATACTCCGGTGGATCATCTTTGCAGGCTTTGCTCGACCCCAATACCCTGGGTGAGAAGAAAACAAAATCCAAAAGAGACTTCGCTCTATTGTTGTTCGGGTTGCCTGCATGTAGCGCAGATACTTGCGGTGGTATCACCCGAACAGGGCCGCAAAATTTTCGATCAGGCCAGGGTTCTCGGCATTGTTCCCAACGCAGACAGCCTGTCGGAGGGGTCGCCCGGCATCGAAAATCGAGCCGCTGATCCCGATCGGTTGGAGGTTGTGGAAGAAAAAACCCAACATACCGAGCGATATGTTCTGGAAGGGATTGCTTGTCCATCCTGCGCTTGGCTGGTGGACGCCGTGATGCTCAATCTTGAGGGAGTGATCGACTCTCGAACCGACTTTATGTCGGATTCGGTGGTGGTAACATACGACATGCGGCGGTTGGGTCCCCACGATTTGGCGGAGGCATTGCATCCCTTTGGGTATCGAATGCTGCCGGTTCGAGAGGGCTCCACGCCGGAAGAAGCGCACATGTCCCATCTGTTGCGTCAGTTTTTACTGGCTTTGTTTCTTACCCTGAATGTCATGATGCTTTCCGCGGTACATTGGTTTTCCTTCTTGGAAGTGGTGCCGAACCTGGACCTGAAGATCATCGCTTTGGTGCAACTTGCCCTGACCGTTGCGTTGATGGGATTCGGAGTCCGCCCGTTGTTGGTAAGAGGCATGAAGCTATTGCGCTTGGGCAGGCCGAGTATGGATATCCTATATGTTATGGGATTTTTTTCGGCGTTTTTTTTGTCGGTAACCGGATTTTTTGTCGGTCAGGGTGCATTCTATTTCGATACTTGTTGTGCTTTTCTTACCATTTCGATGTTCGGCAGGGTTGTTGAGGCCAAGCTTCGCCACCGCGCCGTGAAGAAGCTTCGTTCACTCTGGGATGTGCCGGCGGTGAAGGTAGAGGTTTTGGGTTCTCAAGGAGATGTGTTCAGACCAATCGACCAGGTGCTCGTGGGAGATGAAATCATTGTGCGTTCCGGTCAAAGCGTTCCGTTTGACGGGATTTGCATGGATGCTTCCGTCGTGGTGTCGGAGGCGGTTTTAAGTGGAGAATCCACACCTCTTGTAAAAAAAGCCGGTGATACCATCTGGGCAGGCTCTCGTCCCATGGATCAAGCCATTCGTATTCGAGTATCGAGGCCTTTTCGGTTGGGCCGGTTGCAGCAAATCGCCGAATGTGTGGCCCGATCGCTTGGGCAATCGGAGATTCGACTGCGATCTGCGGATCGGTTGGCGGGGTGGTTCGTACCGGGAGTGTTGTTGTTGGCGGTGCTGACCTTGACAGCTCGTTTATGGCATATGAGGTTTGCAGACTTTTTGGATCCCGAGGCATGGATGCCGGCGGTTTCGGTATTGTTGGTGGCTTGTCCTTGTGCTTTTGGTATTGCTTCTGCGTCTGTATTGGCCGTGGCGGTATCGAAACTGCTCGAAAAAGGGGTTTTGATCACCGACAGCTCCGTGCTCGAGCGTCTGGAAACAGTTGATACGGTGGTTTTGGATAAAACCGGAACCCTGACCGCGGGTGATTGGAATGTTCAGGAGGTACGTTGGTTTCAGGTTCCGAATGACGATGTGCTCAAAATCGTGGCGGGGATGGAGTCCGGGATCGATCATCCCGTGGCCTTGTGCTTGCGTGAATACATCTGCCGAGGACTCGAAATCGAGCCCATGACGCCCGAAGGGATCGAAAACGTGGCAGGCCGGGGAGTGCGTGCGATGCATGCCGGGCGGCAGTTTTGTGTGGGCAGCGCGGAGTTGTTTGAGTCGGTGGCCGATCTTGGGTATGTGGATGAGCTTGTAAGCTTGGTGTATTTCGGCAATTCGCGGTGCGCAGAGGGTGTGTTTTTGTTGACGGATACCTTGCGCCGGGATGCTTTACCGATGATCTCTTTTTTCAGGAAGCTCGGAATGCGGATCGAGGTCTTGTCGGGTGATCGCCAATCCGTCGTTGACGGGGTGGCCCGAAGGTTGGATATCGAAAAGGCGCAGGGTGGTTTCTCACCTGAACAGAAACAAGCTGAAATACGACGCCTGGCCGGGTTATACAGGCAAGTCTGCTATATTGGGGACGGATCCAATGATGGACCGGCCATGGCGGAGTCCCAGGTGGCCATTTCCGTGCGCAAAGGGACCAATATATCCATGACGGCAGCTCATATCATTTTGCTGGTGGACAGATTGGATTGTGTATCCTCGATCTTCGCATCCGGACGGATTACCCGCAAGGTCATGCGCTGGAATTTCGTTTGGGCGTTTTTTTACAACCTTTTGTTTCTACCCTTGGCTGCATTGGGTTTTCTGCACCCAGTGGCAGCCGCCGGGCTCATGTTTGTAAGCTCGATCACGGTTCTCATAAACTCTTTGCGCTTGGGTTCTCGGGTCGAAAAAATATGGAGTGCGATATAAAAGCATGAAAAGGCCCATTTGAAGGGTCTTAAATTGAAAATTGTGCGTTTTTTGGCTTAAATAGGGATGTTTTTCTGGATCTTCGTTGGTTGATAGTGTATGAAGAAATTGAAATGTAAAAATTTCTTGGAAACTATACGGCGATACGTGCAAAAGTCATCGACATTATGGAGAGCGTATGTTGGGGGATTCTAGAGCCGGTATTGCTCCGTTGTATCTAGGGTTGTATAGCTGTTTTTCGAAAACAGAGTGAAGAAAGGAAAAAACCTATGGCAGAAAAAAAACCCATGACCAAGACACAGGTCGTAGCACACATGGCAGGCAAGCTGGAGCTCTCTAAAAAGGCTGTGAGTGCATTTTTTGACGAATTTACCAACTTGGCATACACGCAAACCAAAAAGACCGGCTCTTTCGTGCTGCCCGGATTCGGCAAGCTGGTGGTGTCGAAGCGCAAAGCCCGGAAGGGAAGAAATCCTGCCACAGGCGAGGCGATCAAGATTCCGGCCAAGACGGTCGTGAAAATGCGACTTGCCAAGGCATGCAAAGAAGCCATCGTCCCTTCGAAGAAAAAGAAATAAGCATACTAGTCGGCAATTCGCTCGATTTTCGCACCTAAAGCATTTAGTCTTACATCAATGTTTTCATATCCGCGATCAATTTGGCGGATATTGTGAATGATCGATGTACCATTGGCTTTCAGCGCCGCGATGAGCATGGCCATGCCGGCACGAATGTCCGGGCTGGAAAGCTCCCGCGCGTACAGCTCGGCAGGTCCGATGACCACTGCCCGATGTGGATCACATAACACAATGCCGGCGCCCATGGCGATCAGCCCATCGACGAAAAACAAACGGCTCTCGAACATTTTTTCGTGAATCACGACGGTACCCTGGCATTGGGTGGCGGCAACCAGGGCGATGGAAGTCAAATCCGCCGGAAATCCCGGCCAGGGAGCATCGTCGATACGTGGGATGCTTCCACCGAGATCTTTCTGAACCTCGAGGGATTGATGGGCCGGGATCGTCAAGGTAGCGTCATGTATCTGGGTTTGAACGCCAAGCCTACGAAATACCATGCGTATCATGCGCAGGTTTTCCGGTTCTATGTCGCGGATGGTCAGCTGTCCGCCACAAACGGCGGCCAGACCGATGAACGAGCCGGTCTCGATATGATCGCTCATGACACGATGCGAGCAACCCTTGAGGTTTTGGCTTCCGTGTACTGAAAGCACATTGCTGCCGATTCCCTCGATCTTGGCTCCCAGGCCGCATAGAAACCGGCAAAGACCTTGCACATGCGGCTCACAGGCGGCGTTGTATATGACCGACCGACCGACAGCCGCACAAGCCGCCATCAACGCGTTTTCCGTGGCCATGACCGATGCCTCATCCAGAAACACCTCCGCGCCTCGAAGTCCTTTCGGTGCGGTCAAATGATAGGCTCCGTCAACCACGATGTTTGCACCCAGGGCCTGTAAAGCTAAAAAATGTGAGTCCAAGCGCCTTCTGCCGATATGATCTCCGCCGGGATTGGGTAATTTCAGATGGCCGCGCTTGGCCAACAAGGGTCCCGCCAGCAAAAAAGATGCCCGGATTGAGGCGCAGGCCTGTTGGTCCGGATCGGTATGACCGATTTGGGTCGGGTCCAATTCAAGCTTATTGTCATCGGACCAATGTAGCTCGGCACCCAGGTTTTGCAATATCTTGATCATCGTCAAAATATCGCCTATTCGAGGTATTCGATCCAAACTGACCGGTGAAGACGCCAGGATGGAGGCCGCCAAGACGGGAAGGGCTTCGTTTTTGTTCCCGGATGGCGTGATTTCGCCGGTTATGGGGGTTTTTCCAACGACCCTGAAAGCACCCATGAAAAGACCTCCTACCCGAAAAGCCTGATTCCAACATCGCATCAAGCCGCCGGATCAAACAAGTAAAAACGAAACTCTTGTGAGAGGTTGCCCCATGTGGTGTGCGGGGAGTAATAAAAACAAGATGTTATGTCACTAGTGTCCAATACATCCAACTATCTAAGAGTGTATGTCTGAAATGATTGGACAGGTGCTTCCAGATGAATGACCATTTTATTTTGGACAAGAGTCATGTCATGTATGAGATGGACTCCTTTTGCAGCGTAGGTATACAAAGATTTCGAGTTGGTTTCCATTCGGACTCCCGACTACAGCGCGTGGGAATAACGATGTTTGATGTCTTCTAGAGCACGGAATTTTTGGCGCTTAGAATGAGCTCACCCAAACGGGCTGCGGCGGTTTGCAGGGTCTCGGGGCTGATTTGTGAAAATGAGATACGAAAAGTGTTTTGACCGCTTCCGTCGATGAAAAAAGGAGCGCCGCTGACGAAAGCGACGTTGCGCTCCAAAGCGCGATGAAACAGCTCGTCGGCGCTCATGGTTTTCGGCAAGTGGACGAAAACGAAAAATCCACCCTCGGGACGATTCCAGCGCGTAAGCTCGCGGGAAAAGTGGGTGTCCAGGGATTGGAGGGTGATGTCGCGCATATTGCGGTAGTAGCCGATATTGGCTGCAATCTGATCCAAAAGCCAACCGCGTTCGATGAACTCCAACAACATATATTGACCGAGCGTGTTGGTGCAGGCATCCACATACTGCTTCTGTATGACCATTTTTCGCAGGATGCCTGGTTCTGCATACATCCATCCAAGACGCATTCCGGGTGTGAATATCTTGCTGAAAGAACGCAAATGAATGACCCGACCCGATGCATCCAATTCGAATAAGGTCGGGATTCTTTCTCCGTCGTAACG
This sequence comes from Myxococcota bacterium, assembly GCA_041560255.1. Classification (GTDB taxonomy): domain Bacteria; phylum Myxococcota; class B64-G9; order B64-G9; family B64-G9; genus JBFFBT01. The sequence goes on along the minus strand of JBFFBT010000051.1, from coordinate 16,547 downwards.
CAGCTCGATGTAGGGAGCGTCCTCGATGATCAGAAAATCGAACTCTTCGGCCAATTGGAGCAATTGCTTGCGTCGTTCGAGCGGCATGCATGTGCCGGTGGGATTATGAAAATCCGGGATGGTGTAGATGGCCTTGGTTTTTATGAGCTCTTCTTTGGATAGAGCGTTCAGGGTCTGGGTGAGAGCCTCAATCGATAATCCGTGATCGTCTGTCAATACACCCAGTTGGCGGGCGTCCAGAGCGTCCGCAGATCCGGGTCCTCCAAAATACGTGGGCAATTCCACCAAGAGGATGTCACCTGGATCGAGCAACACCTTGGTGGCCAAATCGATCCCCTGGGTCGAGCCATGGGTAATGATGATTTCGTCGGGTGACAGGGTGCGCTTACAACGTCGACTTTCCATGGCGCTTATCGCCTCGCGCAGCTTGGGAAGTCCTTCGGTGGTCGTATATTGAAGGGCAAGGTTGCTCTGGTTCCGCATGACATGCTCGAACACATTGGAGAATCTCTCGTTGGGAAAGGTGTTCGGACTGGGCCATCCACCGGCCAAGGAGATGATTTCCGGGCGCGAGATCAGCTTACAGATCTCTCGGATAGAAGAAGCGTTCATGGTGCGCGCTCTTTTGGCATACAAAGATGCATGCTGATCATGACTCATAAGGTATTTCCTCTCTATAATGCGATGGTTCGCCACATGAGATGTTTCCGAAACCAAATCCTTGTGTTTATGCAGGTGTTCTAAGTTTTATCGATCGGTAAACCTTGGTGCTCTTTGACGGTTGCAAAGGCCAAAAAGCTTTCTACTTTACCGATACCCTTGATGGAGGCGATCTTGTTTTTGATAAATTCTCCAAAATCATCCAAATTTTTCGCCACTACCTGGAGTAAATAGTCGAAACGACCGCTTAGATGGTAAGCTGCGGTGACATGTTGAAGCTCTAGGAGTTGTTTTTCGAAGTTGGCAATGATGTCGGCTTGGTGCGTGGAGAGGGAGACGCCCACGAACGCATGTACTTCAAGTCCCAGAGCCTTGGGATCGATGATGGCTCGGTAATGTCGAATGATTTTCTTTTCTTCCAGCTTGCGCACTCTTTCCAACATGGATGAAGCCGCCATACTTTGCTGGCGTGCGAGCTCTGCATTGGGTATCCGGCAGTTTCCTTGCAATTTGCTTATGATATCAATGTCTATGGCATCCATCTTTTCTCCTGTCAAAAATCCGTATGACGTACTACAATATGTAGTATATGTCTAATTATTTACGGTGTCAATGCTTTAATTACGAACGTTGTGGATGGTTGAGATCTCGGCCATGTTTTGACGGATCTAAATAATCCGACCATGGGTGGACTTTGAATGTATGCTGTTCGCAAATGAATCCAAAGATATCTGAGTGGTTTTTCAAGTGTTGCCTGAAATGATAAACAAATTATCTGCAGGATGTGCACCGGGGAGCTTCGGTCCGGTTTATGATGGAGTGCTTTGCTCGAAAAATCTGTTTGCCAGCCTCACTCCCAAGTCTCGGCATTGGATCAGGTCTTCTGAGTTGGGTACATACTTGATCTTAAGTCCCTCATGGGCGAGCTCTACGCCCATTTGGGTCAGGTGTTGTTCGAGATGTTTGACGGCTTCACCACTCCAGCCATACGAGCCGAATGCACACCCAAGCTTGTTTTTGGGTCGCAGACCCTTGATGTAGGTCATTGCATCTGCAATCGAAGGATAGAGTTGGTTGTTGAGGGTAGGAGATCCAACGACCAACAAGCCTGCATCCAGAAGCTCCATCGCCACATCGGAACGGTGGGAGGCATCCAAATGCAGCAGCTTGACATCCAAGCCCTTTCCCGCCAGCCCTTCGCCGATGGCTCCGGCCATCATGCTGGTGCTTTGCCACATGGTGTCATAGACCACCAGGGCTTTGTCGGATGGTTTTTGTCGGCACCAACTCGTATAGTGGTTGATGATACGCTGGGGTTGTGTGCGGTATATGGGGCCGTGGTCGGGAGCAATGATGTCGATGGCAAGGTTCAATTGATTGATTTTTTGAAGCAACTTGGAGACCAACGGAGAAAAGGGCAATAAGATGTTGGCATAATATTTGGCGGCTTCCCGCATGCAGACGCCGGAATCCAGCTGATCGTCGAATCGGTTCGAGCTTGCCAGGTGCATACCGAATGCATCCGAAGAAAAGAGCAAACGATCGTTTTCGAGATAGGTAAACATACTGTCGGGCCAGTGCAGCATGCGGGTTTCGTAGAAATGAAAGCCGCAATTTCCAACTGTCAGGTGCTCTTCGTCTTCGATCACTTTTGTGTCTTGGCTCCAGTGATAGTGATCTTTTAGTGCTTGGGCTCCCTGGGCGGACGCGATCAAGGTTTGTGGTCGAGCAAGATCGAGAACTTCGGGCAGACAGCCGGAGTGGTCCATCTCGGTGTGGTTGGAGATTACGACGTCGATTTTCTGCGGATCCACGACAGAGCGGATCCGGGACAGCATCTCGTCCTTGAAGGGATGCTTGACCGTGTCAACCAAGACGATGCGCTCGCCCATGACCAAAAATGCGTTGTAGGTCGTTCCCCGGGATGTAAGGTATCCGTGGAAATTGCGGATTGTCCAATCAATCGCTCCGACCCAATAGACTCGGTCGGATAACCGGACGGCCTGGTAGGTTGTATTCATGGCGTATCCAACATTGTACGGCTGTTCAGCTCACGCCGATTCAGGCGGATTGCTCTTCGGTGGGCATGGTGAAAGTGCGGGTTCCCAGATCTCTGTCCAACATAAACAAGGCGCTCGAATCACTTCCCACTTGCTTCAACAACGCCGCCACACGGGAGGTGGAGGCTTCCTCTTCGATCTGTTCGTTGACGAACCACTGTAATAGAGGTTCCGCGGAGTAATCGTTTTCTTCTCTAGCCAACTTTAAAAGTCCATTGATTCGGGAACTGATGAACTGTTCGTGTTGGAAGGCATCTTGAAAGGCCTCTTCGGGAGTCGACCATTCGGTTTTCTTGATGCCTAGGGGCAGCAATTCGACATGACCCTCGCGTTCGATGATGTGATTGTAAAACTTCATGGCGTGGGTCATCTCTTCCATGGATTGCACCCGCATCCATTGGGCCATGCCGTCTAGGTTTTTTTCTTGAAAGAAGGCAGCCATCGCCAAGTATAGGTAAGCGGACTCGAACTCGAATTTGATCTGTTCGTTCAAGGCCGCGCGTACTTTGTCTTTTATCATCATCCTTCTCCTTTCCACAATCCGTGGAGGTTGCAGTACTCACGGGCGGTAACCTTTCCGGTTTGTACCTCGAAGGTCGCTTCGGGCGGCGCACCGGGTTTCAAAAACTGGCGGTAGGCCTTGTCATCGACCACGAGCTGGATCCATTCGATGTAATGCTTCTCCTCCATGGGATGGGAAACGTCTCCCACCTTGACTTTGTATCCCGAGGCGGTTTTTTCGATTACCGGTACATGCTTTTCCCGGGCTGCATCTACGGTGTTTTCTTTGTAGAGGTTCATCGGCTGGCCGCAACAGAACAACTCGCCCTGACTCGGATGCAGCATTTCTACGATGTTTCCACATATTTCACATTTGTATATTTGCAGTCTTGCGTTCATGTTTTTCTTCCTCCTTGGTTGTGGACTTCAATCAGTTTCCTCAACGATTGCCGTCTGAGGCGGACTCGGCCGGGCGCTTGGATTGGTATTCTATCGGGATGTTGATCACGCAGTACATACCGCGCATGCCCGGGCTTTCCGAGCGTGAATGATTTCTAGTTTTCTTTCAAAATCATTTCATCGTATTCCACTTCGAAACGCAGCTTGTGTTTGGCTTCTTCCTGCGCCAGCGACAAGAGGATGTTTTTGAAAGTTTGATCGTCTGCGATCGAGGCCAAATCACTATAGAGCCGAAAAGCCGCTTTTTCTTTTTTCATGGCGAGGATAAGAGCCTGCTGATAATCCATCTCTGCGCTTGGCTTGGTGTCCACCAAATACTCACCGATTTTAAGATCCATGACTTTTTGCGCCGGTGGTACCGAAAGATCGCCGCTCTTGATTTTCAATAGCTTTGTTTTATGGCCTTCTTCTTCGAGGGCAAACTGGTTGAAAACATCACGCATCCAGGGACGATCCATTTTCATTGCCAGGCTTTTGTAAAAGCTGGCTGAGGCTTCCTCTTCCGAGATGGCGAAATCAAGCAACTCATTGACGGACTGGAAATGTTTCATTAGGTTTTCCTCCCTTTTCTTCCAGAGTGGTTAAATGTGTCAACCAGACATGTCTCAGAATCATGGTGTAACGCTGCATCAATATCATTCCGACTCATGCTTCCATAACCCATGGTGTGATAAAAATGCAAGTTGTTCTTGATGTTTTTCGCTACCACTTTCCGGCTTTCTTGTGGTTGAGGCATTCTTCCTCGACCAATTTTCTCAATTTATATCCGGTGTCTCTTAAAATGCCAAACAAGATACCACATCCCGTATCGTCTCTGTCACGATCTCCAAGATCTGCAAGCTCGAGCATTTCACCCGTAAGCTTCATCAGTTTGAGCAAATTTTGATTGTTTGCCTTATTCAAAATCAGCCTCACTGGTTTCACAAGCATTCACCGATTTCGATGAACCCGTACCGTTCCATCGTAACCGTTCACCTGGGGTAGTAGTGGTGACTCTTGACATTTCGAGGGCATGTCTGAGCAGGGTTTGCAAGCAATCTGGGCTTGATTGCTTGTAAATCCGCGGGTTTCACAGAAATCGAAAGAGTCGCCGAAAACCCAGGATGTACGCTTACCTTTCCATCCTGATGGTATGAGCTTAGCAATTCGTATGCCAAGAAATCGACGTGCTTGAATTCAATGAAATCAATAAGATATTCAGATTTGAGTTGATCGGTTTGTATCGTTTGTGCGTCTTTCTATACAAGTTGAGACATCCTCCCGATCGAGTTTCCATTCTCCGAATAAAATCAAATGGTACCAGCCCCCGATTGCATGAGAACAGATGTCTTTAGCGCCCATAACTCATTGTCTTTTCAAAAGGTACTGGAGCATCTTTCTGGGAAATTCAAGCGTCGGGATTGCTTGAGGGTGAGCGTTTGTGTTTGGATCATCTATCCGAGGGGTTGTTGAGAAATCGGTAGAGGGTGGCGCGACCGACACCGAGGATTTTTGCCGCTTTTACCTTGTTTCCGTTCGATTCCGCCAGTGCTTGTTGCACGGTCGTGCGGCTCAATTTCTTTCGTTTGGGCATCTGGTGCTCGATCCATGCATCCAAAGACACAGGTGGCTGTGTCACAGGATTCCGGACTTCAGGAGGAATGTGGCGCTCCATGACTTCTTCACCCGAGGATCGCACACTGGCATACTGCAGGACGTTGATGAGCTCGCGGATGTTTCCCGGCCAGGAATATTTTGCCAGTAAGTCCATGACTTCATCTGAAATTTTTCGAATCGGGCTTGTGGTTTCTTTCCTGATGGTGTCTAAAATCTGGCTCACCAACAATACTAGATCTTCTTTTCTATCCCTCAGTGGAGGCAGGTGAATGGGCACGACGCATAATCGGTAGTATAGATCATCTCTGAACGTGCCCTTGGATACCATTTCCTTGAGGTTGCGGTTTGTCGCGCTGATGATCCGCACATCCGCCGAGACACTTTCTTCGGCGCCTACTGGTTCGATCAGCTTGGTCTCCAAAACCCTTAGCAACTTGACCTGAAATGCGGGGCTGAGCTCGCCTACCTCGTCGAGAAACAGGGTTCCGTGGTGAGCCAGCTCGAAACGCCCTTTTTTATCCCGAATGGCTCCTGTGAAGGCGCCCCGAACATGACCAAACAACTCGCTTTCCAAAATATTTTCCGGCAGCGCCCCGCAGTTGATCGGTACGAAGGGACCGCCCTGTCTTCGGCTCTCGTTGTGGATGGCGCGAGCCACCAATTCCTTGCCGGTTCCGCTTTCGCCGGTTATCAAGACGGGGTATTCGGAAGTGACGATCTGTTGGATGGTTTTGAAGATCTCCCGCATGGCGGCTGACTGTCCCACCATACCGTGGAAACTATATTTCTCTTTCATTTGCTTGCGCAGTTGACTCACTTCGGTGATATCGCGAAAGGCGGCGACCAAACCTCTTTGTCCGCCTGGATGGAGCTCCATGGAGCCGGAAGACACCCGCAATCTGTGGTCTTGGCCGTGTTTGTCTGTAAACATGACTTCATACTGGTGTTTCTTCGAGCTTTGGGGGTCTTCACGGTGTTCGGTGAGCTTGCACTGCGAACCGCACAAACCATTTGGAGCAAAGACTTCATAGCAGTCTTTGCCCAGGACTTCATTTTTTTTGTATCCAGTAAGTTCTTCGGCGGCGCGGTTGAAAAGATAGATATGGCGATGTTGATCATGTACGATGATGCCTTCATCCATGGCATCCAGAAGAAGATCGCGATGTGAGCGTTGTCTCAACAAAGCGTCCAAAAATGCAAGCTCGATGAGTGATGCCACCTTACTGCGCACCTGATCTCGAATCGCTGGTAAGGTGTTTGAAGATTGGATATTTTCTGATGGATGAAACTGAGTTTCGGCGATACCCCAGTAAAGATGTACAGGCATGCCGATAAAAAGGGCGGACGGTGTCTCTCGGGTTGCTGCTTGGAGTGGTTGATCTTTGGGTTGAGACATCGGGGACAGATGGATAACCAAATCCATTTGCAGGTCGGCAATTTCTTCGGCCGTGGAATCAGCATGCGCCAGCACGTCGATATGGTCTTCTTGAGAGATTTGCGCGACAACCGCCAGTTGATCGGGTTGACAGGAGCCCAGATTGTAGACCGCGACATGCATTCGATTTTCACACAGGGCGGCAAGATAGCCCTGTGCCATACGCCCGATGCAAGGGTTGAAATGACATTGAAATAGAACAGATATTGGCCGATCGATGATGCGGATGCCTCCTTATTTTCTCGAATTTCCTAACACATCCGCAATGGCGAAGCAAGAGCGATGGGCATCGGCGCACGGCGTAGAGGTAAAATACGGCGCGATTTTCTGTGAGACAAATCTTGCCAAACAGGACTTCAATGACGTATGCAAAAGAGTATGCAAACGAATCTCTATCTGGCGTTTGGCTTGACTCTTTTTGCCGGTTTATCTACCGGAATAGGCAGCGCATTGGCGTTTTTTACCAAGCGCACGGATCCGAGGGTTCTTTCGCTTGCTTTGGGTACTTCTGCGGGTGTGATGATCTATGTCTCATTTGTCGAGTTGTTGGACCAATCCCGGACGATTTTATCGCAGACCTATGGAGACGTCGCCGGCGCTTGGTTGGCCAGCGGTGGGTTTTTTGGAGGGATTGCTCTTATTGCAATTATTGATCGATTGGTCCCGGGTTACGAAAACCCGCATGAGATCAGATCGGTAGAGCAAATGACCCCGCAGGCCGAAAAACCGGATCTCATGCGCATGGGGGTCATGGCGGCGCTGGCCATCGGTATCCATAATTTTCCTGAAGGATTAGCGGCATTTATCTCAACCCTTTCCGATCCCACCGTGGGTGTGACCGTGACCATAGCAATCGCCATTCATAACATTCCTGAGGGGATTGCCGTTGCGGTTCCGATTTACTATGCCACCGGAAACCGGAAAAAAGCTTTTTGGTTGTCTTTTCTTTCGGGATTATCCGAGCCGGTCGGTGCGCTGGTTGGATTTTTGGTGCTCAGGCCGTTTCTGACCCCCGGCACCTTCGGTTTGCTTTTCGCAATCGTAGCGGGCATTATGGTTTTTGTGTCTTTGGACGAGTTGTTTCCGGCCGCACGCGAGTACGGCAAACCTCACTGGGCCATTTATGGGCTGGTCGCCGGCATGGCCGTAATGGCCATGAGCCTGCTTTTGCTGCACTGAATACGAATCAAATTTTTTGTTCTTGAATGGTTTTTCAAAAATTGCTACGAAAGCCCCAAAATTTCGCGTAACTTTTCTTCATTGTATCCAACCACGACTTTTTCACCGTCGACCACCAGAGTGGGATAGCTGCACTTTGGATTGTGTCGCACGACTTCTTCTTTGACTTGCTCTTTGATGGCACCTTCGAGAAGATCCACGTCTTTCAGGTCGTATTCGATGTGGTGATCTTCCAAAAACCGCTTGGTTTTCTTACACCAACCGCAGGTGCTCAGCGCATAAAGCGTAACCCGTAGTGTCATGATTTTCTCCTTTAACCATTAATAAATAAAACGGTGTGTTGTAGATGTCAACCATGCAATCCCATCGATTTTTCAATCGAGGTAGGGTGTACAACCGGATCGAGCTTGTATCATATGTCTCAATTGTATCACCAACAGATGACAGAAAGAGAACCTTTATGCAGGTACATCTTTGAATGCTGCGAACGGAATAGATGGATTAAATTTTCATGATATCAATGTGTTGATGTGTATTGTCCTTCGGGTGGAGGTATGGTGTCGGGTATGGGCAATAAAGGGCATACAATTTGCTAACCTCTCGTACAGGGGTAGAAACGTATGCGTTCACCCGAGATAGTGGAGACTCTATCGATTTCTGCGAAACTCGCGGATTTACATGCAATCAAAAATCGACCGCATGTAAATCCTGCTCAGACAAGTTCTCGAAATCTCAAGACTCGCCGCTACCTCGAGTGAGCGCTTACGTAGAAACGTGTGCTCAAAAGGCCGCATGAATTGAAAATATTTCGAATATCGTGTTAGACAGCGGAGTAACTGCCGGAGGATCGGCCCCCTCCCTCGTCTTCGGTGGTTACCCGCTGTCTAACAGGGACTCGAATGCTTAGAGTGGTATAGATGGTATGTTGGGGGGATGAGGTAAAGTGACGAGGCAGTAATTTTTGTAAGGAGAACGACACATGCCGGTGTATGAGTACAAATGTGAAAAATGTAAAAAAACCTTTGAGATCATTCGAAGTGTACCACAACGTGACCAGGAGAGTGTGTGTTTGCATTGCGGTGCCAAGGCGCAGCATTCCAGGGTGTCTTCCGTGGTGTGCCGGGGCGGTAGCTCGGCATCTGCAAGCAGTTGTGGAACTTCGGGCGGGCGGTTTGGGTGAGCTTTCTGAGCTTCCCTAGGTTAGGGTGTTAGGTTTTTGTCTTTCAGGGGGTGCTGTGGAGCATCCCTTATACGGTTTCGGGCCCAGAGCTTATTGTGAAGGTGGTTGCCCGCAAGTCCCATTTTCGTCGTCCGAGCCGTCCAGCTTGCAGGAAGGTTTGGGTTGCGGGTTTTCAAAATACGGTTGTATTTCCGAATCGGGGGTGGATGGCAACAGTCCCAATTGATTGCAAGGCTCGCCGATTAATGCCGAAAGGGCTTGTTTGAGATCCGCCACATCCTGCTCTCCGACCAATCTGGCCACTTCGGATCCTTTTGTATCCAGGAATACAAATGTCGGGGTGGCGACCAGGTTGAAGACCTGTTTGTAATGCTGGTTGCCTTGTTCGGACAAATTGATCAACTTGATGTCCAGCTTGCGAGCCTGACACTCTTGTATGATGGAGTCTAAAACCGGTTTCATTCGGGTGCATACATGACAATTGTCGGATGTAAATCCAAGCATGAGCACCTTGGAATTGCCTTGGGTGTCTTTGATTTGCAGGCACTCGATTTGGCGTTGTCTTTCGGTGGGTTCCTCAAGGGATACGGCCGAAAAAACCAGCCAACCGGCCACAAAGACAAGCGCCAGACCGAGGGCTTTTTCCAGCTTGAGCAGATGAGGTTTGATCCGGTTCAGGATCCGAATACCGGCCTGGGCGAAAACGGCTACCGCAATGAGCGGTACGGCCACACCCACTGCATACACCGCCAAGTACAATGCTCCGGTCAGTGGATCTGCCCCGGATGAAGCCGTATAACCCAGTACGGTGCCGAGTATCGGTCCTGCGCACGGTGACCATCCGGCGGCAAATACGACTCCCATCATGAGGGCGTTGAGCCAGCCGATGGACGTTTGGGGGCTTTTGTTGCCGGCCCGCACCGTACGGTCGAACAAGGGTATGTGGATGAATCCGATAAACTTCAACCCGAACAGCAATATAAGCACACCACCAAGTATCTTGATGAGCGGCCGATACCGATAAAGGGCGGAGCCGAGGGTAGAGACCCCGAGGCCCAGAAGAATGAAGACCAGCATGAAACCCAACGCGAACCATACAGCCCGTAGAATGAGTTGTTTTCTTTTGGTATCGAAGGTCTCTTGCAGGTTGCCGCCTGACAGGGCTGACAGGTAAATGGGAACCAACGGCAACAGGCAGGGAGTGAAAAAGGTCAAGATTCCGGCGGAAAATACTCCTAATATGTCAATATACACGCGCGTACCTCAGATAGGGGCCATCAAAACGGAGTAAATCCACCCGATGACCAATAATCTTCTTTTAATGAGTTCTGCTGATGCAAAAGCCTTTGATAATGGCCTGATTCCCACTCGGCAAGCTCGAGGTAAAACTTTTTCAGTTCGGCATGCCGGACCGATTCCGCCAGGCGTCGATAGTGACTTTCGGAGTTGATTTCAAGCTGGATTCCAATCGAGAGGGCGCTCATCTCGAAGTGGGCGGCGTTGATCCTCATGCGAATTTCATCCGAAAAAATGGGATCGGAGTGGGAAATTGCACTTGGTTTTCCGAGCATGATATTTGGGTCGACTTTACCCGTGGCGGAGATCGCATCATGCTGTTTCGATAAGAACTGCAAGTGCGCAAGCTCATCTTCCGCCAAGCTCGAAAAGACGGCTCGGCCTTTGGGATCGCCGACTGTTTTGGCCGCCATGAGATAGAAATGATGACCGTCGGTTTCTGTTCGAATGGCTTCTCGAAGACCGTTCAGGATGGTATCTTGGTTTTTATCCATGGCGGTGCCGCTGTTTTTATCGCGGGTAACCAAAATGCGACTCATAGCGCATCATGAGAAGATTGAAATGATTTTGCTCTGCATGCGCCAATCCTTGAAACATTTTCTGAGCTGCAGGATCTTGTATTTTTTCCGCATAATCACGATACAGCTCGAAACTGTTGGTTTCGGCGGTAAGACCAAAGAGCAAGGCATCTTCCAGCGAGGCGTTTTTCGGCAGCTTTTCGAGCATGCTTTTGCCCGGAGGAAAAATGGGTTTGTCGGCATCCAACGAGGTTAAGCCTTCGAGTTGTGGAATGTCGATCCAGGTTCCCCCGGATTGAATGGATTGCAGCTGCCGTTCGAGGTATTCGAGGTGGTGCAGCTCGTCCGTAGCCAGGGTCTCGAACATACTCTTGGTTTGTTTGTCACCGAAAGCGCCGGCGGCCAGCAGATAGGCTTCCCGACCTTCTTTCTCCAGCTTGACGGCTCTCAAAAGGATGTCGGCGATCTCCATGGTCTCTCCTTTACGACTTGGGTCTTCGTAGGATTCGACATCAAGATGCGTAAGGATACATTCCTGATTTAATCTTGTCCAGGGCAGAAAGAAGCTTGTCGTGTTTTTGCTCGTCATCATGCAGGTAGTTGATGAGATATTCTTGTATGATCATTTTTCTTCCCTTGAGGGCCTCCAGGGTTTCTTTTACAAATCCGACCATTTGTCTTTCGATGGCCACATGTTTTTCGATATAGTCCGACACGGCCGCAAGCTCGTCCGGGTTCAATGATATCGCTTTGGTCTCGAGAGAATCGACCAGAAACTGTTGGACTTGGTGATGCATGTGCGAATCTCTGCTGATGATTTCCATGACCAGTCTGATGAGTGGGTTTTCGGTTTTTTCCATGATTCGACCGGTCGACGCCACGGCTGCATTTTCTATTTTTTGCCATTTTTTGAGGTTTTCGGCCAACTTTTCCTGGATTTCCTTGGTTTTCATTTCGATGGTTCTCCTTGTAAGTTGATGTTTCGATCACAGTGCTTGCAAGCTCATGAAATAAGCAAACACTATGCCACTTGATAAACCCCCGTTTTGTTTGGACTGTAAAGTTGATATCCCGTATCAATACAACATTTGTGAGACAATGTGAAGCATAAAGACATCCGAATCCTTCATTCCGCCGGCTTCCCGTAAGCGTTCGAGGAGTGCTTCCGCGTCTCATAAACGGTAGGGTTTCTACGCTTGTCGGCCCGAGATCGGGATCCCAAGGGATCTCATGGAGCACGGGGCGTCAATATCCAGATAGGGGTTTGATCGATGCGTTTACATCCCGGGGGTTGCGGTCAAGGGAAAAAGAATGCTCTCGGTGATTCGTAACTCTTTGGCTACACTTCGGGCGACATGTTGGTTGAGCCAATTTGGTTGATGGGCGTCCGAACCAATAACAAATCGAAATCGGTGTATAAAGCCGGCCAATTTATCTCTCCAAGCGTATCGCCATACATATCGATTGTTGATCTCGATGAAACATCCGGCGGGTACTTTGCCCGGTTGGGTGCCCATCATGAGAGGATGTGAGATGATGACCGGTTTATCGCTTTCCAATAGTCTGTGAGCTGCATGGTAGGCCCGATCATCATCATAACAATGATACATGTAGTAGTCGGGACGGCATTCCAGGGCCCGATCAACCCAGCGGGGACCATCAACTTCAATGCCCACATAGAATCCGTGTTGCCTGACTGCTCGACTGTATTGCTCGAATTCCGAATCCGACAGCATATCGAGATGGTCGGCAATCCCCAGGATGGCGGCATGTCGAAAAGCAGCTATCAACTCGAGGGTTTGTTGAGGCGCTACAGCCGAGTCGTTTTTCGACCATATGGAATGAATATGAAGATCCTGCGGATACAGAGCTTGATGGTCGGCACCAGGTGATCTGCACGTCATGGTTGCTTCGAGGGCGAGGTGTTGATCATGGATTTGGGAGCCTTGACCGCAACGACCCTTCCCTTGGCGCAGATTTCGCCGTTGGCATACAACGAGGTGACGACGACGACTTTTCGGTCGCCGATTTCCTCTACCACACCGCGTATTTCGAGAGGTTGATCCATGGGCGTGGGACGTAGAAAATCAACCTGCAGGGATGCGGTGACGTAACGTAGCTCCGGGCGGCTTTTGGGCTCCGCGCCTGCATGGCGGTAACCGGCTGCTGCGGCCGTAGCCGTGGAATGGCAATCAATCAACGAAGCAATCAAGCCTCCATAGACAAAACCCGAAGTGGCGGTATGGTAGGGCTTGGGGTTGAAACGGCATACGGTTTCATCTCCGTCCCAGTAGCTTTTAATATGCAATCCGTGCGGGTTGAGGCGGCCGCAACCATAGCATTGTGCCGCCCAATCCGTATACATGTCTTGAATAGCTTGATCTGTCATTTTTCGGGTCTTCTTCTCGAAAAAATTTCCGTTGCATTACATTGCTGGCCGATAGAAGAGTTGTCAAGAGACAAAGTAGGTACAAACCAACAAACCGACGGTAGAGTTTTATAAATTTCTCCTATGTTTGACATTTCTGAACAAACACTCTTGCCTCGCAAACGAAAATATGCTGATGTATCAGCTGGTACTGTCCGGATATTTCCATATCCGAAAGGAGGGTCTGAATGAGGAGAGCATACTGTGAGGTCGGTTGTTTTTTTGTTTTGATGTTGATCTTTTTGGGTTGTAGCGCCGGTGGCGATAGGACCGATCAAGAGCACCAAGGGATCAGTGAGCGGGTTTTTGCGCCTTATGTGGATGTGTTGCTCTATCCAGAGTTCAGTATCAGCGCCATGCATGATAAAACCCAACAAAAATATTACACTTTGGCGTTTATCATCAGCCGTGATGGATGCAACCCCGCTTGGGGTGGAGTCGTCGACTTGGATGAAAACCATTATATGAGTGAGATCAACGCCATCCGCAGTCGGGGAGGGGATGTCATCATCTCATTTGGCGGGGCAAACGGAACCGAGTTGGCCCAGGCATGCGATTCCGTAGCCTCCCTTCAAGCGGCCTACCAGGCGGTGATCGATAAGTACCAAGTAAAATGGGTCGATTTTGATATCGAGGGCGCTGCAGTGTCGCATAAGCCTTCCATCGATCTTCGCAGCCGGGCCATCAAAAACCTTCAAACGGCCAATCCCGACTTGAAGATTGCATATTGTCTTCCCGTTTTGCCGGCTGGTTTGACCCAAGATGGTTTGTACGTGATTGAAAGCGCCAAAAAATATGGTGTTCGGGTGGATTTGGTCAACGTCATGGCCATGGATTATGGCGATGGCGCCGCGCCGAGTCCGGAAGGAAAAATGGGTCAGTATGCCATAGACGCCGGCAATAATACCTATACTCAGATGCAAAATATGGGGATCAATACCGAAATCGGAATTACTCCCATGATCGGGCAAAACGATGTGCCCACCGAAAGGTTCTATGTGGATGACGCTGTCAAACTCAAAAATTGGGCGCTTTCCAAAAACTGGGTGACTCTGTTGTCCATGTGGTCTGCCAACCGTGACAATGGCGATTGTCCGGGAGGCAGTGCCCAACCCAAGTGCAGCGGTATTGAGCAAAGCTTGTTTGCTTTTACCCACGTCTTGAAAGAATTCACCGAGGGTGGTGGAGGAAATCAATGGCCTCAAGCATCCATCACGAGCCCCAAAGATGGCGAAGGCTTCAAGGAAGGATCAGACATTACCATTCAGGCCGATGCAAAGGATCCTGACGGTACGGTGGCAAAAGTCGAGTTTTTTCAGGGTTCTGCTTCATTGGGTATCGATACCGTCACACCCTACAGCGCGGTTTGGAAAAATGTTCCCACCGGTTTTCATTCTTTGACTGTTCGCGTTACCGACAATGATGGAGCGACGACTACCTCGGCGTCGGTTTCTGTCACCGTGGGCAGCGGGTCCTGTACGACGCCTCCTTGGCAGAGCGATACGGTATATTGGGCTGGAGACAAGGTGTCGCATCAATATAAAGAGTGGGAAGCCAAGTGGTGGACCAAGAACGAAGAGCCCGGCACCACCGGACCGGACGGAGTATGGAAAGATCTGGGTTTATGTGATGAATCACCTACCCCGAGCCCGACTCCGACCCCACAACCGACTCCTACTCCTACCCCGGATCCGACGCCCGAGCCCACACCTGGGCCTACTCCGACGCCTGAGCCGGCCCCGGACCCGAAATCTTGTGTGGGTTACTGTAGTAAGAAAGCTCCGGGAGGATGTTGGTGTGATGATTTGTGCACCAAATACAATGATTGTTGTGCGGATAAGGAGGAGATTTGTAAAAGTCCCCAACCGACTCCGGATCCGACGCCTACTCCGACTCCCGATCCGACCCAAAAATCCTGTGAGGGTTACTGTGACAAAAAATCCCCGGGAGGTTGTTGGTGCGATAAGCTTTGTTCGAGCTATGGCGACTGTTGTCCGGACAAACAGCAGATCTGCGGATAAGCCAACGACAGAATTGAAGTTTCCCCCTCATAAAACGTATGTGGAGCAAAGGCACTCCGAACCGAAGTTTCTCCCTCTCCGCGCGAGGCGCGGTGGGAACAAAAACAAGGGATTACATATGGATAAGTGAGCTTGTCGGCATGTAAACGAGCTCATGAAAACAGCCGATTTTGTGGTTGTTTGAATAACTTCGGGTTAGATATACATGGGTTGGGGTGTTGATCCAACCATATTCTCTGTGATCCTCGCCATTTCAGTCAGTTTTTCCATGGTTTCGCCTGGCAGATGCCGTAAGCTCAGGTTGGTTTGAAGGTGGGTGATGATCTGGACCAGATTTGCATGGCTGCAGTGATTGCCTATTCCATTGATTGAGGCTTGCACCATGCCGGCCCCTGCCTCGATGGCCGCCAGAGAGTTGGCCAGGGCCAAGCCACAGTTATTGTGCGCCAAAATACCATGGCGGATAGATCCATACGGTTTTATCTTTCGCACCAGATGCATGACGGCGTTGTTGATGATGTAGCGAACTTCGCTGGGCAGGCACCCTCCATTGGTATCACAGAATACAATCCAATCCGCTCCCGAAGACACAGCAGTTTGAAGGATTTGCAGCGTATGAAACGGATCATGCTTGTAGCCGTCGAAAAAATGCTCGGCGTTGAAAATCACTTCGGTTTTGCTCAATTTGAGGTAGGCGATTGTGCGTATAATCATTGTGAGGTGTTTCGAAATCGGTATTTGCGGGTTGTCATCCATGGCGGCATTTGAAGAATTGACCGAGATTGTGACGCTTTTGAAACGAGAGTCAAAAAACAGCTCGAGATGAGGATCCAAACGAAAGTCGGAGCCATCGTATGAGATTTTACATGGGGCCGAAATTTGGGTGTTTGAGACAGGGTGTGGGAAAACGAGATCGAACTCAGTTGTATCATTGGAATTTTGAGATCTTTGCCAAAAACCTTCGATGTGGGATGTGATCCCCAGCTTGTCGACCTCGGTTGTCAATCCAACCAATTTTTGCAAAAGGGCTTGATCGGATCCGTATAGGTCGGCGGCTTTCAAAGTAAGATCATACAACTTAATTGGCTCTGACATGGGAATCAACCTCTCTGCCGAATCTCTTTTTATTGCAAATAATAGCCGTGGGAAAAAAAGTCCATCGCTCCAACGGGTGATTTTGTCGGGGATTATGGAAATCTCCTTGATATGCAAAG
>JBFFBT010000050.1:0-24885 GCA_041560255.1 Myxococcota bacterium | reverse complement strand
TTGTCCAATCATTTCAGACATACACTCTCTGATAGTTGGTGTATTGGACACTAGTGAATTAAATAATAATATTACAATACCCACCTTGGCGGGCTCGCCCAGTGTATGATGAATAGAATTTATGTGCTACATGAATATTTACCAATTTTCATCATAGCGTATCGATATTATATTTCTTATGCCGGTATTGCTGAAAAGACGGCAAAACAGACACGAATTACAATGCTGAAGTTCCTTCCGCGCTTCGCGGGGTGGGAACTTCAGATAAAGGAGCAAGCTGATGACACTATGCAAATACAATCCTCCTAAAGCAGTCAACGAGCCCGTTCTGGCTTACAAACCCGGCAGCCCAGAGCGCAATCGACTCACTGCCGCCATGACCGAAATAAAGCAATCCAAAGCCGACATACCTTTGGTCATCGCAGGTGAGCGTATCGCCACGGGTAAAGTCGAAAAGCTCTTGGTGCCTCACGATCACCAGCTCGTCTTGGGTCAATATCACCGGGCCGACCGACATTGGACGCTGCGCGCCATCCAAGCGGCATTGGCCGCCCGAAAAGAATGGATCCGGACTCCCATCCAACATCGCGCGGCCGTCTTCCTGAAGGCCGCCGACATCTTGACCCAATACATGCGGGCCCGGATGAACGCTGTGAGCATGTTGTCTCTGAGCAAGACCGTCCATCAATCGGAAATCGATGCGGTGTGTGAGCTTGCGGACTTCTGGCGTTTTAATGTTCAATTTATGTACGAGATATACGGTATGCAACCCGAAAGCGCGCCCGGAACCTGGAACACCCTGGAGTGGCGTCCTTTGGAGGGGTTTGTGTTTGCAGTCAGCCCATTCAACTTCGCCTCGATCGCAGGCAACCTACCGACCGCGCCGGCCATCATGGGCAACACCGTAGTCTGGAAACCGGCCTCTACTGCTGTGTATCCGGCTTGGCTCATTATGCAGATTTTAGAAAGCGCCGGCCTGCCGAAAGGCGTCATCAACATGGTGCCGGGATCGGGAGCGGAAGTCGGTGATCCGGCCCTCACCCACCCGGAGATGGCCGGAGTGCACTTTACCGGCTCCACGGCCACATTCCGACATATGTGGAAAACCATATCTCAACACATCGAGCCGGCCCGTTATTGGCCGCGGATCGTCGGCGAGACCGGAGGGAAGGATTTCGTATTTGCCCATTCATCGGCTGATTTAGAGGCTCTGTCTACGGCTCTCATTCGGGGCGCGTTCGAGTATCAGGGGCAAAAATGTTCCGCAGCATCCAGGGCTTACATCCCTGCCTCGATTTGGCCGGAGCTTTCGAAGATACTGCTTTCGGATCTCAAGAGGGTAAAAACGGGTGATATATCCGATTTTCGGGTATTTATGGGCGCGGTGATCGACAAAGCCGCCTTCGAGACCATTCGTAGTTACATTCAGCATGTGCAACAAGATGAGGCATCCGAGATTTTGGCGGGTGGAGGCGTTGACGATACCCATGGTTGGTTTATCGAACCCACGATTGTGCTTACCCGCAACCCCACCTCCAAGACCATGGTCGAAGAGATTTTCGGTCCGGTACTCACTATCTTTATCTATGATGACGACAAGTTGGAGGAAACTCTCGATCTATGCAACCGCACTTCACCCTACGCATTGACCGGATCTGTTTTTGCAAAAGATCGATCCGTCATCGCCGCTATGAGCGAAATCCTCAGAGACGCTGCCGGAAATTTCTACATCAACGACAAACCGACCGGAGCAGTGGTCGGCCAACAACCCTTCGGCGGCGCGCGTGCTTCGGGCACCAACGACAAGGCCGGAAGCCTGCTCAATCTGCTGCGTTGGACTTCTCCCCGCACCATCAAAGAAAATTTCATCCCGGATCGGGATTTTTTCTATCCCTTCATGCAAACCGAGCGGGTGGAATAACGCCAATCAAAAATCCAGCATACATATAGAAATCTCGTTTCAATCGACGATCTCCGATCGATTTGCGAATGCGTCGATATGTATATCCCCGATAATCCCGGCTCGATCCAAAAAATCCAAGCAGGTTTCCACACACTCATCGATTGTGCGTTCCGCCGTACGAAGAACCAAATCGGGTTTTCCGGGCGGCTCATAGGGATCATCGATGCCGGTGAACTCTTTGATAAGACCCTTGCGGGCCTGCCGATAGCAACCTTTGGGATCTCTGCGCTCGCACACACTGAGAGGCGCATCAATGAAAACCTCATAAAAAGGCAATAGATCCCGCTTATGCAATCGGCGCACGTTTTCTCTATCAAGGGCATAGGGGCTGATGAACGCCGCGATGACAATGCAACCACTGGTGGCGAAAAGCTTGGACACTTCACCGATGCGCCGAATGTTTTCGGCCCGATCCTCACGGGTATAGCCCAAGTTTCTGTTCAATCCAAGCCGTATGAAATCCGCATCCAGCGTCACGGCATGCCGGCCTTTACGAACCAGGCGCCTTTCAAGTTGTGTTGCGATGGTGCTCTTGCCGCTGCCCGGCAATCCGGTAAACCATACCGTACACCCTACGGTCTTCAAAAAGCCCCATCTTTCTCTGCGGCGCAGAAGATTTTCATAATATGGCAAGTCGCATAAATTGGTTTTGGACATGGTTCTACTCCGGTTTCAAATTAAAGCTTCAATTCTCAAAGGAGCCTTGAAAAATGGTCGAACCACCCGCTCGAGAACCCCCCTGCAGACAGCGATGGCAAGCCCGTAGTTGGTAATGGGAACTCCGAAGGCCGAACAATGCAGAATACGACTGAGCATCTCTTTGCGATTCCACATGCAGGCCCCACAATGAATCACCAGCTTGTACCTGCAAAGATCATTCGTGAAATCGTGTCCACGTACATGCTCGAATATGAGTGTTCCGCCCACTTTTTCTTCAAGCCACCTCGGAAGCTTTTCCCTGCCGATATCGTCTTCGATCGGATGGTGACTGCAAGCCTCGGCGATAAGCACCCGATCCCCCGGTCGCAATGCGAAGATCGACAATGCACCCCTGATTTGCGCATGCAAATCACCTTTCAATCGAGAAAAAAGAATAGAAAATGAAGTCAGCGCCACGTTTTCGGGCGTAAGCGCAGCCGCCCGATCCAAAGCCTGCGAATCACAAACCACCAGGTCGGGCGGCCGTGTCAGGCAACCCAGCGCATCGGCGATGCGACCATCCTGCACCACCATACACAGCGCATCTCGATCCA
Organism: Myxococcota bacterium; assembly: GCA_041560255.1. Classification (GTDB taxonomy): domain Bacteria; phylum Myxococcota; class B64-G9; order B64-G9; family B64-G9; genus JBFFBT01. The sequence continues at coordinate 21,669 of JBFFBT010000050.1, read as the reverse complement.
GGATATCGCGGATGGTCTGCACTTGAGGCAATATCAGTCTTCCCTTGGGAGCTTCTTTGTCGACCGGAGTTACCAAAATCACCATTCCTCCCGGGGAAACCAGTCCACCCAAAATGGTTGCTTCAGCATGCCGATCGGGCATCGCCGTCTCCACCAAGGCCCGCCGCAACCTGTAAACGGTTTCCGGGCGGGTGGCTTGGGTTTGTACGCACAGCAGGCCTCGCTCGATAATCTGCCCGATCTGGCCTGGATCTGGTTTCATGATATCGGTTTTGTTCAATACGATCACAACCGGCGTATTTCTCGACTGGAGCTCTGCGAGGATCTCTTCTTCACAGTCACCCCACCGGCCGCTTGTGAAAACCAGGACACCCAAATCGGTGCGATCATAGATCCTGCGGGTTCGCTCCACACGCTTTTTGCCCAGCAAACCGACATCATCCATACCGGCGGTATCGATGAGCAACACTGGTCCCAAAGGCAACATCTCCATGGGTTTTTCAACCGGATCGGTGGTCGTGCCGGCCACCTCCGAGACCAAAGATACGGATTGTTGCGCCAGCATATTGAGCAAGGAAGACTTACCCACATTCCTTCTTCCGAAAAAACCGATGTGCAACCGAAAGCCTTTGGACGTGCGCCTCATTGGCTTACCTCGAAATTCGCAACCAATTGTATTCCCGATGTCCATAGCAAAACATCAGTTTTGCGACGAACACTCTTTCGTCTTTAAGTTGCAGGCATGCCGCATCGATCGTCCGGGCCCCGTCCCCGGCCTTCTTTTGAGTTTTTCGAGACGCTCGAAGAGTTTCTTGAAATCGCCATCATCTTGACAGGCATCGGTTTTGGCTGGATAGATTTCGTACAGCTTGCGATATTCCATCGGAGTCAAATCAGGCATGATCACATTGGCTCCCCGTGTCAAGCTCAACTCGATGCCCGTCTTTCGATTCAGGGTAGTCAACGCGGTGGTGGCCGGCATGTTGACCATAGGACACAGCAACCGAACTATCGCCATGACCTTATAGGTTGTCTCCTCCAAATTCGACACCTGCCTTTCGAATCGGGTGCAATACCTACCGGGATTCCTACCCAACGGAGTACCCGGGTGCAAAAGCCAGGGGCCCAAACCAATCATATCCAAATCAAGGCGTATCAGGAGCTCGATATCCCGAACCAAATCCTCATGAGTCTGACCGGGCAACCCCACCATAATGCCGCTACCGGTCTCATAACCCAATCGCTTTATCACCTTCAACAGCTCCAGGCGATGGAATGGTTTTCGCCCGCAAAGAGGTGGATGAAGCCGGTTGTAAACATGAAGGTTCGAGGTCTCAAACCTCATGAAATACCGATCCGCACCGGCCCAACGCCAGTGCTCGAGCTCTTTTTCGCTGCGTTCGCCCAAGCTCAACGTCACCGAAAGATTCGTCTCTTGCTTGATCCTCCGAACGAGATCGCTCATCCACTCGAGAGAAAGATCCGGATCTTCCCCGGACTGCAGAACCACGGTCCCCATGCCCAATCGAACCGCAGTTTGCACGCAAGTGAAAATCTGTTCGGCACTCAGGCGGTATCTCTCAATCCGGTGATTTCCGGCTCGAAGTCCACAATACAGACAATTCCGCCTGCAATGATTCGAAAACTCAATCAACCCCCGAAAGTGAACCTCAGATCCGACAACCTCGAGACAGGTTTGTCCTGCCGCCTGCCACAACACACTGAGCGCCTCGAAGCGTTTTTCGTACAACCAATCGCTTACTCTTCTATCGAGCACGTACGGATTGTAAGCCATGCTATCCATATTCGCATCTCTATCCCCCGAGAGGTACGAGTCGTCTCGTCCTCACAAGTATACATCCCGCTCTCCGGTTTCGATCCGCCGTAATCCGGCATCCACTGCATGTCGTAAGCTTGGCGGTAACTTTCCTTTTTGCTCTTCAATCAGTTTCTGTCCGATTTCCCGGGTTGGTTGGGATGCGAAATCCAACAAATACTCCTTCAGAGTCAGGATGGCATTGGGAACGCAAAACTCATGCACCTTGCCCTGCTTGGCGATTTCCATGAACCTACGTCCGGTGCGCCCACACCGATACCCGGCGGTACAAAATGACGCCAACATCCCCATCTCGGCCATTGCGTATACGATTTCGTCAAGGCTGCTCGAGTCGTTCAGGGTAAATTGCTCTCGACGAGTTTGTTGAGACGGACTATTTCGGGCATAAGATCCCACAGCTATACGGGCAGAGCCATCTGTCTGAGTACAGCCAATCTCGATGGCCCTGCGGCGTAGAGAGGCAGGTTCACGAGCCGTGATGATCATTCCGGTATAGGGTATGGATAATCGCAATACGGCGATGGCCCGAAGTAAATCCTCGTCGCCAACCCGCCAAGGATTTCCGGCGTAAAATCGCGTATTGATGGCTTGATTTACCCGGGGAAAAGACACGGTATGCGGGCCTACACCCAAAAATTTTTCTTCTAGATCAATCGTATGCAACAAGAGTCCCAGGACCTCGAAACGCCAATCATACAGGCCGAACAATGCTCCGACGGCCACGTCGTCAATGCCCGCCTCCTGAGCTCGGTGCAAGGCATAGAGACGCCATCGATAATCAGCCTTTGTACCCTTGGGATGTACTTTCCGATAAGTTTCTCGGTGATAGGTTTCTTGAAAAACCTGACAGGTTCCCAAACCGACTTGTTCGAGCAAACGGTAATCCTCTATCGACATCGGGGCGGCATTGAGGTTGACCCTGCGGATCTCTCCCCGGTCGATCTTGGTTGCGTAAATCGTTTTGATCGTATCGGTGATATACGCAATACTCGTCTCGGAGTGCTCTCCAAACACCACAATCAACCTTTTGTGCCCCAAGGATATCAAGGCTTTCGTCTCTTGTCTGATCTCGGCGAGGCTCAACTTGCGCCGCACGATGTTGGAATTGTCCCGCCGAAATCCACAATAAACGCAGGAATTTTCACACATGTTGCTGCAATATAGCGGAGCAAAAGTTACGATTCTGGCGCCATACACACGATCCTTGACACTTCCGGCAGCGGCAAAAGCTTCTTGCCAGAGCTCTGGATCTTTGATTCGAAGCAGGGTCGCGGCTTCTATCGGCCCCAGGCGCTGAAGGGAAACAGATTTTGACAGGATGTCTCGAACCTCATGGGCTTCCGGCTCTTTTTGCGGCTCGAGTAAAAGCTCGATCCGTCCCTTTTGGATGAAATCCTGCCCATTATCGAGATATTGACCGGCCGAATCTGGATCAATTCTGGTTCTTTGCATTACAGCTGTTTTCATCCTCGCGCTCCATTTTGACTTCGATCGGCAGATATACTGTAAATACCGAGCCCCGATCGGGCTCGCTGTCTACCTTTATAGATCCCATATGTTTTTCCACCGTCTCTCGAACAATCGCCAGTCCCAAACCGGTACCAATCTCGTCGATGGTTTTTGCATTGCCCGCGCGAAAAAAATCTGAAAACAAACCCGGCATATCCTGCTGGGTTATGCCGATCCCGGTGTCGGCAACCATAATCCGCACTCGATCCTCGTTCCAAATCGAAGCATCCACCCATACACTCCCTTTGGGGGTGTACTTGATGGCGTTGGATACCAGGTTCTCCATCATCTGCTCGAGCATGTCCCAATCACCCGACACCGCAGGAATGTCATAAGGACAGTCCACCATAAAAGTGAGGCCTTTTTGCCCGGCCTCCACCCGAAACGTTCGCTCGATCCGATCCAGAAGTTTTTTGAGGTCAATTGATTTTTTTTCGATTTTATGCCCATCGGATCGACTTCGCGCCAGCGTCAGAAGCTCGGTGATCATCGACCGCATCGAGCCCGCCCGATTGCTCACCCGGGTTAAATACTCACTTTGTTCCTTTTTGAGATCTCCCAGATAACCCTCTTGTATCAGGTTGAGAATGCTCACGGCCCCATCCAGCGGGGCTTTGAGGTTGTGAGCTACCTGAAGCATGAACCGCGTGCGTTCCTGCATGAGCTTCTCGATGTTTTCGTAAGCCCGGGCATTTTCTATGGCCATGGCCACCAGATCGGCCGCTTGTTGAAAAAAACCCACGTCCTCACTCGTAAACCGGTTTGCCTGCCGGCTGTAGCCGCCCAGGATTCCAATGACCCGACCCTCCACCTTGAGGGGTACGAACAAAACGGACTTGAATCCCGCCGCTTCCAGATCTTCCCCGAATTGAAACATCTCCTGCTGCGAGATATCGCCGGTCACAAAAGGCTCGCCTTCGATGATCCGGCGGTTTAAAGGGCTCTTTTTCAACACAATGGAATTTTTCAAAACCAACGAGTCCGGTAAATTGCAGGCCGCCGCATACTTGAGCAACTCTCGACTCTCACTCAACAGCTTGACCGAAAGGGCCCGGGTATCGACCACCCGCACCAGATTGTTGCATACCGGCCCCAGCACTTGGTTGAGCTTTTGTTTGGAACCAACCGCCTGAATCATGTGATAGAGCGCATTGAGCTTCTCATTGAGAATGGAGACCGCCGTGTTGGAACGATCCAACGCTAAAATACGCATACGTAACATCCGCATGATCTCGGTGGTCGAAAACGCGGCAATGAAAACCGAGGCAGTGAAAAAAAACAACCTCACAAACATATGGCTGGGCGACCCGGCGCTCTCTATGGAGTCACCCAAAAACAAGACGGGATGCCGGGCAAGAATGCCATCATACTCCAAAACGGCCATGATGGACAAACCCAGCGATGAAAGCCCCGCAAAGACATACGCCAAAACGACCGGTAAAAGAATGGATGCAAAAATAATATGAAAAATGAAAAAAAACACCAGTGGGCTGGACGCCCCCCCGCTGTAGTGAATCAGCAGAAACACGGCCGCATAATCGAACCCGACCTGACAGATGGTAAAGCGTTGAACCGATCTTTCCCGATCCACGCCACGGCCGCTCAGCGCGCTGAGCGCCAAGCGAAAAACAAAGTTATACAATAGGATGAAGCCTGCGACCAAAAGCACCATGAGAAGATTGAACTCGAACCCGGCGATATAGGCCGAAACAGCACCCGCCGCTATGACCGGTGACACCCACCAACGCAGGCGGATGAACCAAACGGTTCTCTTTTGAAGCTCTTTGAAAACGATTCGCTTGCGCGGTGTTTTGTCGGCGTCCGAGTTCATGAGGTTTCAGGCCCCTTCAAGGATACCGGTTATTTTTTTTATCAAGCGCTTGGAGTCGACCGGTTTTTCAAAAAGCCACTTGGCCGGCCATTGCTCGCCCAAGATATGCTGAAATTGATCCGGTCCTTCTTCGCGAACTTTGTCTAAAAAGCTGGTCAATAAAACGATAGGCATGTTTTCGTATTCGGGCTGAGAGCGAAGCTTGAAGGCTAGATCAAACCCTTCCGTGTCGGTGCTCATCATGACATCCAGGATCATGAGATCGGGCTTCTTTGATAAAAGAGCCTGCTCGGCCTGCTTGCCGTTTGCGGCCATGCGCACCGTGTATCCTTCGTTTTCCAAAATGATGCGCAGGGATTCACGGATATCCGGATCGTCGTCCACCAACAAGATGTCTTTGTTCGCCATGATCGTTACCTCCTCTGGATCTCATACACCCCGCTGCACATAATGGGTATGCAGCAATTTGTGGGATTTCGGGCCCAAGGGCTCTTGCAGATACTCATGATAAAGCCTTATCACCGATGGATTTTCGTGCGATTGCCTAAATGACTGCACCTGCCTATCATCCCGATAAAGCGCACCCGCACGCAGAGAGCGTTTCGCATCACTGGCCGGCAGGGGCTGCCCACCGCCGCCGACACAACCTCCCGGACACGCCATGATTTCGATGAAATGATAATCGGCCTTCCCCGCTATCACCCTGTCCATGAGCCTGCGGGCATTACCCAACCCGTGCGCTACTGCAACTTTAACCTCTCCCAACTCTCCCACCTCGAGCGATGCCTCCTTGACGCCTGCGAGCCCTCGAATCGGCTGAATATCCAATTCCGGCATGGGTGTACCGACCACCAAGGCGTATAGGGTGCGAAGCGCCGCCTCCGTTACGCCGCCGGTGGCTCCAAAGATGGTCCCGGCTCCGCTATATTGTCCCATGGGCGCGTCGTAGTCCTCGTCCGCCAGGCTGTGAAAATCAATTCCGGTTTTTCTGATCATCCTGGCAAGCTCGCGGGTGGTCAAGACGGCATCCACGTCTCGAAATCCCGAAGAGCACATCTCCGGCCGCGAGGCTTCGTATTTCTTGGCAGTACATGGCATGATGGACACCACAAATATATTCTGGGGATCGATCCCGGCTTTTTCGGCATAGTAAGTTTTGGCAAGCGCGCCAAACATCTGCTGGGGTGATTTGCACGTACTGAGGTTGGATAAAAATCGGGGATAAAAATGCTCGACAAATTTGATCCACCCAGGGCTGCAGGACGTGGCCATGGGCAGAGGAGCACCTTGCTTGAGGCGTTTGAGCAGCTCGTTGCCTTCCTCGATGATGGTCAGATCGGCGGTAAAATTGGTATCGAACACTTTATCGAATCCCATCCGTCTGAGTGCGGCAATCATCTTCCCGGTCACCAAAGATCCCGGAGGCATGTCGAACTCCTCCCCCAACTGTGCCCGGATGGCAGGTGCCTCCTGTACCACCACATGCTTGGAAGGGTCCTCCAGAGCTTCGTATACCTTGTCTGTGTCGTCTTTTTCCACGATGGCTCCGGTCGGACATACCACCGCGCATTGACCGCAAAACACACAGGCCGCCTCATTGAGGTTTGCGCCCATGGCAGGCACTACTTTCGACTCCAAACCCCGGCCTCGAGGGGTCAACAAGCATACCCCCTGCACGTCGGTGCACACCGTCACACAGCGCAGGCAATTGATACACTTGGCTGGATCCCGTACAAGCGCAGGCGAGCTGTCATCGATACGCCGATGAGTGAAAATGGTTTGCTCGACCCGAATATCATCAACACCCACGACTCGAGCCAAAGCCTGCAGCTCACATACACCATTTTTTCTGCAGACATTGCAGTTTTGATCATGGTCGGAGAGCAAAAACTCAACTACCGCCTTGCGGGCATTGAGCACCCGCAACGAACTGGTTCGAACATGCATTCCCTTGGCTGCCGGAGCCACGCAGGACGCCACCAAAGATCGGGATCGATCGACTTCCACCATACAAACCCGGCAAGCGCCGGGAAAATGATTGAGCTCTTTGCTTGCGCAGAGGGTCGGTATGTTGATTCCAACCTTGCGGGCGGCTTCCAAGATGGTGGTACCCGCCTCAACAGAAACCGCTTTTCCATCTATGGTCAAATCAATCATCAAAGCGCTCCTTTCATACCACTTCGACATCGCAACGCAGACACCGGCCGGCTTCTTTTCTGGCAGTCTTGCGCGAATAACCCTTCTCGACCTCTTGGAATCCTTCCCGCCGAACACGCGCCTGCAACGCCGGCATCCGAGCCTGCAAACCAGCAACCGTCTCGTCGCCCTCCAGGCGTGGTATCGAGATATCCTCTTCTCGGGGGGCGATCCAAGCCGGTTCTCCTTTGCGCTCGCGCAGGAACACATCCATAGATCTGGCGGCTTTCTGACCCGCGCTGACCGCATCTATCACCATAGCCGGACCGGTTACCACGTCTCCACCTGCCCAAATAAATGCCTGGGACGTCGCCTGGGCAGCATCCACACGTATCCTTTTACCAACCATGCCCACCTCCGACTGAGTAATAAAATCCAGTTCGGCCTCCTGGCTTACGGCCGCAATCACCATATCGGCCGGCAGGATGATTTTTTGTCCATCGATCGGCTTGGGGGTTTTACGGCCGCTGCGATCAAACTCGCAAAGCTCCATGCGATCCAATTCGACAGCGCTCACCCGGCCGTCTTTATGCCGGATGCGCGTCGGGGCTGCCAGCTCCACAATGCCGATACCCTCTTCAACCGCGGCTTCGATTTCCTCCGGCAACGCGGGCATATCCTTGCGTTCGCGCCGGTAGACAATGGTGACGACTTCGGCCCCCAAGCGAATTGCCGATCGAGCGGCATCCACGGCCGAATTACCCCCTCCTACCACCACGACTCGTCTGCCGATGCCCACTTTCTCGTCCATGGCTATGGCCTTGAGAAGCTCCACCGCACCCACCACACCCTCGGATTGGTCGCCTTCAACCTGCAAACGCATGCTCTTTTGAGCGCCCACGGCGATGTACACGGCATCATAAGAACGACATATTTCCTGGAAGGTGATATCGGCTCCCACTCGGACGTTGGTACGCAGCTTGATACCGGTGTTGAGAATCGCGCGAATCTCGGCCTGCAACACATCCCGAGGCAACCTGTATTCCGGTATACCCCATCGCAACATACCTCCAGGCTCGGGCAGGCTTTCAAATACCGTAACGGGATATCCGCGTTTTCTCATCTCGAGCGCGACGGTAAGCCCGGATGGTCCCGAACCGATAACCGCCACGTTCTCAGTGTGCACTACGGGTTGAAATCTGTAGGCGGGCTTCTGGCCGAAATCGGTAACCACCCGCTTGAGATTGCGGATGGCCAGCGGTTCATCCAGCTGCCCGCGGCGGCATTTGCCTTGACAAGGATGGGAGCATACCCGCGCGCATACGGATGGAAACGGATTGGTGCGCACCAATACCCGATAGGCATCGTCGAACCTGCCGGCCTGCACCAAGGCCGTGTATGCCGGAATATCCATACCTACCGGGCAAGCATGCTGGCAGGGGCTTTTGAAAAGCTTCGAACACACTGCAGCCGGACAGCGTTTGTCACGGATATGGGCTTCATACTCGTCCCTAAAATACCGGATGGTGCTCAACACCGGATTCGGCGCGGTCTGCCCCAACCCGCACAAGGCTGTATCTTTGATGGAGGCCGCCAGATCCTCAAGCAGCTCGATGTCTCCTTCCCGGCCTTGGCCTTCACAAATACGCTCCAAAATCGCCAGCATCCGCCGGGTGCCCACCCGACACGGGGTGCACTTACCACAGGATTCATCCTTACAGAAATCCATAAAAAATCTGGCCATATCCACCATACAGGTATCTTCGTCCATCACGATGAGACCACCCGAGCCCATGATGGCGCCCGCTTTGATGATGGCCTCATAATCGGTGGGCGTATTGAGATGCTCCACCGGCAGACACCCCCCCGAAGGGCCTCCCAACTGAGCCGCCTTGAACTTCTTGCCTCCGGGTATGCCGCCCCCGATATCGAAAATGATCTTTCCCAACGTTGTTCCCATGGGTACTTCCACCAAGCCGATATTGTCGACTTTGCCGGTCAACGCAAAAACTTTGGTTCCTTTGGAAGATTCGGTGCCCCAGCGGGCATACTTTTTTGCCCCGTGCAAAATGATCCTAGGAATGTTGGCGTAGGTTTCCACATTGTTCAAAATGGTGGGTTTTTTCCATAGGCCGGACACGGCCGGAAATGGAGGCCGGGGCCGCGGGGTTCCCCGAAGCCCTTCAATGGAGGTCATCAACGCGGTCTCTTCACCACATACGAATGCGCCCGCCCCTTGATAAATCTCCAGATCGAAGTCAAAACCCGAACCCAAAATATCCTTACCCAACAACCCATAGGCACGGGCGTTTTGGATAGCCAGATCCAGGGTCTTGACGGCCAAAGGATACTCCGCACGGCAGTAAATATAACCGGAAGGCACTCCGATAGCCCGGGCGGCGATGATCATGCCCTCGAGCACGGCATGAGGATCCCCTTCCATCACACTGCGATCCATAAAAGCTCCCGGATCGCCTTCATCCGCATTACATAATACATATTTGATCTCTCCGGGCGACGAAGCGCAAAATTCCCACTTCAACCCGGTGGGAAAACCGCCGCCGCCCCGGCCTCGCAACCCCGAATTTTTCACCTCTTCGATAATCTGTCTGGGACTCATCTGTTGGAGGGCTTTGGCCGCAGCCCGGTATCCATCCCGCCAAATGTATTGCTCGATGCTTTCGGGCGCGATCAATCCGCGGTTTCCGAGCACCCAGGATTGCTGCATCGAGAAAAAGGCAAATTCAGATACATGCGGTACCTGCAAGTCCTTCTGCTTTTTTGCCGAGGATTCTTCCCACAAGGCCAGGCCTTGCATCAATGCGTGTTCTTTCACCACCCGGCGGGTATTGACGTGTACATCACAAATCTTTTCAACCACATTTTGATCGACCCGGGCATACAGGCAGGGTTCCATTTGAAAACACTCAACCGTAACCAGAGGCTCCTGGCTGCAAAGCCCGATGCATCCGGATACGGCAATCTCGACACCGGATTGATGACCTTGGGCATATTTGCGGCCAAATGCCTCAAGAACCCGATCCGCACCCGACGCCAATCCACAGGTGCCCAAGTGGACGGTAACCCGGGTATGAACTCCGTTCGTCCCAAGCTCTCTCTGGGCTGCAATCCGAGCTTTGATGGTATCGAGATCTTCACGTACCAACTTTTTGAATTTCATGACATAAAGCTCCTATGAAGTCGATGATTCGCTCCGATAACCCTCGAGTATCTCTCCGACTTTGGCGTCCTTGACCTGCCTGTGGGTGTCCTCGTCCACCACCATGACAGGAGCCAACCCACAAGCGCCCAAACAGCGCACCACTTCGAGGCCGAACGTTCGATCGCAGCTACATCCTCCCACCTCCACATCGAGGATTTTTTGTATCTGTTGCAAATTTCGTTTGGCACCTCTGACATGACAGGCAGTTCCCATACATACCCGGATCTGATGCCGGCCGCGCGGTTGCATGCTAAAATAGGAATAAAACGTAACCACACCATACACTTGACTCAACGCAAGCCCCAAACCACAAGCCACCCTGCGTTGAACCGACTCGGGCAGATAACCCGTTATCGCCTGAACTTCCTCGAGAACCGGTATGAGGGCTCCCGGCTTGTCTTTGTATTTGGCGATAACCTCATCGACTCGCTCCCAGACATCGGGTGTCTTCGACAGATCCAAATCAGATTCGACCGTATGCATGTCATTTCTCCTGGTTGACCCCACATACATACCACCCTAACGGAGAAAATAATCCACACCATCCGGAAATCTATGAATGACGACTCAAAAGATCTGCCAACTTTCTGTAGCAAAGATTTTGACGCTCAACCCCCTCCCAGAAGTCCCATCCCAAGGATCTCGAGACAATTTCCGATGTATTTTGACCGATTTGAGCCTGCGTGCTATCATGAAAAACAGGATCCATGGTAGACGCAAAACGCAGCCGAAAGCATACCCAAACCATTCAAGTCAGGCTTTTTCAGAAAGATAAAACAGCCGGCCGCAACCGAACCGCTTTTCTGACGGTCATCCACAGCGGAGGTCGAGATCTGGGCCTGCATATCCTGGTTGAAAAACCGATCATCCTGGGACGGGCTCCGGACTGTGATCTTTGCCTGCATGACATGGGCGTATCCTGGCATCACGCCAGAGTCAGTCCGGATGCGGATGGTTATATGATCCAAGACCTCGAATCGACCAACGGGACCCTGATTGACGGAGTGGAGATTTCCAATCCAGAAAAACTGCGTGACGGACAGAAAATCTTTATCGGCGATACCGTGGTGCGCTTTTCCCTGGCGGATGAGCTCGAGATCGGTTTTCACGATCAGCTCACCCATCTGGCCGGCACCGACTCGCTTACCGGCCTGGACGCAAAGCAAAAATTCGACAACGCCCTGGACTACGCCCTGGAGGTCGCCCGCAGGTGGTCACAACCCCTTTCGGTTCTCATGATGGATTTGGACGGCGTCAAACAGATCAATGACACCCACGGCCACCTGTATGGAGCATTCACCATCGAAAAGGCGGGCAAAATCATTGCGGCCAAGATCCACAAAGCCGGCCGGGCATGTCGATTTGGGGGCGATGAGTTTACCGCTTTTCTTCCCAACCAGGATAAAGTACGAGCTTTTGAGCTGGCGGAGTCGATCCGCTCGGCCATAGAGACTGAAAAAATCGAGAAGAACTCGATCCGGCTGCATCCGACCATTTGTATCGGCGTAGCCAGTTACCCCGAGGATGCACAGACCGTCATCGAGCTTCTTACCAAGGCCGATCAGGCCCTTTATCGGGCGAAATCTCTAGGGAAAAACCGGGTGGCGACCTAGGAGCCGGCCTTGTGCTGATGAATACGGCTGGTGATAGAACGCTGCGCCAACCCGGCCGACAATCCATACAAACAGGCAAGAATCCTGAAAAAATCAGCTATCACGTACTTGATATGCCCCTCGAGGCCCAAGACCTTAGGACCCCATGCCAACACCGCATCGGTGCCCAGCCACGACATGAGAATGAGGGTCAAATAGATCCAGGGCCAAAACAAGATCCCACCCCGCAGCGCCAAAGCCGTAAGCAACATGGGAGCGACCAGGCTCAAGCTGATGGCGCTCGCCAGGCCCGAGACGATTTTTATAAAGCTCCACATATCGGCCTTACCGGTATAAAACTCCTCGATCCCACCGATGACACCCGGAACGACCATCAACAAGGCAATTGCTATCGCGCCCAATCGAATGACGAAGGTGCGAATCCCGGGCCCCTCGAAGCTCAAACCGGCCTTGTGCCAAGTGCTGGCCAACATCCAAGTACCCACTACATAGAATACATTCCCGAGCACCAACACCAAGCCCCGGGATCCCAATCCGATCTTCCCGGGCAATATCTGGGCATCGATCGCGTACGCGATGATATCGCTCAACAGGTACATCATCAGGCTGGCAGCCGAATACCGCCAAGCCTTTCGCAGGTGGTCTCCCGGCTCAAATCCCCAAGAAGCATACAAAAAACCCAGCGCGGAAAGCAGTTTTGCAAAAATGATCTCCAAAAAATTAACCCTGCCGAACACCTCTGTCGACATGCTCGCATAACCCGCCAGATGACCGACGGCAACCACAATCGGTAGAGTGATCAGCAACCAGTTTTTCCTCAACTCAGGGCTCCTTTGATATGATCCGAAAGGCTTGCGGCGACCTTCTCTCCCAGCAGAGTCCGAAGCATGGGCTGCATGGCATCCAGCAGCACAGAGACATGCTCGGCATGTAACTCATCCGGAGACAAAGAAAGAGAACGCTTGGCAAATGTCTTGACCGCCGTTTTCGCGGTATGGGGACCAAGATATGTCTCCAGCTGTTGTATCAGTCTATCGGCAATCGTCATGACACCTCAATCATCTGCATGCAATGACCATAACCATCCGCAAAACCCCATCTCCCATTGAAAACAAAACCCCTGCCTGGTTGCATATGCATTTGATAACGCGTTGATCTTCACTACAGTCACTCAAAAATCCGCGTTTCTTCCGCCCGGTTACCCACCAGGAACACAAAGAAACAACCCTTATATCAATATACCACAATACCTTTCATCACACAACTATGTTCAACCACACATTGTTCGGCCGCACCAACCACAAATCCGGCTTTCATTTGCTTGCCATCCCGAGCTTGACATCTTATGCTGGGTCGACATGTATATTCGAAACCATCCGCCTCAGCCAGATTTGATTCGAAAGATCCGAGCATGACATCTCCCGGATATATACATGACCTCCAAAAGCGACTCGACGGCCTGATTGCCAAGCTGGATTATTCAAAGACCGAGCAAAAGCACCTCGTCGAGCTCATGCAACTCTTCCTCAGCCTGCCATGTCCGGATGATCCATATGGACTTTACCCTCACTACCAAGAGCTTTACGGTGATTTTCTCGAGCATGCCGGGGGTGCCGACGCCGAAGGATTGGAAGAATCATTTCTCAATCTCTATTGTCATCTACATGGCCACGAGGCCCCCTATACGCAGTCCGAACGCGATTGTGTCACGAAAACCGGGGGATATTGGTGTCATGCGGGCGGCATCTCTCCGATCCTCAAAGCAGGACCGTACATCCATACCAGCACCGTATCGGGTGATTTTGGAGCCGGAAACGGTTTGCAAGGATTGTTGTTGCAAAAACTTTATCCCCACGCCAAAACGATACAAATCGAAATATCGAGCCGTATGGTTCAAGCCGGACGCCGTTTGCAACGCTGGTTGGGTATCGAGGATCGACGGATTGAATGGATTTGCGCCGATGTTTTGGAATCGACCTCAAAGAATATGGACTTCATCTATCTGTACCGTCCGGTCAGACCCGAGGGACGGGGCCGGACCTTTTATACCCGGATTGCGTCCGAGCTTTCGGCCGCCCAGCGACCTATTGTGGTTTTCAGCATTGCAGATTGTCTTTCCGAATTCTTGCCCGAATCGTTCGAGATGTTTTATACCGACGGTCATTTGACTTGTTTTCACAACCACAAGGCGATTGGATGACTCCCCCCCAAAGGCTGAAAGCATATGATATGAATCGAGATCTTACATCCATTGCATCTCAGTTCGACATTGATGGAATACCCTTTACCATTCGACCCTATGGTAACGGCCACATCCACGACACCTATCTGATTTGCATAAAGAACCCGAAAGGCGCACTCAAACGGGCCATACTGCAGCGTATCAACCAAAAAATTTTCCAAAAACCCCACGATCTCATGCACAATATCCTTACCGTCACCCGACATCTTAGCCGCAAAATCCTTGCCGAAGGGGGTGATCCGGATCGTGAGACCCTCACTGTCATCCCCACCAAGAAAGGCGAGATGATTTTCGAGTCATGCCGTGATGAAGCCTGGAGAGCGTATGCATACATCGAAAAATCCTGTATTGCGTCCGCTCCCATGCATCTGAAACAGGTGGGCCGGGCTTTCGCCCGATTTCAACAAAGAATCGCCGATCTTCCGGTCGACTCGGTGATAGAAACGCTGCCCGGTTTTCACGATACGGTCAATCGGTATCGGCTTTTTCATAGCGCCGTCGAAAAGGATCCCCACAACCGGGCGTGCAATGTAAAGAAAGAAATCGATTTCGCCCACATACGAGAGAAAAAAATCATGACGCTTGCAGATCTCATCGATCGCCGTGTGTTTATGATGCAAATCAACCACAATGACACCAAGCTCAACAACGTTCTGATTGATCAAAAAACCAACCAAGCACTTTGCGTCATCGATCTCGATACGGTTATGCCGGGACCACTCCAGTTGGATTTCGGCGATTGCGTGCGGTCCGGAGCCAATTCGGCCGCCGAGGATGAAAAAGATCTATCCAAGGTTTTTTTCGACATGCATCGCTTTGAGCTCTTGACCAATGGGTATCTGGAAGTTGCAGCATCGTATCTCTCCAAAGTCGACCGACAGGCGCTGGTGGATTTCGCCTGGCTGGTAACCATCGAGTGCGGCATTCGTTTCTTGACCGATTATCTTTTGGGAGACGTATACTTCAAAATACACAGGCCGGATCACAATCGAGACCGGTGTCGGGTGCATTTCAAGTTGCTCGAGGATCTGGAGCACAAAATGGATAGGATGTTTGTCTTGGTGGAGAAGCTAACCGCAAGTGAGGGTTTCTAGCGCATCCCGGGCAAGCTCCACGACATCCGGGTTAGGATCTGAAAGCAAACCGCGCAGCGGTTCCTCCGCCCGGCGATCCCCGATCTGTCCCAACAAATCGGCCGTATCCCCGCGGAGAGCAGCGTCACCAGAGCTCAAAGCGGCCAACAATTCGGGGACGGCGTCAGCCAGGCAACCGGGGGTTATATTCAATCCCAGCTCGGCGGCCATCATCAAACCCAACCTGGACGAAGTGTTGCTTCGCACCCATACGGTAGAAAACTCTTTGAGGTTTTTTCCTCTCGATATTCTGGAGGCCACCTCCGACACACGACCCGTCTCCAACAAGGATTCGAACACTCTGGTTGGATATTTCGAGCTTTGCCGATCACAGATTTGCTCGGCGATCTCCTCGACCGATACGGGGCCGATCGTCGAAAGCTCTCGATCCAGAACCACAAAAGGTACCGAACGAACCGAAAAATCACCGGCCAGGCGCTCATACCTGCCCGCATCAATGACGTATGCAGCTACCTGTCTGCATACCGATGCAACCCGCAACACCGATCGAACCACCTGGGGGCAATGCGGGCAACCTTCCGCCATGAAAACGTACAACTCAGCCGGTTTTTCGATCGAGGCAAGCTTATCGGCCCAATCGTATGACTTTACACGGCAACCGTCGGTCATGTCCTTCAGTGCCTCTAGAAAAGGCGGCAACTCCGGCCCTTTGGGCTCTGCAAGATAGTGAATATTGCTGCTTCCATCCACCGACAGGCTCAATGCAGGTAACGCCGGAATACCCTCACCGTCTCCCGAGCGGATGGACACCCTGCCACCGGATTGTTCAGCGATTTGTTCCGCGATAGCAAGCAACGTATCCGAAAAGGATTTTTCTTCGCACGAAGCGTGATGAACGAGGGCCAATTCAAGATCCCGACCCGCCAACCCATCCCGTATGCGCTTGAGATCCAAATCACCAAGCATTTCGACCCCTCTCTTTATCATCTGCCCCCATATCAACACCCCATATTGTGAAACCTGCATCTTGTAGCCGATTGCTTTTCTAAGCCATGAATCCCGCTCTGCACAGCCAACCGTGAGCTTGGGACGGAGACTATCCAATCGATTCTCCCGGCCCCACGATATCCAACCATTTAAACCAGATCGGATGATGCAACTTGTACCAACGCAGAACCTCGAGCACTACTTTTTGATCCTCGTTGGAGATCACATCCGGAGAAATGCGATCAAAGTGGATCCGAATGCCCTGCGCGCCGAAATGCTCCAAGGCCTCCGAGCAAAGGGTCTGCAGCTCGTTGCGGATCCTACCCGAATCCGATATCTTTACCGGCCGGCTGCGATAGTCCTCTCCGTAGATAAAACGTATGAGCAGCGGATTGAAAACCAGCCGGCTTTCTTCCATAGAAGTTTTGAGTCTCAG
The DNA here is from genome assembly GCA_041560255.1 of Myxococcota bacterium. GTDB lineage: Bacteria > Myxococcota > B64-G9 > B64-G9 > B64-G9 > JBFFBT01. The sequence goes on along the minus strand of JBFFBT010000050.1, from coordinate 4,761 downwards.
GGTAAAAGTAATGCATTTATCAAACTTATGTGAGCTTACCCGCACCACCACTTTATAGATATTATCACCAACCTTGGTAACACCCTTTGCGTCGGTATATGGATCGGGCAACATGTAGCCCGAGACCGCCGCCATCTGCCATCTTTTTTCCGGAAAAAAATCATCCTCACGCAACACACGTTTTACAAGCGGCAAGCCCGCGCTTCGGGCCTCCCGGATCATTTGACGGTAACTTTCCACCATCGTATCATCCATGGTCCGACTCGATACGGATTGAAGCGCGGATTCAAAGCCGGGGTCCAACTCGTCCAAGCTCATGATGTCTCCCTCCTGTTTGTATCCAAGCTTGAACTTCGATGAGTAGACCACCATGGAGGCATCCAGATTTTTCAACGCAGCCAAGGTAGCCGCCTGTACGGCTTCTGCGGAAGCGGCATATCCATCACACAAAAACAAATGAGTCCTGTCTTGATCGTCTTTCCAGGTGCCTATCAAGTGCACTGGAGCATATGTTCCCGATTCGGTAAACGGCTGGTTGCCGTTCGGCAAAATCCAAGTATCTTCCACCAGATGAGCGCCGGCGTTGCGCCATTCGTCCCAAAGCTCGCCGATTCTGTCTTTGCGGGAGCTTCCCCCCAGGGTCCAGACATGAATATCCTGCCTGCGGATACCGGGATAGGTCGCTTCGATCGCTTCCACCACCTTGGAGCGGGGTGAACGGAAATCGATCAAGACCGAGTTCCGAGCTGCCTTCTCCACGATCTCCCGTGGAAGGATCAGATTGCCCATATATCCTTCATATGGTTTTGAAATACTCAACGGTTGGTCGTACAAATGCATGATGGTCATGGGGCCCGAAACATCGCCTTTGGCGAACCGAGAAGTGTTTTCCAATGTATCGATGGCCGCACCCCATACCGTGATGCCGGTTGCCTTGGTCTCGGAATAGAAGTCTTTCCAATCATAATCGATTTCGTTCAGCAACCTGGCGACACGTTGTTCCAACCACCGGGCTACCGCGGGCCGTGCGTAGATGCGGCCGAAACCCAGCTGCGGATTGGATCCCATCTCGGGCGTCTCGCCCGCCTTGGGCATCAATCCTTCACCCAGGCTTACCATGATGGCGTGGTTTTCAGGCAAGTGTCTGGAAGCAAACCACAATCCCTCACTCATGGCATACGCGGAAATGGCGTCCGCATCCTTTTTTATGCGATTGAACTCGCTCTTGCTCTTGCCGGCACCCTCTCCAAACCGGCCGAAGAGATAGGTACCCAAGGCAGTGACCCCCGCGGTCATGGCCATCATGTGCTCCATCCCACTGGCAAGAAAGAAGTGATTGGCTACATACTCTTGTGTGGGGTTTCCCTTCAACCAGTTTACGTCGACGTCTTCGAGCCAAAGGTGAAACCGATTGAGAATCGGCAAAGTGTCGAACGCCCATTGGGAACATTGATCCCGCTTTTTTCTTTCCCGCTCGTTCCACTGCATGACATTCCCCTCCAATGATGTTGACTCGGAGTCGGTCATTCTCATCAAACCTGCACCACTCTACCACTACTTTGGATGGTACGACAAGGCCTGGATTGGATGCCAGGGATAATTTCGATTGCCGCTTTCATCAATCGTTGCTATGGTCGTATCCGAAACATGACCGATCAGCCAGAGCCAAAAAAGACTGCGACCGAACAAAAACATCCGGAATTTAAAATCGGAGTAAACTATTGGCCTCAAAGAAAAGCCACCCGGATGTGGCGGGACTTCGACTCCGGAGAGCTGTGTGAAGATCTCGATCGGCTCAAAGAATGGAAACTTTCTCCAATCCGCATTCTACTGCGCCGAGAAGACTTTCAGCCCGAAAAAGATCACATCAACACCAAAACCCTTCATCGGCTGGCCGCACTGGCGGACATGTGTGCGGATCGGGGGTTGACGCTCTGGGTGGTCTTATTTACAGGCCATGCCCATAGGGTCAACTGGTTGCCACACTGGATGGTGACCGGGGCTTTGCATGCGAATGCATGCATGACATTGGTCGAAGGCGTCCCGGTGCCGGCGGCGCCCAAATGGCCCCGCTCGGAGCCCGTTTTGATGCAGGCGCAAGATCGACTGATCGAAGAAGTGCTTGCGGTATTGAACCGCCATCCGGCCTTGTGGGCCTATGATCTCGGAGAGAGACTTTCCAGTCTGTATGAAAACATCCCAACGGATCAATGGCGCGCCTGGATAGAAGAGACGGTTCAAAGAATCCGCAATTTCGACGCCCACACCCCGATAACCCTCGGGTTGCAACCCGGCGACATCTTCAATCCCCAGGGATTGGATCCCCGGGCGGCGTCTCCATGGACCGATTTTCTATCATTGAGTTGGCACCCCCGCGAAACCCCCTGGGCCGAAGCCTTCCCCGATCCGATGGCCGGATGGTTTCTCACCGAGCTTCTGCGTGTGTTGACCGATGAAAAACCTATATGGATTTCGGCCTTCGGACTGGCAAGCACAAACGACAAACCGCAAACAGGCAGAGGCAGCGGCCAAAAGCATTTTCTCACAAACCCGGACGACCGCGCCGAGCATCCCTTACCGCAAGCCCGAGTCGAAGAGTTTACCCGCCGAACGCTCGAGTCTCTTCGCCGATCCGGCCTGCCGGGAGCTCTTTGGTGGTGTTACGCGGACTACCCCCAACTTTGCAACCGAGTGCCTTTCGACCTACTCCCGCTCGAAGCCCGTCACGGCCTGGTGGCTGAAGATTGGCGCCCCAAGAGGGTGCTTGCAGGGATCGAAGCGGTCGAGCGCACCATCATCCCAACAAAAGCGGATCGCGGCTGGATGGACATCGACCCTCGAGATTTTCGAAAATCACCCCTTCGCTACATCAAACGCCTGTATGAACGATTTCGCGAAAGGACCCCTCGAGTATGAAAACAAAATGATTTTTCAAAACAGTATGATCTCAACCCTCTGCGATCGCGTCGATTTCGACGTCGGCCCCCTTGGGTAATCCGGCCACCTGCACCACCGCCCGGGCCGGCGGCGGAGTCTTGAAATACTTCGCATACACCTCGTTGACCGCCCCAAACCAAGCCATATTGGTCAAATAAATCGTACAACGCACCACATTGTCAAAACCCAATCCAGCCGCCTCCAGCACCGCCTGGAGGTTTTTCATGCATTGAGCCGCCTGTTCGGGCGCGGTACCCATGACCAGCTCTCCGGTGGCCGGATCCAACGGAATCTGACCGGAAAGATAAAGAGTTTTACTACCCTGCATACGGCAGGCCTGAGAATAAGGCCCAACCGCCTTGGGCGCTTTTTGACTCAATACCGCTTCTCTACCCATGGAAGCCTCCTTGGCAAACAAACTCCAATAGAAAGGAAACCGGACATCCGCGTAGCGCAAACGAGTCCGGCACACGGAAACTGGGCCTTACCATATTGCTTTTTTTCAAATTTGCAAGTCCATGATATTGGGGCTCGGCATGGTTGGATGGACATGAGAAGGATGACGTTGGGACGAATCAATTTCTCTGCACACCGGCTCTGGGTTTTTGCATCATCTCCTGAGCACCGTGCTTCTGTATCTCCCAATTTCGCTTGGTCCTGCATACCGTACGCATCAGCAATGTACCGGTCGGCCGAAATCGCTTGCACACGATTTTGTCGTTTTCGTCTTTGATTTTGGCATTGTGCGCCTCGATGTCTTTGATCATCTCGGCGTCGGATATGTACAACGGATCATTGTGGGCACATCCCATGACTCCCATCAAAAACACCCCCGCACACCAAAAAAGGGCCCGTTTCGACATGGCATCACCTCCCAAGCACGCATTGCTCGAATTAGATCCTAGCAACCCTACAATTTTTTGGCAATCCCCATCCCGAGGAAGCTCGACCCACATCCAACTACCTATCCTCAGGGTTGAAAAGTGCCTGGGGGTAAAGATCTTTTAGTGCATGTAGAGCCATCGAGAAGAAATGTACTGTATGTATATGACAAATAATATGTGATGACTACGTCCCACTCCTCACACATCTGACATCAATTTCGACATCCTGAAAAGTTTCACAAACACTAGCACTTTGAAAAAACACAAACCATGCGGAAGGAGCTATAGCTCCCTCAACTACCTCAGAAGAAGACCAAAAAGAAGAACAACCTCCATTTATATTAGGATCCCAATAGCATCCATTTTGTCCGGGCCCAGTTCCATTGTTATCGCAACCCCCGCATCCATTGTTGCTACAAGTTATCTGCAAACAGCTATCATCCAATACCTGACAATCTCCTGTATCAAATGGTGTTACATCGGTTACGGCACATCCTTTTACCAATGATCTCAATTCGTTTATGTTTGGAAGCCTCCAATCCGATCTATCTCCTAACGTGAATGTTTCACATACATACTTCGCTTCGCTCCATACTTTTTTTCCAAACGGATTCACCTGCCAGGACAGTTTCATTTCTGGATCAAACCAACAGCCATCGATGATATATCCGTCCGATGTGCAACAACCATTTTTCGAAGGATCGCATTCAGGCCAACATTGACCGCTATTGCATCCATGTTCACACAGCACACAAATCGGTGGTGTGTCGCTTGTGGACAAACTACATACTTCATTGTCTTGGCATTTTGGTAGAGATTCCCACTGCTCAATCACCACCCCATTGGGCATGCGGCAATGCACCTGGGCATTCGCCCCCGATGCACACGCAGCGAACGCCAGCAAAAAAGCTACACGCAACTTCATGACCAATCTTTAGTT
>JBFFBT010000049.1:0-24933 GCA_041560255.1 Myxococcota bacterium | reverse complement strand
GGTCTGCTATCAGTAAAAGACTTATGGGTGAAAATTCATTACCCGGTTACGGCCCGGTAGCCTCTGGGAACCGCCTAGTGCGGACCCGCTTGCTAGGTGGTGTGGGGAGGACGGGTTAAATGCCCGTCCTTACCCGATTAGACCATTCTGCTAAATCAACTTATCCAACATCTATCAATCTTGTAACTAAAGTGAAACATTTGAAACTCAGATCCTTTTAAATTCTCAAGACTATTCAATATTCCTATTATCTACTTTATTACGAATCTTAGTTTTAATAATTTCACAACGTTCTTTTAGTGATCTAACTTTATCGCGAGTCCATTGACTAGCTCGATAGAATTCATATTCGGAATCAACTAATTTTGATTTAGGTAGAATGCCGGCTTTTACTTTTTTCATATATATGCAATGTCCAAGTGCACTGATTTCATGTTGGTATCCTCCCAGTATTTCATTAATCTCTTCCGTAAGATGTTGCCCAATAACTAATGCCGTTTTAGCTAACGATTTTTCTACTTTCTCCTTTGCGGACACGCATTTCTGAAGTATTGTTTCATCATAATTATTATATGATTCTACATATAAGTTAAAAATCCCTGTAAATGATGATAATAATTCTTCTATAGCAATCCAAATAATTGTATAAGCACTCGCATTACCACCTAAGACAGTAGCATACTCATCAGAAGCAATCTTTAGTTCATTTTTTACGTTCTCAAGTTCTTTTGATGCTAATTCCTTCTGCTTTTCAATAGCTGCTTGATTTTCAACAAGCAGATTCGCACGTAATTTTTCTAGCTTCTCATCGTACTCAAACTTTATACTCAAACGCAATCTCTCAATAAACCAGTTTCTGGCTAAGAACATAAGAAGTCCAATTACTCCCACAGATCCTACTATTGAAATTATTATATCTTTCATTGGATGAATAGTCCTTTTACTGTCTAACAAGTTATTCTACAGTTCTGGTCAACTTAACGTCAAAAATACCTTTTGAACTCGACTGGACATCAAATTCGTATTTTCTATTTAGTCCTGGCTAAATCTGGGGGGGGGTTGACCCCACGTTATTCGATTATATTCAATTGTATAAACCTTTGGCATTGAAATTGCAAGATTTGTTTCTGTGTTGTCGGATAACATGAATATTCTCATGTTATCCAGAACTGGAGATCTTAACATGCTAGACATACCTAGTGCCCTTCGAAGGTAATTTGATGAGCTATAGATTCACTGGATAAAAGCGAAGCGCCTTTGAGTTCCAGTGTCCGGGTAAGAACCGGGATTGCTCCCGGCGCTCCCCACAGACCCGTACGTGAAGTATTCCCTCATACGGTTCCTCGGCACCTTGCTCGAAAGCTCGTTGTCCAATAGCTTTTACTTCAAAGTTGTTGGAATATGACATGTTGCTGCCCCATCAGAACGAATGCACTATCTTCGGTTTGGGCAATGGGTAATATCTGTCGTACTTGTTGGTAAAATCTTCCCATTCCAATCTCACCCGCCGGGCAACACTAACAAATTTCAAAGAACGTCTCTTCCTATCCCAATGTTCCGGGCTTTGCTCGGTACGAGAATAACCTTGCTAGGTTATGGTAATGGCATTGGGTTTCCATCAGATAGGATTCTTGATTTCTTTTGTCATCCATTTTTCCTGGATAGAGTGGTATAAATATTGTGTGCTATTTGGATTGATTTGGTTTTACTGGTTGATGTATTTACATGGTTCGGCCAATCACTGCGAGAATACCAGTAAAACTCATATCGTTGAAAAGAATCTAGGCTCTAGTGAATTCTATTGTAGTCTACTGATACAAATCACATGGAGGCGAAGGATGAAATTTTTTGTATGTAAATCTAATTGGGCAGTCATTGTATTCGTAGTTAGTTGGATTGGTTTTATCGGTTGTGAACCTGATCTCAAAGGCATTTGATGGCAGTTGCCTTACTTCAGATTGTGATGACTTCAAGTGTAACAATTGCATCGTTGGTGAAGATCCGGCCAATGGTTGTTATTGGGATTCCTCTATAAATGGAAATTGTTATGGTTATTGGTCAACTTCCGAGGTTGAAGACTCTTCTCTGGATGCATGGTATGTTCATTTTAGCAACGGGAGCGTTGGGAGTAATCGGAAAGATCACGATTCCCTTGTACGTTGTGTTAGGCACAGACCATAAATATCTAGACGTCCGTATAATAATTAGATTGCATCAGTCATGTTGGATTTTAGCGGCAAGCTCGAGTTCTATCTCTATTTGTGTTTTTGATCCGATGACCTGCTTTCTTTGAAGACTTCCGCCTTGGCGGCTTCGCAGATGGCCACCACGGCCGGATGTTTTATCCTTCGTTCGACCGTTACGGCGTAAAGGCGCTCGCATACGTTTGAGGCGATTCCGATGGCCTTTACCTTGTATTGTTCTTCGACCTCCCGGGCGACGGTCATCGAGGCGGGAAACACGCCGATGCCGCGTGCGCCGAAGACCTTGAGGAGAGCGCCGTCTTCGAACTCGCCGATGATGTCGGGCCTTACGTTGTTCGAATCGAGCCATTGGTCGATGGACCTTCGCAGCATGGTGTCCTCGGTAGGTAGAAGCATGGGCGCTGCGTTGAGCGAGGTAGGAAATTCCTCGCGGTACTTATCGACCAGGTCCGGGTGTCCGAAGAAGCCGATTTCCGACTGACCGAGTAAGTGACTGAATGCTCGTACCTTTACGTTGGGGTTGGCGGGAGCATCCGTCAGGATCACATCGAGATCATGAAGCGCGAGTTCGGCGAGCAGCCGATCGGGAGTGTCTTCCCGACAAACGATTCGAACGGGCTCTGCGAGAGTCAGGGCCGGGGCAAGAAAGCGTTCTGCCACGAGCTTCGGTACGACGTCCGCGATGCCGATGGTGACGCGAAGAGGCTTTCCGATCGGCCTATCCCTCAGGGTATCGAGCATCTCTCGGCCGAGGCTGAAGATCTCTTCGGCATAGCGCAACACCACCCGCCCGCTGTCGGTGAGAACCAATCGGCGTCCCCTTTTGGTAAAGAGCTTGTGGCCCAACATGTCTTCAAACTGGTGGATCTGCTTGCTGATCGTTGACTGTGCCAGTCGAAGCTCGGCGCCGGCCCGCGCCAGGCTTCCCTCGCGGGCTACGAGCCAAAAATAGAGCAAATGGTGGTAGTTGATCCACTCCACGCATTCTATATTACTTCGACTGAATCGAAGTGTCAATGCTGAACTATCTATTTGTCTAAGTATTAGAGCGGTATTACCTTTGACGCAGATCCCTATTAATGGAGGAATGTGATGAGGGTTTTTTTTTGCGGCAAGCAACACAAAGACGACGACAAGCTTGTTGAGGCCGCATCGAGCGCCGGATCGAATCGTGCCCCAGGAAGCTGCGTGAAATGAAGGTTTGATTTGCGCACTCGACCGCGCGGTAGCAAAATGTACGATGCCGAAGAGGTGCGTCCCATCGGCCATGGCAGGCGGGGCTTGGAGCCTGTAAGGAGGAATACAGTGGATAGTGAAACAGTCAGCTTGTCGAAGGAATCCGTCGGGGTCGATAGGCATAGAGAGCTCGGTTGGTGGCATGCGATCGAGGCTCGGGATTCGTTTAAGCTTCTCGATACCCGACCAGAAGGACTCAGTCAGGCCGAGGCGGCCGAGCGGTTGATCAATTACGGTATCAACACCATTGTGATGGCCCGGCCGTTAGGCCCGCTGCGACTGTTGCTTCGTCAGCTCAACAGCCCGCTGCTGTTTGTCCTCTTGGCGTCCGGCGGCGTCGCTCTCTTCCTCGGAAAGGTGACCGATGGCGCCGTGGTCCTGGGGGTCGTAGCACTCAACGCGATCATAGGTTTCATTCAGGAGTATCGCGCCCAGAAAGCGATCACCGCGCTGGGCGGTATGGTGCCCGAGACGGCGACTGTCCGTCGATACGGTAGCGTCGCTCACATCCCGGCCGCGGATATCGCGCCCGGCGACATCGTGCTTCTGCAATCGGGGGATCGGGTCCCGGCGGATCTCCGATTGCTCTCTGTCAAGAATCTACAGGTCGACGAGTCGGCCCTGACCGGAGAAGCTGTTCCGGTCGCCAAACAGATCGGACTCGTGGCCGAAGACGCGGGTCTTGGAGATCGCACGTGCATGTCCTACGGCGGCACGATGGTGACTTACGGAACCGCCGTGGGAGTTGTCGTCGCGACCGGCGGCAACACCGAGCTCGGGCGGATCTCGGCGCTTTTACATCAAACCGAGATGCTTACGACACCCCTCACTCGGTCGATGGCGCGGGTAAGCTTATGGTTGACCTTTGTCATCCTTGGAGTTACTTCACTCCTGTTCGGGGTTGGGTGGTTGCGAGGGTATTCGATCGCCGATGCCACCGTGGCAGCCATCTCACTTGCCGTGGCTGCGATCCCCGAGGGTCTGCCGGCAATCATCACCATTGCCCTGGCCATCGGTGTCAGACGGATGGCGAAGCGCCGGGTGATCATACGCAGCCTACCGGCGGTCGAGACCCTCGGCAGTACCACGGTGATCTGTTCGGATAAGACAGGCACACTCACCCGCAATGAGATGACCGTGGAGCACATATGGACGCCGCAAGGGACGTTCCGGCTCTCCGGAGTGGGATACGCCCCCGAGGGCCGGTTGGTCAAAGATGGGGTTTGGATCAAATCACCACCAGACGAGGTCATGGATGTTGTGAGGGCCGGCGCCTTGTGCAACGACTCGGCTCTGCGGTTGTCTTCCAATAAGCGTTGGGTTTCCGAAGGGGATCCCACCGAAGTCGCCCTGGTTGTGGCAGCCCGAAAGCTCGGCTTGACCGAGGATGACCTGAGCGGACAGTGGCCCAGGGTGGATACGGTGCCCTTCGAGTCCGAGCGTCAGATCATGGGGACTTTGCATCAGACGCCGGACGGCCGGCAGATCATCCTGGTCAAAGGTGCTCCGGAGATGGTATTCCAGCGCTGCGACACCGGGTTCACTGGAAACCAACCGTCTCAGGTCAGGCTACGCGTGGCGGTCGAGGAACTAGCCTCCACGGGTTTGCGCGTTCTCGCTATGGCTTCTAAGATCGTAGACGGGCCGATCTCGCAGCTCGAAGAACGCCACCTTGATGGCGGATTTCGATTTCTCGGCATGCAGGGTATGTCCGATCCACCCAGGCAAGAGGCGATAGCCGCCATGGAAGAGTGCCGCCAGGCCGGGATCAAAGTCAAGATGATCACCGGCGATCACGCGGCTACGGCTTTTTCTATCGGAAAACAGCTCGGCCTAGGACAAAGCGGCACAGTCGTGACTGGCGGCGAGATCTTTGGAATGTCGAGCGAGCAGCTCAGAATCACCGCTGCCTCCGCCGATATTTTCGCACGCGTTGCGCCCGAGCACAAGCTGCGTTTGATCAGCGCACTACAGGACAGCGGCGAAGTCGTCGCCATGACCGGCGACGGGGTGAACGACGCACCGGCTCTCAAGCGTGCGGATATCGGCGTGGCCATGGGGATTACCGGTACAGCCGTGTCCAGGCAGGCGTCCGACATGGTGCTTGCCGACGACAACTTTGCGAGCATCGTCGCGGCGGTCGAGGAAGGTCGTCGAGTCTTCGACAATCTGGTCAAGTCGCTCGTCTTCGTGCTGCCGACAAACATAGGCGAGGCACTTGTCATACTCGTGGCGGTCATGTTCTTTCCGGTCGTAGGCGGACATCCGACGATGCCCATCCTGCCCGTACAGATTCTCTGGGTCAACTTGGTTGCCACTGTCGCGTTGGCCCTTCCCCTGGCCTTCGAGGCCATGGAGCCGAACGTCATGAACCGTCCTCCGCGGGAGCCCAAGGCGCCGATCCTGGACGCTTTCGTACTCACTCGCACGACGTACGTGGCGCTGCTTTTGACGGCTGGTGCAGTCGGTCTGTTCCATCTGGAGCTCGGTATGGGTTTGCGAGACGGGTTGGATCAGGCGACGGCCATGAGGGAAGCGCACACCACGGCGGTCACGGCCATCATCGCCTTTCAGATTTTCTACGTATTCTCTTGCAGGTCGCTCAAACGCAGTGTGGTTTCCATCGGCATGTTCAGCAATCCTGCGGTCTTCTTTGGTGTGGGCGCAATCGTTCTGCTGCAACTTGGATTCGTGTACGTCCCATTTATGCAGCATTTATTCGGCTCGGCTCCGCTCGGTTTCAATGCCTGGCTCCGGGCCTTTTTGGTGGGCGCCGTGGTCTGGCCGGTCGTCTCTGTTGAGAAATTTCTGCGTAGACGGACAGAGCGCCGCCCACAACCTGTTGAGGGATTCCAGGCGGGAGTCCAATCAGGAGGTGGGCCGTGAGCTTTTCGGGGTGGCTCGATCGCTATATCGGGAACCATACCCAACGGGAGCTTGCTTGGGGAAAAAGAGCTCTACGTCGAGTGGAGGAGCTTGGTGCCCGCCTGCGTGATGTACCGGATGCGAAGCTGAAGCAAAGCGCCAAATCGCTTCGCGAACGCGCGACGGGGGGTGCCGCTATCGACGATCTGATGGTGGAGACGTATGCGTTGGTCCGTGAGATCTCTCATCGTCTGCTCGGACTTCGCCACTTCGATGTTCAGATTCTCGGGGGTGTTGCTTTGCACCGCGGGAATATTGTAGAGATGAAAACCGGCGAAGGCAAAACTTTGGTAGCTACCCTGCCTGTTGTGCTGCACGCGCTCACCGGGCGAGGAACCCATGTCGTGACCGTAAACGACTACCTTGCCGAGCGCGACGCACGCTGGATGCAACCTATCTACGACTTCATGGGTTTGAGCGTAGGAGTGGTCCTGGAGGCTATGGACGACGGCGAAGACAAACGAGCCAGAAAAACGGCCTATCAGGCTGATATCACTTACGTGACCAATCACGAGTTGGTTTTCGACTACCTGCGTGACAACCTGGCGCGCAGTCGTGACGAGCAGGTACATCGCCCGTTAAACTTCGCTCTGGTCGACGAGGTGGATCTGCTGCTTTTAGACGAAGCGGGCACGCCGCTCGTCATTTCGGCAGCGGCGCCGCAAAGCAGCGATCTTTCGGTAAAGGCCCGCAAGCTCGTATCGAGGTTGCAAAAGGGCAAGGACTTTCGAGTAGACCACAAGACCAAACAGGTCTCGATCCAAGACGCAGGTTGGACGAGATTGGAGCGCGCGCTGGGTGTGAAAAATCTGGCGGCACCCGAGCATCTCGATTGGCAGCACGCTCTGCACAATGCGCTTTTGGCCCACGCGGTATATAAGCAGGATGTCGACTACATCGTACAGAACGGTGAGATCCTGTTGGTCGACGATTATACGGGGAGGGTTTCACCGGACAAGCGTTTTTCGGATGGGCTCCATCAAGCGCTCGAGGCCAAGGAGGGTGTCACGGTTCGGACCGAAGATCGGACTCTTGCTAAAGTCAGCTACCAGATGTTCTTTCGGCTCTATCCGGCGCTCTGTGGTATGACCGGTACCGCGTACTCGGCCCGGGAGGAGCTTCAGCGAACCTATGGGTTACGCGTGGTGGTGATACCGACGAACAGACCGATTGTGAGGATCGATGAGCCGGAATCGGTGTTTCGATCTCTTGAAGAGAAACTCGAGGCGGTCGTGGATGAGATACACGAGCTGGTGGCCGGAGGCCGTCCGGCCCTGGTGGGATCCACTTCGGTTAGAGAGTCGGAGTTGGTTTCGCGATTGCTGTCGCAGCGTGGGATCGAGCATACGGTGCTCAACGCTAAAGACGATTCCTACGAGGCCGCAATCATCGCGCAGGCCGGCCGGCCGTCGGCAGTGACGGTCTCGACCAACATGGCGGGTCGCGGTGTCGATATTTTACTGGGCGGCAATCCGCAAGGCCTTACCGGAGAGGATCGCGAGAAGGTAAAGAGGCGGTGCAAGGCGGATCGAGCGCGCGTGGTGAACGAGGGTGGGCTCATGGTCATCGGGACCGGACTTCACGAATCGCGCCGCATCGATGACCAGCTTCGGGGTAGATCGGGACGCCAGGGAGACCCGGGTGGCTCGCACTACTTTCTCAGCCTCGACGATCCCATCTACCGCAGGTTCGGCGAGAGAGATCGAGGGGTGCAGGTGCTCCAAGAGCTTAGAGACCGCTTACGAGATCACCCGCGTGGCAAGCCCATCACCAATCAAAGCGTGCTGCGGACGTTGCGAGATCTCCAGAGGAAGGTCGAGGTAGAACACGAGGTCGTGCGACGTGAGGTTCTGCGTTACGACATGGTCGTGGATCAGCACAGACGCATCATTTATGGATGGCGTCAAACCATCCTCGCGCAGCAACCCAAAGACACACTTGCTCTAATGCGAAACATGGCAGGCGAGCTGAGCGCCGAGTTGACGAAGTCGCCGGGATCTTACAATGACAGATCTCTTGAAGAAGCGCGTTTGGATGTGGTTGCGAAGTTTATCGATGCCCTCGACGCCGACACCAGCGAAATGGAAAGTCCACCCATTGAGTTCGTGTCCAACATTATGGCTCAAGCCGAAGAACAATTGTGCGAGTTAGAACGCATGTTGGGCGAAGATCGGCTCGCGGCGGTGGCCGGGCAAGTCATGCTGAGCACTATCGATGAAGTGTGGACCGAGCATCTCGGAAATCTGGAACGTGTTGACGACGCCGTGGGGTTACGGGGATACGCACAACTCGATCCGCTGCTTGAGTTCAAGCGAGAGGCATACGCTCTCTACGAAGAGATGTTGTACGGTATCCGGGCTCGAGTCGTCGCAAGATTGCTTGCGGTGGTGGACAGTACCCGATCGGTGTGATTTTTGCTGTCGTTGCCGGATCTAATTAAGCAAAGCCAAAACAATCTCTTGGACAACCGGAAATGTGTTTGAAATCAGGTATCTCCAAAATATGATCTCGTTCAACAGGTACGCACCTGTTTCCGGCCGAGGTAACTACAATCGTTTCACGCGTTTGGCAATAAGCGTATGGATCTTTTCGTAGCTCGGCGGCGGACCCTTCTGCACGTTCTTGCCATCGACGAACACTGCATCGGCGATGCCCCACTTGGTGACGGCTTCACGTGATGTCGTATCGATCTCCCGAAACACGACCCTGTCGCCGAACTCGGCAGCAGCTCGCTTGGCCCGCTCATAGACCAGATTTTGTGCGAGACACCAACCGCTCGAGAAGGCGATGATGTTGACCTTACCGGGGATAGGTTCGGGCAGTTTGTTCTTTCTAGGAATCCAGCGCGGTGCTCGGGCGTCATCGGAAAACGGTTTCCAAAGGAGGACTGCGATACCTTGTCGATCTGCCTTTTGGTAGCCACGCTTTTTATACCAAGAGGCCCGCATCCAAAACGGCAACCCCACGCCCCAGGCCGCCATCCCTTTGGCGCCGAGAGCTCGGGCATCTTCCTCTGCAGCTGCGAGAAGCGCCTTGCCCATACCGCGTTTTTGAAAATTGCCGCGTCCCTGTTTGTATCCGTGAACGTGGATGCAATAGATAAAATAAAGCCCGGCTCCCTCGACGTGCGAGTGCTCGATAGGTGCGTACTGGATCATGCCTCCTTCGACGCCGTTGTCGTCTACAGCAAGCTTGGCGCGTAATGCGTGGTTTTGCCTACATCGTTCTATCCATTGACGGCGCTTGGGGCCGGACTCCTTCGCATCGTGCGACCAATCTTCCAGGCACAAACAGAAGAGGTCTTTATTTTTTTCATCGAGATCGATGATTTTCATCCTGTGATTTCTCCTTTATTCGGAACGCTCGCGGGCGATCTTCGGCATGTTTACAATGTGCCGAGCAAGACCAAAATCGCCGCGACTGATTTGACGATGGGACATAGCCGCATCGGAAGGATCGTGGTTCGCGCACCGGTAAATGCGGACAGAACAGCCATAGCGATCAGCATCCCGGCACTGAGCCGTAGCACCAATCGAGAGGTTTGACCATCATTTGCCCACAATGAGACGGCTCCGATCAGGATGCCGATAAAGATCAATGTCATACCCTCTGCGATCCATTCCATAATGAGGATGCGTCGATTGTCTTGACTCAGCCCCCCGAATCCGTCGACAATGCCGCGGGTGGGAACGATGTGTCCGATTCCCCAGAGAATCGATATGGTTGCGGCGATCACCAGCATTATTGTATTCATAGCTGTCACCCGCATCCACACCCGCACTGGGCTTGCGAATCATCGGATGTATGGCGATTTCTGAGCCAGGTTTCCCGGGCTATCGCCACCAAACATCCAGTCCCTTTGGTTACGGATATGGCGGCTTGCCGGCAGTTGAGCTGGCAGGCTCCGCACTCGATGCAGCGATCCTCTGCCGCGAGAAAAGCTAGGCCGTCTCTGATCTCGACTACCCGATGAGGGCAGACCAGGTCGCAGTTTTTGCAGCCTGTGCAACGCGAACTATCGATGGAGATCATCGTAACACCTCCACTGTAATAAACGCTGTGAGCGAACATACGAGCATCAGCGCGCTGATTGGAATAAAAAGTACGATCTCACGCTTGACTCTCGAGTAGTTGGAGACCGCCGAGTTGCCGGTAAACTCCAAGCCGACGAGAATCCCGGCAGCGAGGGTAAACGGCACGGCGAACCACATGGAGAGCAACGATACAGCCCCGAGAAAAGCCATCGACAGCAGGACTGTGACGATTACGAGGGCCAGCAAAAGACCCTTGATTGCAAAACGCCTTGCGGGAATCAGAGGAAACAACAAAGGGTAGGCAACACCCAGTGTCGTCACCACACCAATAACGCCGAGCTGGATGGGTGCACCCAGGGGATAGCCCACAAGCGAGATGGCGGCTGTAAGCAAAGCTGAAAGGGCGGTCAATTGAATTAGGCCGGGCAGCAGGATGAACACGCGCGATTGGAGGCCGAAATGTACTCGATCAACTCTGCGATGCCTCAGCGGTGGAGTGGACAGATAGTCCGGCAGGTCCTTGGCATAGAGCGGTCCTACGACAGGTGCCAAACCATACTGCCGAAGCGCGTGCAAATCCACACCGGACATGCCGAACTTGGGCAGGACGAGGGATAGGTGGATCTTGGCGGTAAGCAGCTTTCGCGGGTATCGATCGATCTGGCTGAGAATCTGCTCATTGCCGAAACGTCCCTTGCCTGCGGCACACCAGACATTGATACCATCGGTATCTATTACCAGCAATCGGGCGTTGGCAGCACGAACCCTGCGGGTCACCAAAAAGACCGAAAGATGATAGTTGGCTGTCACCAGAAGAGGCGTATCGAGATCATAGTGATCACCGGTATAATAGAGACCCGGTGCAACAGCATACGTGCGCCGAAAACCGTGCAACCACGCAACGAATGCCTTTGCGTAATCCACCGGTCGAATTCTTATCGGTCGAGGCGTGGCGTCGTCGGACGGCCAAAATTGATCGGCCTTGACGAATGTAACACTCAGCAGGAGTAACCCGACCAGCACACTACCCGGTATCAAAAGCGCCAAGGCAATCGTGTTGGACATCGAAGTTTCATCGAGTAGCCCGATAACCCCAAAACCCATCAGGCTGAGCTTTCCCAATAGCTCGAGCGCCTTCCTCATTGTTCATCCTCCTGATGGGTGCTATGCACTGTATCGGCGCAACAACAGCCGGTAATGATTTGTTGGGCTCTGAAATTTTGAGGGTCGAGCAGATCGCACAAGATCTCCAATCCGCGCACCGCACCTTCCCGTTCGAGTGGATCCACCAGCGCGATGATTTTTGCGATCATCTCATTCGACGCCGCGTCGATCTGCGCGAACAATGTTTTGCCGCTATCGGTGATGCAGACGTTGACGACCCGCTGATTGTCCGCCGGACGCACGCGGGCGACAAATCCCTTTTGTTCGAGCTTCTCCACCACCCGAGTTAACGTTGACTGATGGAGCGCTACCTCATCGGCCAGCTTGTGCATGGGCAGGGGTTCATTTGTGAGTGCCTCCAAGGTGTGGCACTGTTGCACCGTTACCGGTCCACATGACAGCTGCGTGCGCTGAAGTCGATTGGTAAAGCGAGCGAGTCGCGTCATCGACCGCCTGGCGCGATAAGTCAATGTGTCCGGCGCAGAAATCGTCAGAGTCTTTGATTTATCTTGGTTTTTTTTAGTCATAGCTCTACTATAATGCCAATGACATTATTTGTCAATAGCATATATTAGCAATGGCAAATAAATTTTTACCGGTCTCGCCAAAGGTCCAAAATCCGGTTCAATCTAAGTGCTCATCTACAGTAGATGGCGTTCCTTGGTCATTTCGCCATAGAGCACGAACTCACGGATCCCTCCCGATTCCGAGAGCCGGACACTCGAGAGTCAGTGTTTCAAGTTTGATAAAATGATTTCCACTACCACTTTTATAGATATTTTTCCAAACGCTCTTTTTTCTTTAGATCTCATTATTTCAGCTCCTTACCTCAATCTCGACTGCATCCTCGACTACCGGCTGGATCCTGATCTCCACATCAAAAAATTGCTAGTGATAACCAATCGATTGACACGAAATGAAACATGAGCAAAACATCGGATTATGTCTACCCATATGGAAGGAGTGTCCAAAGCGCGCAAGCTCATAATTGATTTCCAATGGTATTGGTTGCGAGGGTTCTGATGTTTGGAGTTGGCCTGACGGTTGCATATACTTTAATGCTCGCCTATATCTTGTGGCGGGTCACCTCGGTGCCCCGACTCGCACAAAAACTCTCTCTCAAGAGCGTACTCATTGTCGGTGTCGGTCTTTGGCTCGGGTTTTTTCTCGGGCGCTTTTTCGGGCACGACGGGACGAGCGCTGTGGCTTGGACGCTCGAGTTTGTCGGCATGACGCTTCTGGGTAGTGTTTTTCTCATATCGACTGTCTTGTTTTTCGTCGATCTCGGGACCGGTTTTGGTTGGCTGCTTTCGAGGTGGTCGCCCGTTTTGCGTGGCTGGGCCGTCATCGTTGGCGGGGGGCTCTCCGTATTGGCGTTGGTGCAGGGGTTGCGTAGTCCTGGTGTGAGCACCTACGAAGTCGACATGCCGAACCTGTCCGCGTCGCTTGATGGAACAGTTCTGGTAGCGTTGTCCGATGCACACATCGGATCACAGCTTGGAGGACAGTGGTTTGCGGATCGATTGGCCGAAGTGCAGAAACATCGACCCGACCTGGTTGTGTTTTTGGGCGATATCTTCGAGGGACACGGAAAGTTTCCTCAGGACATCCCGGCCTTGCATAGGTTGAATGCTCCTTTGGGAAAGTGGTACGTAACCGGTAACCACGAGTCCCATCATCACGGCGAGCCTGAAGACTCCCCGCACGCGCTCTTGGTTCGAGCCGGATTTCAACGTCTTGACAATCGATGGACCGAGCTCGCACCCGGCTTGGTGCTCGCGGGTGTAGACGATTTGACCAACCACCGGCGCCGCGGTCACGACGGCGATTTGCTGACAGAGGCGCTTATGACGCGCCCTCCTGGGGCAACGGTGCTTTTGTCACACACCCCATGGCAGATCGAAGCAGCCGCTCATGCCGGTGTAGGATTGATGCTGTCCGGCCATACCCACGGTGGTCAGCTCTGGCCGTTCGGCTATCTCGTCAAGATGGTCTACCCATATCTTGTGGGTCGTTACGATATCCAAAGCATGACATTGATCGTAAGCCGCGGCATAGGCACCTGGGGTCCACGTATGCGACTGTGGCATCGGGGCGAGATCGTCAAGGTCGTACTGCGAAGCAGAAAACCTGGTTAAAACCCGGCGATCACTGCATGCAGAAGGAGCTTCTCCAAGTAGTGGATTGAATCCAAAAACGAAACGGGTAGTTGGTGTCACCGCGTTTATGTTGGGTGTTGGCTCGTTACCGTAACAACTCCCGGCATTGACAGCCTGTCGACACCCATGTAATCTAAGTGTCCTGAAAAAGACTATATTCTTAAGGAGTAAGCGCGTGAAGGAAAAAACATGTCAGGATTGCGCGTACTTTCTCGACGATCCTGCTTCTATCGAAGCGGAGTTTCCAAACCTGACGATCTTTGGGTCCGCCTACTCTTCGGCCCGTGGTGATGCGGGGATCTGCCAAAAGCTCAGCCTATTCTTGGATCCAATGCTTATGAAAAACTGTCCCTCGTATAGACTTGGTGGAGGTGTGAATAAAAAATGATTGAATGGATCCATAATTATTTCATAAATTTCAATCTATCACTCCGAGAAGAA
This sequence comes from Myxococcota bacterium, assembly GCA_041560255.1. Classification (GTDB taxonomy): domain Bacteria; phylum Myxococcota; class B64-G9; order B64-G9; family B64-G9; genus JBFFBT01. The sequence continues at coordinate 10,770 of JBFFBT010000049.1, read as the reverse complement.
AAAGACGAAAAGGATGGGGTCCGAAAAACATCGTTCTACAAACAGCCTGCGTCGGGATGGACACGAGGGAACCGAGAGCATGGGATATCTCACAGAGGGTTCGAGGAATGACTAAGATGAGCTCAAAAGATACAAGGAAGCGCAGTTCGTTGTTGGTTGAGGAGGATTGGTGGGCCGTATGGTTTGGATTGGTTGTCCTTCTGGTCGCCGCGATATTAGGTGTTCTTGCTCTCTCAGGCAGTATTTCTGCAAAGAGTGTGCCCGAGTTGGGAAAGTGGAACTCGAACCCCTTGGACGTGTTCTATCAAACCGAAGAAACAAAAATCACCCTAAAAAAAGGCACTACTCTTGTGGAGTTGGCTGATCGAATCGACACCAAAGAAGCGAAAGCGATCGCTCAGATTCTACAGGTCGATGATGGTGTTCGGTTGCGTATAGCCTCTTCGCGTAGTGGAGATAAAAAAACAATTTCCTTTAAAGCTCTTCTGGAAGGAGGGGAAGTACCACTGGAGTTCACCAAGGAGCTTCCGGATTCAGACGGCAAGGGAGCGCGGGCTTACACGTCGCAAACCCTTCCTTCGGCAAACGTGGTTGTCGGCGAAGGCAAGGTTACCGTGACTGCCGAACGATCCAGGCTGATCATCTTTCCGCTTGTCGTGACCCTGATCTGCGTCATACTTCTGACCTCCGTTGGAGTTTGGAAGATGCGACAGAATGCCGCGAAATACGCTGTTGGGTGTATGGTAGTATTTTTTATGTCCATCATTGCCTTCGGATTTGCCAACAACCACATCATACATACCTGCGGTATGAGCTACGCGGCGTGGGCGTTGGTGATCGGATTGCTCATCTCCAATACGATTGGAACGCCCAAATGGCTCAAGAGTGGGGTTAGGACCGAGATGTACATCAAGACCGGGTTGGTGTTGTTGGGAGCTGAAATACTGTTCGGTAAAATACTCAGCATCGGCGTTCCGGGTTTGCTGGTAGCATGGGGAGTGACGCCGGTAGTGATTATCTTCATGTGGTTCTTTGGTACCAGGGTTCTGAAGATGGTAAGTAAACCGCTGGTGATTATCATCTCGGCGGCTACATCTGTTTGTGGTGTGTCGGCAGCCATCGCAGTGGCTGCGGCATCACGCGCAAAGAAGGAAGAATTGACTCTAGCGGTAGGGATGACGCTGATTTTTACGGTACTGATGATGATTTTCATGCCGATTTTCATTCATGCCGTGGGTATCGGTAAGATTCTGGGCGGGGCTTGGATGGGAGGCACCATCGATTCTACCGGCGCGGTGGTGGCGGCGGGTGCCTTTCTCGGTCCGCAGGCTGAGACCGTGGCGGCGGTGATCAAAATGATCCAGAATATTTTGATCGGCGTTGTTGGATTCTTTGTGGCCCTCTTTTGGATCACATCTGTGGAACGGGTGCCGGACGCACCGCGGCCCGGACTCAAGCAGATTTGGGTTAGGTTCCCTAAGTTCATCGTTGGTTTCGTGGCTGCATCGATGTTGTTCTCCTTTGTTTTGGCGCCGATGTTTTCTTGGCTTTTCGATGGAGATGGGCTCAAGATCGTGGAGTCGTCCGTCATCAAGATGGTTACTAATCCTCTGCGGAGTTGGTTTTTCTGCATGGCGTTCGTTTCCATCGGCTTGGAGTCCAACTTCAAAGAATTGGCAAAACAGATGGAAGGCGGCAAGCCGATGATACTGTACGTTGTAGGGCAGTCATTCAATTTGATCCTGACCTTATTCGTTGCATGGCTCGCGTTTGATTTGCTCTTCCCAAATGCAATATAGAGGTATTTACAGATGCACCTGTTGGTGGGCAAGATTTTATTGACCGGCGCGACCGGTTACGTCGGGGGTCGTCTTTTGCGTGCCCTTGGCGAGCAAGGTGCCGATATCAGGGCACTTGCCCGGCGTCCCGAACATCTCTCATCCCGGGTCGCGCCCGGTGTCCAGGTCGTCCAGGGCGATCTGCAGCAACGTGCCTCGCTCACCCGCGCGCTCGACGGCATTCATACTGCCTACTATCTCGTACACAGTATGGGCGCCCGAGGTGATTACTCTAAGCTCGATAGCCGGGCAGCTGAAAACTTTCGCCACGCTGCCGAGGAGGCAGGTGTCAGTCGGATCATCTACCTAGGAGGGCTTGGGGTAAGTGAGAGCGTGCTGAGCCCACACCTCAGGAGCCGCCAGGAGACAGGACGCATATTGGCCGGCGGTAGGGTGCAAGTGATCGAGCTACGTGCCTCCATCGTACTCGGCTCGGGGAGCCTTTCCTTCGAGATGATTCGTGCACTCTGCGAAAGACTGCCTGTGATGGTCACCCCTCGATGGGCATCGACCATGACGCAACCGATCGCCATCGAGGATTTGCTTCGCTATCTATTGCTCTGTCTCGCTCACTCACTGAAGGGCAACCAGGTTTTTGAGATTGGAGGACCGGATCAGGTGAGCTATCTCGATCTGATGAGAGAGTACGCTCGGCAGCGCGGACTTCGGCGCATCATGATCTCGGTTCCCTTTCTCAGTCCCAGGCTCTCCAGCTTGTGGCTCGGATTGGTGACACCGCTGTACGCCCGGGTGGGACGCGCATTGATCGAAAGCATTCGGAACCCGACTTTGGTGCATGATTCGTCCGCACTCAAAGAATTCGACGTGCGGCCTATGGGGGTCGCCGACGCCATCAGTCGGGCGATTGCCAACGAAGATCGAGAGTTTGCCGAAACCCGTTGGTGCGATGCGATTTCCTCATCAGGTCCCCGGCGCAGCTGGGCCGGCATTCGCCGAGGCAACCGCCTCGTTGATCATCGCCAAAGAAGCGTAAAGGCTGTCGAATCTGAGGCTTTTACCCCAATCCTCAAAATTGGTGGCGACGCTGGTTGGTACTTCGTAACTTGGCTCTGGGTGCTTCGCGGTTGGCTCGATCTGTTGCTCGGTGGGGTGGGTATGCGTCGAGGTCGTCGAGATCCCGACGACCTGCAACCTGGTGACGCGCTGGACTTCTGGCGCGTTGAGGACGTCGAGCGGCCGCACCTGCTCAGATTGCGCGCAGAGATGAAGCTCCCTGGTAGAGCATGGCTCCAGTGGGAGATCAAGCCCGGCACTCCTGGACATGCTGTGATTCACCAGACCGCGATTTTCGATCCCGCGGGTTTTCTGGGGCTTGCCTACTGGTATATGGTTTACCCGCTCCACGTGTTGGTATTTGCCGGCATGCTGCGTGCGCTGGCTCGACGTGCCGAGTACAGGTAGGACGAGAGTTGGTGTCACTTTTTCACAGGAATTTTGTTTGCCGCTCCTGCTGCAAATGTCGAAAGTCACATGGGGTATGTTCCCTGTCTACGGAATGATCGAGATGGTCTATTGCTTTCGGAGATTCGTATACAAGATGCCACTTTATACCGCAGCCTGGACATTCAATCCGCTTTGATCATGTCAGATGGCGCTTCGATGCTCGGTGGCGGGAGCAAGTAAGTCACTTTTCTGAGTCTGATTGCTCACGGTCCACTTCTTGATCGTCTTGAGATGTCGACAAGTTCTTAATGTTTTCGGATATCGGTCCTATCGACCGTAACGTCCACCTCGACCACCACCACCGCCGCCTCGACCACCACCACCGCCGCCTCTTCTATACCCGCTGTTCCCACGGGGCTCGCGATCGCGAGCCTCGTTGACCGTAAGAGTACGTCCATCCAGATCACTGCCGTTCATTTCCTGAACCGCTTTGGCGGCCGCGCCGGACTCTGTGAAAGTTACGAATCCAAAACCACGTGATTTGTCCGTGTTTCTATCCTTGACGATAGTTGCCTCTTCGATTTCTCCAAAACGCTCGAAGGCTTCTCTCAGGCTGCTCTCGTCCGTATCCCAGCTCAAACCGCCGACATATAGTTTTTGTGACATTTTCGTCTTCTTTCTTCGCATCTCTTTTTTGAGACGCATTAGATGGCCCCTTGTTGCGGCCATTGGTTTCAGTGCCCCAGCACACATTGAACCTTGCTGCCATTCCCCAACCGTTTGCGCGCATATCTCAAGCTCGGCTTGACGCGGACCCAAGATTTTTGGCGGCATCCACCGCCTCTTTGTAGGGGCCGGATCTCAGCCTTGGGATCAGGCTCGAATCCTGGATACACTCGAACCTCGATCGGCCGACGCAACAGGTGCTCGATGTCTCGCAATAACTCGGTTTCGTCGATACAAACCAGAGATACGGCCTGTCCGGTAGCACCGGCTCGACCAGTTCGACCGATGCGATGGATGTAGTCTTGAGCCACAAATGGTAGTTCGAAGTTGACCACATTGGGCAGACCATGGATATCCAGTCCTCGGGCCGCCACCTCGGTGGCGACGAGTGCGTTAATCCGTCCCGTCTTGAAATCCGCCAGGGCGCGGGTGCGTGCACTCTGGCTTTTATTGCCATGAATTGCCGCAGCGGCAATTCCCGTGCTTCCCAGCTTCTGGACCAATCGGTTGGCTCCATGCTTGGTGCGGGTGAATACCAACACCTGGGACCAATCGCCGTCATGGATCAGTTCGGCCAATAAAGCCGGTTTTCGATCCCGATCTACCGTATAAATGAGCTCGTCAATGGCGTCCACGGTAGCGTTTCGAGCCGCCACACGCACCCGTTGTGGACGATGTAGAAAACCACCGGCAAATTCTTCAACGGACTTTTCAAAGGTTGCGCTGAACAAAGCGTTTTGGCGACGCGATGGCAGGATTTCGAAAATTCGGCGGATGTCATGGATAAAACCCATATCAAGCATTCGGTCGGCTTCGTCTAGGACCAATATCTCGACATACGAAAGATCGACGTGGCCGCGGCCCGCGAGATCCAGCAAACGCCCCGGAGTCGCAATCACTATGTCTGGGTTTCTTTGAAGCTGCTGAATCTGGGGTGTCATGCCTACTCCACCGAATACTACGATCGGGCGTAGATGAAGGTGTGCGCCGTACGCCCTGAAACTCTCATGCACTTGAGCTGCAAGCTCTCTTGTTGGGACCAAAATCAATGCGCGCGTCGTACGTGGTCCGGACTTTTTGCCCTCCGACAGACGATGCAGGATTGGCAGAGCAAAGCCTGCAGTCTTTCCGGTGCCGGTCTGGGCGGCGCCCAAAACATCACGTCCTTTCAGTAACGCGGGAATCGCCCGGGATTGGATGGGGGTGGGGGTAAAATACTTCATTTCGCGCAATGCGCGAAGGAGTTCGGCTCTCAGGCCGAGATCATGAAACGACAAATAAATCTCCGATTCTCAAAAAAACACCCCGGCAAAATTTGCACCGGTTTCAGGGTGATTCGTTAGTTCAGTCGAGGGATAACCGTGTCAGGATTACACCGCGAATGGGTGCGCAACCGGTCTTTGCACAAATTTCTGAATGATATATACTTCAAACGGATATACAAAGCAAGAAGTTTTTGAAATTGTCTTTTGTGCCGAGCCGATATTGCGTTCTTCTAGAAATCATTGGACTTTTTATGTTGTCAGCCATCAGTGTACCTGAATTGACTGGGGGGGTTTGTGGTACCTGTATCGGAATCACCAAAATGATGAAAATACCCGGCGAGAGAACAAAGTACGAATCGACGAAATAGTGTCGATCTCCCGCTATTCTTACTTTACGTTTCCAGCTTCATCCACAACACTATGGTTTGCCTTCGATACTCTCCACAAGATATATGTGAGGTTTCTTGAAAACCTAGTGACTTATAAAGGTGATTTGCAGCAATGAGATGCGGACTCGTTCGCAAGAATACGGTATTACCTCCTCGCACCCTTAAATTATTGAGACAATGTTTTAGAAGCAGTCGGCCGATACCATGGTTGCGAAAATCCTTCTTCACAGCCATCTTGGCAATTTCAAAAAGCTCGTTCTGGTTTTTTATCAAAGCGATAGTGCCGACTGGATAATTGCCATACATGGCGAAGAAGATATCACCATTGTCTGAAAAAATTTTTTCAGGATGGTCGAGCATTTCACGATCACAGGGTTCCACCTCAAACCACTCATCCAACCATTCTTCATTCAATGTTCGAAAGTAAGTTGCATATTCATCCGAATAAGGAACTATGGTTATGTTTTTTAGAAAATGTGATTTGTATTTGCGATGAAATCTTTTGGATACTGATTCCTGGCATGTCTCTGCTTCAATGCGATCAATAATACCAATAATATCGATGTTGAGATGTTGAAACATTTCATGGAGAGCCTCATTCAAGGCGATCCAGACAGGCTCAAGTTTTTCTTGAAGGGCGGCTCCTTTTTCTGTGAGTGCGATGATTCTTTTTCGTCCATCTTTATTGTTTTTGTGGGACTTCACGATTCCTGCTTGATTCATAGGGCTAACAATCTTAATGATGGCGGGGTGAGATTGTCCCAACTCATTTGCTATATCAGTAATGGACATTTCTTTATGTTGGAGTAATAGATAATAAATACCAAACCAACGAGGATTGAAATCGATCCCTGAGAGAGTGTAGATATTTATACCGTCGGAAAGTAAGCTGTCACCAAGTTCTCTGATTCTCGAGGCCAAGCCAAGCAGACCGAGTCTTTTGTAAAGAGTCATTCTTCGTCCTTAGTATGACATTCAATAATAATATTCGATTCATGTTAACAGAAAATCTATTCTGTTCTCATAAATTTTTCTTGCTCTTTTCTTTGATAGATTCCAATGATGCTTTCTATGCGTCCTCTTTTGTCTCGGCCAAATTGGATGCGAACCTGGTCGACGCCTTTTAGGATAAATCGATCATTGGATACAGGTATAAGTTGCGAAATCAGATCGCCTCGTTGGTAATAGAGGTTGCTTCCTTCGATAAATACTTTTCGTTCTCCAAAAGTTCCCACATATTCTTTTTTCTTTGTTTGTGAGAGGAGTAGCGGCTGTTTTTTGGCAATCATTGCTTCTTGAGACCATCGCCAAAAATCCAATTTATCCCTGTCTGTGGAAGATTGGATCAAGGTATCGAGTGCAAGTGCATGAGCTCTATCTAAAGCCTCATCTGCTTTGACTGAAATATGGGGCTTGACACCGACACCTTCCCAGTTTGTTTTTGTGATAGGATTAATCGCGCGACCAAATGGTATTATCGCCATAAGTTTAACGTCTTCGAGATAATAACCATTTACGGGATTGGCCCCGCCTCCAGTTGTTTCGCCAACAAGCTTGGCTCTTTTCAAGTGTTTGAGATTATAGCAAAATTCTTCTGCTGCTGAAAATGTTCTTTTACTGGTTAGTATGTAGATGTCTTTGTTGAGATATCGCGGTTCTTGGACATGGGCGTGCGTCCAGAATTGTTGGGGTTGGTCCGCATGACGAATATCAAAAGAGTTCAAGTGGACTGGTTTGTCAAAAAAGTAACTGCTGAGCAGCTGAATCATCGATGGTGAGCCTCCTCCATTGTGACGAAGATCGATGATCAATGCATCCGTATTGCTTAAAAAGCTCATGGCAGCTACGGCTGCAGATCCTCCAAGTTCCGCAGGTGCAAAACCGTTGAGCTTAAGATATCCGATATTGCCATCAAGGATTTCAAGACGTTTAAATTCGTAGTTGGTTCCCTGCATCTCCTGCCTTAACTTCTCTCGGACCTTAGGTGATAGTTCTGGTTGTGGCTTGGTCTCAGCGTAGAAAATGCGAATATGCTTGTCCTTGCTGATTGAATAAAGGTCCTTGGTAAGCTGCTGTGCCAAGAGCATTGGATCTGAAATTTTCTGATAAACGCCAGCTTTCAGTTGGTTTTCCAACTTCTTTACCATCTTCTCGGCCACTTCCGGAAATATATAATGATCGCGAAAAGCTTTTGAGACTTGCTTTACGACAAGTTCATGATTGGGGCCGGCCAAGGTTGATCCAACTAGATATAGCTGAGAGATACCACAAGCAATTGCAATCCATAACCAACTGCGATTGAGCATGTTTTTCTCCTCTTGTCGTATTTATACTATATACGTAACCAGTTACGTATCCACTTTCGGATATATCTATGACATTGTCAAGATTTTTTTTGAAGCCGTACTTCGCACTTATTCGTTGAAATTGATTTTATTGATATTTTTCTGGTCGAAGCGAAAAGCTATTAAGCATGAAAATTAGGATTTCAATCGTCATGTCATAGTCCGGATCGTCAGTGTCATCTTCTGTATCTGCTTCCATCGAACTTCAATGTTCCGGATAGCTATCCTATGTCGACGTCATCAATTGAATACCTAGCGAAGAAAAGTCAAAAAGCTAACATTGAAGAACCGAATTAAACTATTTTGGTCGGCGCTTGCAAGAGTTTGGTTAGACTGGGCATTTGAGTCGATCATCATGAAGCCGATTAATTTAGATATTTACATTTTTGTCTCATTTATATTTTATAGTATAAACAGGGGGGTTGCAACGGCAACCTTTCAGGAGAGAATCACTTCCCTGAATGGATAGGGTTAAAATGGGTAAATTATCAAAATACGAGCCAATTGCAGAGGCTATTGCCAAGTTGTTTCATCTCTATGTGGAGGTGGTGCTACACGAACCCAAGACCAATCGTATTGTCTCAATTTTCAATAATTTTTCTAGAAGAATGCCAGGAGAGGATTCCTCGCTTGAGGATCTGGAAGGGCTTTTAAATGGGCCTACGAATGTGTGGAAACAAAAATCAGCGCAAGAAATTTTCGATAAAAGCCATTGCAGTCGGGATTAGACAGGCAAGCCTTAGGATTAAGCCTCACATTATTGAAACACCCTGTGTCAAATCCAAACTATTGAGCGACGAGTTGGACTCTGATGTTTTTTTGAAGCTTGAGAATAAACAGATCACTGGCTCGTTCAAGTTGAGAGGCGTTTGTAATAAAATTCTTACTCTTTCTCGATCGCAACAATCGCAATTGCTCATAGCAGCTTCTACCGGAAATCATGGCGTTGCCTTTGCCCATATTGTGAATACACTTGGTTTAAATGGAAGATTGTTTGTCCCTAAGAACATCAAACCTGTAAAGCTTTCTGCCATACAAGATACAGATATAGAAGTGGTGCAAGTTGGTGACGATTGTGTGCAGACCGAAATGTATGCGATAGAAGAAGTGAAAAAGCATGGAGGCATTTTTGTCGGTCCCTATAATGATTGGGATGTCATTCAAGGTCAAGGAACTGTGGCGGCAGAGTTGATGCGCCAGCTTGATAAAATCGATGCAGTAATTGTACCGGTTGGTGGAGGAGGTCTGATCTCAGGAATAGTGGCTTTTATCAAGCAGATCTCTCCAAAAACTCAAGTGATAGGTTGCCAGCCTGAAAACTCACCGGTTATGCTTCGATCCATTCAAGCGGGTAAGATCATCTCCATGGAGAGTTTTCCCACTCTTTCTGACGCTACTGCCGGTGGTATTGAACCTGGATCTATTACTTTTGATCTCTGTCGAAAGTATGTGGATGATTTTGTTCTTGTGAACGAAAAAGAAATCGCATCAGCCATGTTGCTGATAAAAAATCACGAAAACATGCTCATTGAAGGCGGTGCGGCATTGAGCGTTGCAGCGCTGTGTAAACAAAAACATAGATTCAAAAAACAGCATGTCGCACTTGTTATTACAGGTGGGAAAATCGATAAATTCATATTGGATGCTATTGAACGAGGTGAGCTATGACTCGACTCATTGAGATCGAAGAGATAAAAGAAGCTTTGTGCAAGGTGAATTTGTCGGATTCCATTGAAGCCGGATTTGTAGCCTATTCTCATAATATGGTAGTTGTACCGCCAATTGGTGAACTCACTTTTGACAATCCGCCAGGTGATATGCACATCAAATATGGATACATAAAAAACGATGATGTGTTTGTCATTAAGATTGCTGCAGGATTTTACAACAATCCCAAATTAGGCCTTTCTTCGAGTCAAGGACTCATGTTGCTCTTTTGTCAAAAGACCGGTGTGCTAAAGGCAATATTGCTTGACAATGGATATTTGACCGATATCAGGACTGCAGTAGCAGGTGCTGTGGTTGCCAAGTATTTTGCTCCTCAATCTATAAAATGTATCGGTATTTTGGGTGCCGGCATCCAGGGAAGATTGCAGTTGTCCTATCTTGGATCGATTCTGCCCTGCACAGATGTCATGGTTTGGACACCAGATGAAAAGGAGATGAATGACTATCAGGCTTTTTTTAATAATAAAGGATTGAATATAACGTATGCCGAAAATTGCAGCGACATTGCGAAAAAATGTAATTTTATGGTTACAACCACTCCCTCCAAGAAACCCTTGCTACATCTCGACGAAATTCGGCCTGGTACTCACATAACGGCAGTAGGATCAGATACACCAGACAAAATCGAATTGGATCCCAAGATCCTCAAACATGCGGATATGGTGGTTGTCGACAGCCTGTCGCAAAGCAGAACCCGAGGAGAAGTATTTCGGGCCGTTCAAGCAAATATGCTGCAACGTGAAGACGTATTGGAGCTTGGTGCAGTGCTTTCTTCAAGAGTTCGAGCAAGAACATCAGAGGACCAAATTACAATAGTCGATCTTACGGGTGTGGCTGTTCAAGATATTCAAATTGCAAAAGCAATATATTCCAACCTGAAAAACGCTTTGTGAACTCGCCAGTTGCATAAAATGCCGTCATCCTGGATATATTCTATCCAGGATCCATTGTTAAAATTATAGATTCCGGCTTAAAGCATGCCAGAATGACATTGTTTCCAAAAGCCACAAAAAGTTAAATCCCGGCTCAATCAAATATATGCACACATTTTGTTGTAGTCAGCTAATTTCGTGCG
>JBFFBT010000048.1:0-24976 GCA_041560255.1 Myxococcota bacterium | reverse complement strand
GACTGGATGCCTGCTTCCGCAGGCATGACGTAGGTGCTTGCGAATTTATGCATCTACATCCAGCGATTTCTCATACATAGCTTACGGTTGAATTCTAGGCAGTTAAGCTGAACTCTACTAGTGACAATGAATTAAGTCTGGGACAACCTCATAGCCAGGCGGCTGTACCGACTCTGCACCCTGTCGTTGCCGACCGCGATGGCAACCGCCCGGCGGCTGCCCAGCAACACCACCAAGCTTCGCCCGCGGGTAATCGCGGTGTACAACAAGTTGCGTTGCAACATGGCATAGTGCTGGGTGTGTACGGGTATCACCACCGCCGGATATTCCGAACCCTGGGATTTGTGGATCGAACAGGCATAAGCCAAGACCAGCTCGTCCAGCTCGGCCATCCCGTATCGCACCGATCTCCCATCGATGGATACTTCCAACTCCCGCTCCTCGGGATTCAGTCCAATCACCCTGCCCAGATCGCCGTTGAACACTTCCAAGTCATAATTATTGCGAATCTGCATGACTTTGTCCCCAACCCGATATACGCTTGCACCCCGGGTCATAGATTCTCCTTCGGGGTTGAGCAAGACCTGCAACCTGGCGTTGAGGTTGGAAACTCCCAAAACACCTTTGTGCATCGGGGTCAACACCTGAATACCGTCCACCGGATCGAATCCATATCGCTTGGGGATGCGAACCGCGACCAACTCCTCGAGCGTGGCAAGCATTTTTTCCGGGTCGGCCCGCTCGATAAAATGAAAATCTTTATTCTCTTGGGACGTCACCTCTCCGTCAACCGCCAAGCTCGACAACGGAAGCTGTCCGTGGTTTACCCGGTGGGCATTGAGCACAATGAGACTTCTTTGAGCCTGGCGAAAAATTTCGTCCAACACGACTACCTGCACCGCACCCGAATGAATTAAATCCTTGAGCACATTTCCAGGTCCGACCGACGGCAACTGATCGACATCCCCGACAAAGATGATCTGACAAGGATATGGTACCGCCTTGACCAGACTGTAAAAAAGCACCACATCCAGCATGGAGGCCTCATCCACCACCAACAAATCTGCATCCAACGGATGCTCGGAGTCTCTTTCAAATCGCTGGGTCTTGGGATTGAACTCCAAAAGGCGATGGATGGTGCTCGCCTGCCGGCCGGAGGTTTCCGTCATGCGCTTGGCCGCCCGTCCGGTGGGCGCGCACAAGAGTATTCGTCGGCCTTTTTTTTCCAAAATTCGAATCACCGCGTTGAGCACGGTAGTCTTACCGGTTCCCGGTCCTCCGGTAATAACCAAGATTTTACTGGACACGGCTTTCCGAACGGCATCTCTTTGTTTTGTCCCCAACTCGACCTGGGTTTGATCCTCGAACCATGCTATGGCCTTTTCCACGTCGATGGTAAGATCCCTCTTTGGTGCTTTGAGTATTCTTGTGATCCGAGCGGCGGCCATGGACTCGCAAACATGCAGGGAAGTGAGAAAAAGCAGGTTCTGTTCTGATATGGTTTCTTGCACCAAATGCTCTTTGGCGATCAGCGCTCCAATGGATTTTTCGATCAACCCGGCCGTAAGCTGCAACACTTCCGCCACCCGAACAACCAACTCGTTATCCGGAAAATAGACATTTCCCTGATCGGCCAGCTCACCCATCACAAAAAGAACGCCCGCCTCGATCCTCTGAGCCGAGTCGGAAGCGATACCCAGGTTGGAAGCAATTTTGTCGGCAGTTTTGAAACCGATTCCAAAAATATCCATGGCAAGCTGGTAAGGGTTATCTTTCACCACCGCTATGGCAACGTTGCCATACTTTTTGTAAATTCTCACCGCATAGGTCGTGGAAATACCGTGTGCCTGAAGAAAAATCATCACTTCTTTGATCTCACGTTGCTCGATCCAGGCTTCTTGAATTCTTTTCGAGCGCACCGGCCCGATGCCTTCTACTTCCTTGAGGCGTTCCGGATGAGCTTCAATCACTTCCAACGAATCCATCCCAAAGTGACCGACGATCCTGGATGCCATGGTCTTTCCGATCCCCCGCACCAAACCCGAGCCAAGATATCTCTCGATACCTACCAAAGTAGAAGGTTGCTTGGTGTAATAACTGCTCGCCTGAAACTGTTTGCCGTACTTTTTGTCCTGCACCCAACGTCCCAACAAACGAAGGCTTTCACCCGGCTGTACCCCCAAAAGGTTGCCGACCACCGTGACCAATCCGGGTTGGTGTTCTACCTGAAGCCGCACGACGCTCCAAGCATTTTCCTCATTGTTGTATACGATGCGTTCCAAGATGCCTTCGAGAACCTCGTTCATAGTTATCCCTAACCACGTTTCGGCCCGACATGCAACGTTGGCATGCACCCGGCCGGTTAACTCCACCGCTTTTGCCTCCTGTCGATGAGCTGGATCCACGCTTACCCAAATTCAATTTCAGAATTAAATTTTCTCGTTTTGGACCGTAATGATGTGGATCAGAAAGAGGATCGCGGACTAATTTTCGAGTGCAAAACAAGCATAATAAGCCATCGCGTCGATCAGATCCTGCTCATTGATCTGATCATTGGGAGTGTGCGCATGAACCTCCTTGCCAGGTCCGAATCCAAAAGTTGCAATGTTATGCAACCCGCGGGTGGCCACCCCATGGGTGGAAAATTTCCAAATGCTGATCTCGGGTGATTTTCCAAAAAGACCATGGTACACGTTTTGGGCCTTTTGCAACCAGTCGTCGGAACGGTCCATGAGCCAAGCCGGGAAATATGCTTCGACCCGCTCCTTGACACCACCATAGGACTGCACCTGGTATTCGGGCACAATCACCTCGGCTCCGGATTTCCGCACTCCGGGCAAACCTTTGATCTCCAACATCGCGGACTTTTGGGTCTCCCCCATCGTCAACCGGCGATCGAGGTGGATCATCGCCGAGTCGGGTATGGCGCACAAAGAAGGCCCCTTGGCGCAAATATCGGTTACAGCCACACTGCCGTCTCCCAAGATGCTGTCACCCGAGAGTTTCATGTTGAGCTTTTCGACGCTTCGCACGATCGGAGCGATCATATATACGGCATTCTCCCCTCTTTCCGGAGTCGAACCATGACAAGACGCCCCCCTCACCTTGATTTTCATTTCCAATCTTCCCCGGTGCCCGATGGCGATTTTCATATCCGTAGGTTCGGTCAACACAACCAACCTGGGAACAATCTTGTCGTGCTCGATGATGTAGCGCCAAGCCAATCCTTCGAAATTCTCCTCTAAAATCGAAGCCACAACATAAATGCAGGTGTTTCGTGACAAACCCACTTGCTTGATGATGCTGGCGGCATAGACTGCGCTGGCGATCCCACCCTTTTGATCGGAGGCGCCTCTTCCATATATAACTCCATCCTGGTGGGCTCCTTTGTAAGGATCAACGTTCCAGTTGGCGATATCCCCGATGTCCACCGTGTCGCAATGACCGTCGATGGCGATGATCTTGTCCCCACTGCCCAATCTGCCGATGAGGTTGCCCATGGGATCGATCCACACATCGTCATATCCGATTTTAACCATTTCTTGTTGGATCCGCCGCACGACTTCGGCCTCATTTCCACTGGTAGACGGAATGGCTATCAGATCGCGGAGAAAACCCACCAAATCCAAGCGAAGCGCCTGGGCCGCCTGGAAAATGAAATCATTGCTCGAACTCATTATATATAATTCCCCAGTGTTGGTAGGTTCATGATTCTCATAAACCCAACGGGCAAGTCAACTCAAAATATCAACTGGTTAGCTGTTGACATGCCTTACTTTTTCATGCGAACGTGCCGGCGTGCAAACCCTCGACCCAAGACCCTTGGAGCCCCGTCGATCCGGGCGTTGCCGGGATTGGATTTGGGTGCCTTCGGTCTATTTCACCCAAGGCCTCCCCTATGCCCTGGTGATTTCGGTCTCACCAGTGCTGTATAAAAGACTGGGTTTGGACAACACGCAAATAGCATTTTACACCGGTTGGCTGTACCTGCCGTGGATCATAAAGCCGTTGTGGAGCCCCGTGGTCGAACTCATGCGCAGCAAAAGATGGTGGATTGTAACCATGCAAATGCTCATGGGTTGTGGTTTTGCAGCCATCGGCTTGACCATTCCGACAGACGGCTGCCTCCCTTGGTCTTTGACCTTTTTTTGGCTGCTTGCTTTTTCTTCGGCCACCCACGACATTGCGGTCGACGGCATGTATATGCTGGGACTACCCGAACGCAGCCAGGCTTTTTTCGTAGGCATTCGAAGCACTTTTTACCGGCTGGCCATGCTGGCCGGCCAGGGAGGCGTGGTGATTGCCGCCGGACGGTTGGAAAACACCTTAGGCGGAGTCAAACCAGCCTGGATGTTGGCTTTTTTGGGGACCAGCGCCTTGCTCTTTTTGCTTTCACTCTACCATTTTCGCACCCTTCCCCGCCCGAATGAAGATCATCCCCCGGGCATACCGGGCGGGTTGGGCATGGAGTTTCGAAATACTTTCAAGCAATTTTTTACCCAAAAAAACATCGGATGGATTTTGGCCTTTATCCTGACGTACCGGTTGGGAGAGTCCCAGCTTGTGAAAATCGCCCCCTTATTTCTATTAGATCCTCCGGCAGAGGGGGGTTTGGGACTGCAGACTTCCCATTATGGTTTGGTATACGGCGTTGTGGGTCTGATTGCCCTGCTCGGTGGCGGAATTCTGGGCGGAATGGCGACTTCACGCAATGGTCTCAAATCCTGGATCTGGGTCATGCTGGTTTGCATGAATTTACCCAACTTGGCCTACGTCTATTTGTCTTGGCTGCAACCCGAATCCATATGGATCATTACAGCCTGTGTGGCCCTCGAACAACTGGGTTATGGATTTGGGTTTACCGGCCTGATCCTGCTTTTAATACATGTATCGAAAGGACCATACCAAACCGCCCACTATGCCATCGGCACCGGACTTTGGTCTCTCGGAATGATGCTGCCCGGCATGATCTCGGGTTGGATCCAATCTTGGTTGGGTTATCCGGTTTTCTTCTTTTGGGTCATGCTTGCGTCCCTGCCGGTTTTCGGAACGGCCAAAAAAATCATCGGAGTACTCGAAGAACCTCGTCAAGTACGGTAAGCAATTGACAACAAGGTGCTCTATATGACATAGTCCAAGAGTTGATGGTTCTATGCACAAGTCGAACGGTACAATGAAAAGCGTATTCCCAGATATTTATACCAAGTCTTGTCCGATCTTTTTGGACATGCAAGCCTCGGCCGCAGCAGGCTGTTTGGTTTGCAGGTTGAATCCAACCGATCGGCGCGCGGCGGGATACGCATGGAGGTTATGCGGCTAAACGGTCGTACGATACAAACCATGGTTACCTGTCGCGGGCTTCGTAATTCGGAGTCCGCGATTTTTTTTGGAGAAACTTTATGTCACAGACAACCAGCATTCAGTCCAGGGATCCGGACTGGATTTCAACACCCCTCAAGGAGCTTTTGAATCTGAGTTGGCCGATTGCCACCAGCATGCTCTCCTACAGCGTCATGTCGTTGGCTGACACACTATTTGTCGGCCGTCTCGGGTCGTCTGCGTTGGCCGGGGTGGGTACGGCATCCACCATAGCGTTCGGCATTTGTTGCTTTCCCATGGGCATGTTGCGGGCCGTCAAGGTACTGGTATCACAATCGGTGGGCGCGAAACAACCCGCCTCCCATGTACGCGCTTATCTGGGCGCCGGATTGATTCTGGCGCTTTTGCTCGGATTGATGGCTGTTTTTGTAGGGCGATGGTTGGCTCCTTGGATATCCGGCCTGACCGCAACCACCGAAGCCGGAAGATGCGCTCTGCAATACCTCACCATACGCATGTTGCAAGCACCTTTCTTTTTGGCTTACGTCACAATCCGAGAGGTCCGGTACGGACTTTCCGACGCACGCAGTCCCATGGTGGCATCCATCGCGGCCAATGCCGTAAACATTGTTCTCGACGCGGTCTTCATCCTGGGTCTCGATTGGAACGTAAGCGGCGCCGCCTGGGCGACGGTCATCGCCAGCGCCTTCGAGATGCTGTTTCTCGTGGCCGGAAGCTTCCGGGAAGGTCTGGGAATCTTCACATGCAGGTTCAGGCACATCGTATCCATCGTGAAACTGGGATTTCCCACGGGCCTTCAGTTCGTACTCGAGATAGGTTCTTTCGTCGTGCTGGCCGTCATGATCTCGGCGCTGAGCGAGATCCAAATGGCGGCCCATCAAATCGCTCTGCAGGTGGTTCACTTTTCATTTCTGCCGGCTTTTGCAGTCAGTGAGGCATCCTCGGTCTTGACCGGCCAGGCGGTGGGCGCAAACCGAGACGATCTGGTGCGGCGGATTTCTGCACTGGGGGTCAAAACCACGACTGTATACAACGGGTTTTGCACCCTGGTTTTCGTTGGCAGCGCCCATTGGATCACGACGTTGTTTAGTCCCCAAGTGCAGGTACAGGTTGCCGCAACACATCTTTTGTATCTGGCCGCCGCCTTCCAGTTGGCCGATGGAGCCAATATGGTCTACCGGGGTGTGTTGCGAGGCACCGGAGACGTGCGCATCCCGGCATTGATCGGCATCCTGACCGCCTGGGCCTTGACTCCCCCATTGACCTGGTTGTTGGGATATGAGGCCGGCCTGGGCGCGCTCGGAGCCTGGCTTGGTTTGTGCGCAGAGATATTCCTGGGCGCCGCACTGTTACGCAGCAGGCTCGCAAGAGGAAGTTGGCTTTCAGCCGCTCAACGATCCAGGATCGAGCTCAGCATAACCGGCACAATCCAGTCCCGAGAAGATCCGGTTTGCAACGACCTCGATTCCTCAACGTGTTGAAATCCATCGGGTTACTTGCAATGGAATGACTTTTAATCTATAACACATGAGTATGGTGACATACTTCCTTTCAAACCCGGCCGGAGGGTTGTGGTTGCACATCCTGCTGGGAGTGTTTTTCAATCCCCTCACCAAACCCGACACTACTCCTGAAGCCCCCAAGCCGGTCCATGCCGATCCGGGATGTCTCAACAAAAAAGGCACGCAAGTCATCCTCCTGGGTACCGGCACCCCGGTGCCCGAGACAGGTCGTTTCGGTCCATCCACCTTGGTTTCCGTCGACGGCAGGTTCTACCTGGTGGATATGGGACCGGGGGTCGTGCGGCGGACCCGCCAAGCCCTTCGCCGGTATTGTCCACGGCATACCGTCAAAGAGCTCAGAACCGTCTTTTTAACCCATCTCCACTCGGATCACACCGCCGGGTACCCCGATGTGCTGCTTACACCCTGGGTCCTCGGCAGAAAAAAACACCTTCGGGTTATGGGCCCCCCAGGCACCAACGAAATGACCCGACATATCCTCGAAGCATACCGGATGGATATTCAAACGCGCACGAAATCGGGCCGCCCGGTATTTCCGTCCGGCATTCGAGTCGAAGCCAAAGATATCCAGCCTGGTCCGATTTACCAGGATGATCGCCTCAAGGTGAAAGCTTTTTCGGTAGCCCATGGCGAGGTACCCCATGCATTGGGTTACCGGTTTGAATCCAAAGATCGCACTATCGTCATCTCGGGAGATACCGCCCCGAGTGATTCCATCGTCGAGCAATGCTCGGGTTGCGATCTGCTGATCCACGAGGTGTACTCCACATCGGGATTCCAGACCCGGGATGAAAACTGGAAGACCTACCTGAAAAAATACCACACTTCCACCCGCGAGCTTGCACGGATCGCAGAGAGGGCCCGGCCGAAAGCTCTCGTTTTGGTGCATCAAATGTTTCTAGGTACGAGCCGCGAACAAATTCTTCGTGAGATTCGAAAGAATTACAAGGGTCAAGTGATCTTCGGCGTGGATCTGATGATCCTATGATCCATCGATACATCCAGCTCGCAACACATCCAAACATCATGTAAGCATCTACCCGAAGAGTAGTGCCGACACATGAGGTTTCGAAGACCTACCTGATCCGGGTTGACAAGCAATCAGGGATCCACCCACGAAACAGAAATAATCGTACGCTAAGCCTCGTTCAGGTATCTATAGATGCTGGCCTTTGAGAGGCTGGTAGTCATTCATCAATGTTTTTATATGCAGGAGGCCCAGAGCTTTTTGGAAGCTTATTGCGACTTTTAGGCTTGCTACAAGGATCAATCACCTCCATTTCGCCAAAATACTTCCTATAAAAACCTCTATCTCTTGATAGCAACCGATCAGCTTGAATCAACGCATGTCCACCGATAAGAAAATCAGCGACAATTCTATCTCGTTTTCCACCCTTACTACGGTATATCGCCAAATACTCAGCTGCTTTTAGAGAAGAATCTTTATTGGTAGGTGAAAATCCCAAATTGATCAGTTCCAATGATTTCAACAGTTTGTCCAAGTTCTTGTGGTATATTGTTGCAACCTCGGACCAAACTACATCACAAGAAAGTATTGATCCTTCGTTGATGCACTTGGAACGCATTCCGCATATTCAAGGTTAAGACCCCTACCGCAACCCATGTGCCTTGAGCTTTCTCTTGAGGGTCGACAAGGCGATTCCCAGCGCCTTGGCCGTTTGGGTAAAATTGTTTCCGTACCGCTCGAGCGCATAGACAATATGCTTTCTTTCCATTTCATCCAGAGTGGACAACCTCGTGTCGTTTGCCTTGACGGACTCGCTCGAAACATTCGATTGACGCTCCACCTCCGAAACCCGGGAGACGCCCAGGAGCAATTCCGACGGTCTGGTAGGTCTGCGTTTTCCCAAAATCGCCGCCCTTTCCAAAACGTTTTTCAGCTCCCGGACATTACCGGGCCATTCGTAGGATATCAGCGCCTCGATCTCGTGTTGGTCCAACCTGACGCCGCTGCGATCATTGATGACTCGCTCGAGCAGAAACCCGCATAGCCCGGCGATATCCTGCCGCCTCTCCCGCAAAGGCGGCAGGTGAATGGGTATCACGCTCAGGCGATAATAAAGATCGGATCGAAACGTCCTACCGAGCGACTGCATCAAATCTTTGCTGGTGGCTGCGATAATCCGTACATCCACATGGATGAAGGCATCTGCGCCGATTCTTTTCATTTTCTTGTCCTCGAGAACTCCAAGCAATTTGGTCTGTAAATGAACCGGCATGTCTGCGATTTCGTCCAAAAACAACGTCCCTCCTTGCGCCATCTCGAAAATACCCCGCCTGAGAGTATCCGCGCCGGTAAAAGCACCCTTGGCATGCCCAAACAACTCGGCCTCAATCAAGCTGTCGGGCAAAGCGGCACAGTTGATGCTCACAAACGGATTGGCGTGTTTCTGCCCGGCATCATGGATGGCCCGGGCCACCAGGTTTTTTCCGGTGCCGGTTTCCCCGGTGATCAAAACCGGGGCCGTTTCAGACGAGGCCATCTCCATGAGGTGCTTTACTTCTAAAAGACCCGAACCCCAAAACAAAAGCGAACGGCGGGAATTATGCCTGCGGTGGTAGGCTTCCAGACAACGTAGATTATCATAATCGGTCAGGCTCAGAGTCCTTCGGACTGCCAACACAAGCCTCTCGATTTCGAGCGGACCTGAAAGATAATCCTGGGCACCCGCGCGCAATGCATCGACTGCGGAGTCGATATCAGGTTGCCTGGCGAAGACGACGATCTGCATCCGATCGTTATATTTACGCATTTTCTTTGAGATTTCTTGTTCTTGCAACCTCCACAGCTCCTGGCTCATCATGACCATATCCACCCAGTTAGAGCTCAGCAACGTGAGCCCATCAGCAACCGTTCGGACCTGATACGTCTTCCACTTCTCCTGGTCGAACCGCTCGGCGACCTCCCGGCCGAATACCGCATCATCATCCATGACCAGCACCGTCCGACCGGAGCAGGGTTCATCGACCCCATACCGAAAAGCCGCCGACACTTGATCCGATTCAGGAGCAATATGCATTTCATGCCCGCCCGGCCTTAACGTATGCATGCCTCCACCGCCCTTTCGGTACAAGCTCTCATCAAATCTTCAGACAATACTTTAAGCATGGTTTCCGCCCAGCGAAATCAGCGTATGCCAAAATATTGAGCCCATCGACTCATTTCGAATCGGCAGCTATCATTTCGAACGACTCGAAACGGTCCCCCCGGATTCGACCCTACCGGCCAACAATCCTGATATATTGAACAAATCCAATCACACTAACTTGGCACCCAAATTGCTTTAAAACAGATCGGTCTTAATAAGACCGATTGTATGAATCGCATGAAAAAAGGGGGTTGTACCATGCCATCCATCGAGCTTATCGAAATACACAGCTTGCTGGTCAACGCCTTGTGGAGACAGATACTGAAAGAGTTTCCACGAGAAGCCGGGGCCTTGCTCTACGGCGAGGCCGAAGATCGCATCATGAGGATTTCACACGTCCGGCTGCTTGAAAATCAGGCTTGGGATCTCAACACCCTCTCCACATCCCTGGATTTGCACAATCAACCGATTGGACTATTTCACGCGCACCGTCAAGACGCCTCTCCATCCCCGGGCGACCTATCCAAAATGAAAAATGACTCCTTGCTCTGGGTGATCGCGCGCAGCGGTCACCCACCCAGTGGGAGAAAATTCATACTCAAGGCCTATCAATGGATGGATGGAGAAGCTATCGAGATCGAAGTAAAGGAGACCAAATCATGACAGAACAATTGTTGTATATACCCCTGCCGGCAGAAATCGAAACCCGGTTTCGAGATACTTTCCGCAAGGAGCTCGAGACCATGTCACTCGACGAGATCGTTGCATCCTCGGTCGATCTCATCATCGATCCGGCCAGGCAAACCACGACCCGGGCTAAGAAGATCTCTAAATATTTACGTACCATCCACACACGTGACGAGCTCGAAGAGATAATGCGGCGCCACATCAGAACCATATTGGGTGATTCGGATTCAATCCCTCAATCACCTACCGATGCAACCCCGGTCGCCCACCAGGCCGAGCCTGCCATCGCTCTCGGAGTGCTCGGCTTGGCGATTGCAATTTGGCTCATAGGTTGGGCGATTACCGGCGAGTGCGATTGGTACATGGGCATGTACAGCCCCTAAAGGAAGGATATCTCCATGAACACCGACACATTTGAAAAAATAGAAAGTTACTTGGGCCTGCTCGAAGAGCTGAAACTACAACGCATCGAGCTCGAGACCGCCAAAAGCTCGGCCATTTATCTAAAAAACCGCTTGAACGATGCGCTGGCAAACACCTCCCGCGACGATCGAAAGCTCTATTTACGCAAGCATCTCGATTTTTTGATCGAAGGCATCGCGATCCTCGAGCGGGGTCTCAATACCTCCTCGAACAACATCGAGGTGTATGAGCAAAAGTTCGACCATTTTCTCAAGGGGGTACAACCATGACACTTTCCACATACAACTACGACAGTGCAGTCGCGCTCGTAGACGGCGACTATTATGACTATGTTTGGAATAAAATCTCGCAAGCCAACCAGCGTATCTGGGCGTCGGTATTCATCGTAAATCCATCTACCGCCGGGGATACCGATCTCAAAGTACGCGAGCTATTAAAGCACTTGGCCTACGCCAAATGGCGTAACGTCGATGTGAAGATATTGGTCGGGCAATCTCAGGTCGGGGCCATCCAGGTGCAAACCGGCACGGCAATGAAATATCTACACACCTTGGGAGTCGAGGCACGCACATTTCAATCCAAAGAAAACACCAGTTTACATAGCAAATACATGGTTATCGACGACAATTGGGTCATTGTAGGAAGCAACAATTGGTCACCCGGAGGCTTGACGGAAAACAACGAAGACGCGCTGTCGGTCAGCTCGCCCGATCTCAACATGACGCTGGCTGCGAGCTTCGAAAAACATTGGAACGAATCATACAGGAGGGAGACAGCATGAACGCCATAAAAATATTAGAGGAATTTTTGATCGAAAACACCTCGAAGCTCGCCTGGACCGAACCACAAAAACAGGCCGCAGCCAAAATCATGCTCGACATCAGCAAAGCCAACGGCGGTGAAATACTTGAAGACACACCCATCAGCGCTGAGCTTGGACAACAATTTGTGGTCCAACGCGCCCTGGATGCAGTGCAACGCCGCCTCAACGACTATGCTCGCGTCCATGCACGCGACGCACACAAGTATTTCAAAAGCCACCCGGTCGACCAGTCCGAAGACGAAAAACTGACCCGAATGCACCATTGGCGACCGATGATCGAAATCAATGAGGCCGATGTCGATCAACTCGAATCGCTGCCTGAGATTGGACCAGTATTGGCCGAGCGTATTAGTGAGCACCGTGACCTCAACGGCCCTTTCGCATCCATCGAGGCGCTCGAAGAGGTGAAAGGGATCGATACTGTCACCACGCAAAGGTTGAAAGACTTCTTGTATGTTCGACCAGCAGGATCACCGCCTCATTATGTATCGGTAAAGCTGGCGGCGTTTTCGTCCCGCCCGAACCTCGAGACTTTCACGGCCCTGCTGGCCGAAGGGGGTGGCTTTTCGAAGCTCGAACAATCCAACTCAGATCCGGTTGACAAGCTCATCGCCGAGCTGGCTTCGATCCTGAGGGACGTGCGTCAAAACGAGTTCATTCTACAAAAACACCTGCCCATGACACGCGCGAGTCGGATCGTTCGGCTCAACGAGATTGAAAAGAAAGCCGATGACTTAGAGAGTCAAGCTGTGTCCGGCGCCGGTTCGCCGGCAGGTTTATTGTTTGACAGGGGTTACTTTGAGTTTGTCAAAAAGTTGTTACAAACTGCAACCAAGTCCGTTCGGGTGAAAATGTTTTATATGCGTTACGACAAAAAAGGTAAAGACACACCAAGCGATCAATTGGTCGATGCGCTTCTGGACGCGAAAAAACGAGGTTTGGAAGTTCAAGTCATTTTGGATCGGGATAGACAGGGTGACGTTTTCAAATCCAGATTGATCAACCACAACGCCTACGAAGCACTAAAAAAAGCCGGCGTCGACGTCGTGTTCGACGAACGCGGGCGCGCCAACCATACCAAGCTTGTGCTTGTCGACGACACCCAAGTGGTTGCGGGCAGCCACAATTGGACTTCGGGTTCTTTAAAAAACTATGATGATACCAGCTTGTACATTTCTTCAAAGGCACTGGCCGAAAAATTCTTACACCATTTCAAAACTCAGTACCAACAACGCAACGCCGCTTGATCCATCCACCCGAGATTGCACCCAGGCCACAGAGTCTTATCAAAATTCGAACCTTGTTTTTCCCATTGACGAATTCGACTTCGAAAGCGTACCTTTGTATACCAATGTCGTTGTTTATCAGCTTGAAGGAGGAATTTCATGAAAAGGTTTTTCTCGGCCTTTTTGGGCACATTCACTGCGCTTGTATTGATGGTGGCGATCGTGGCGTCAGTTATTTCTTGGATGGCGAAAAGCAGCGTCGATGTTCCCGATGACGCTTACCTGTTGATTGACTTGTTCGACGTATTACCCGAATATGACCCGCCCGGCACCATCCAGGAACAATTGATGGGAGAACCCACAGAGACACTTCAACAAATCTTGACAAACCTCGACAAAGCCGGGATCGATGAGAGGATCAAAGGCGTGATACTTCGCGTCGGTCCGGAAGCCCGCGTTGGGACCGCGGCCATCGAGGAGATCCATGGCGCGATTGCGCGCCTGCAGAAAACCGGCAAGAAAGTATATGGTTGGACCCAAGCAGTCACAACCCGAAGCAGCCTGCTGTTGGCAGCCTGTGATGAGGTAATCGCTTTGCCGGTAGCACCGGTTTTGTTCACCGGATTCGACATACAGACGACCCACATCAAACGCATGCTGGACAAGCTGGGTATCATCGCCGAATTGCATAAAATCAAAGATTTTAAATCCGCCGCCGAAATGCTGATGCGGGAGGACATGTCCGAGCCCGCCCGGGAAAACCGTCGTTGGATCGCAGATGAAAACTGGACCATGTTCATCAAAGCCATGCAAACCTACCGCAACATTCCTGAAGAAAAAATCAATGCACTGATGCAACAGGGCCTCATGTCAGCCGAAGAAGCCCTGAAAAACGGCCTGGTGGATGCATTGATGTATTGGAGCCAGCTCGAAGCCAAGCTCAAGCAGGCCGAAGACGAAGAGCTCGTCAAGATCTCCTCGATCCAATACGCTGATGTCGATCCTCTCGACCTCGGGCTCCAGGGAGAGAAAACCATTGTGGTGGTGCACGCGCAAGGCATGATTCAAGGCCGAAAAAATGATGTAAACCCCATTTTCGGCACCCAGATGGGTTATGAATCCGTCTGCAGAGAGCTCCGCCGCGCACGTTTGGATAAGGAGGTCGCGGCGGTCGTGTTTCGAATCGACAGCGGCGGGGGTAGCGTGGTCGCCTCAGACATCATGGCGCACGAAGTACAAATCACAGACGGCATCAAGCCCGTCGTGGCCTCGATGGCGAATGTGGCAGCCTCGGGAGGATACTATATCGCGTATCGGGCCCGAAAGATCATTGCAAACACCATGACAATCACGGGATCGATCGGTTCGATCGCGGGGAAATTCAACCTGAAAGGATTGTACGACACTCTCGGCATCACCCACGACCATGTAACCAAAGGACCCAACGCCACCATCTTTTCGGATCATCGCAATTTCACACCGGAAGAACGCGAGAGATTCGAGCAATACCACTGGTCGGGATTCAACCAATGGCTGCAGGATGTCGCCAAATACCGCAAGATGAGCCTCGAACAAGCCGAGCAACTCGCCCACGGCCGGGTATGGACGGGACGCCAAACCAAAGAGAACGGCTTGATTGATGAAATCGGAGATCTCAACCGAGCCGTCGAACTCGCCAAAGAGCTCGCCGGCATCCCGGCCACCGAACAAGTCACCATCAAGCATTATCCCGAAAGAAAAGACCTACTGGACAAAATACTCAACCAAGACCCATCCGCAACCGTAACCACCCGTCGGATGATACATAAATTGGTAAAAAACGAAATCAATACAACCTTGCATATCCTCACAAAAATGCCGCAACAAGCCTTTCAAAACCTTGCGTATGGTGATTTGAATTAGGTTTTTGATGCAAAATCAATTCACTTATCAACATTCTGGTATGCTCTACACATTGAATGGATCTTCCCTTCAATCGAAAACCGGTGCACATCGTGTCAAGTCGGTACATCTTGCAGAAATAAAAAAAATCCATATCAATTACTTGGGATTTTCCAATTATCGCTGCATAGTCCATACAGATACCACCCAATTGGAAATTACCGGAACAACCAGAAGAAGCTACAAGTTCGTAGAGTTCATTAAAAATTTACACGAACGTATCCAGCCATTCCGAGAAAAAATACAACGCTTGCACCAAACCAAAAAACAATAGTTGAAGTCATATCGCAACATGTTGTAAAATAACCATAATAATTCATAAAAACATATTGAAATCGATAACTACATTGCCGGACAATTGAGCTCTAGTCTAAAGGATATATGGATAAAATCTCCATTTTTGAAAAAGGTAACGTGATGAATCAAGATCCTCAAATCAAAAATCTCATTGACGGGTTGGTGGCAATCGAGTTGGCTCTCGCGGATTTCTATCGGGTTTGCGCTTCGTTATTCAGTCAAGACAAAGCGTTATGGAAAAAAATGGCCGAAGAAGAACACCACCATGCTGATTGGCTCAAGGACATCAAAGCACGGGCCGAAGCCCAGGGATGCCGGGTGTATTCGAGCCGATTCAATTCGAACGCCCTTGCAACCTACCTCTTGGGAGTAAAAGACCAAACCAGCAAGCTTTTTCGTGCCGGGGCCACCCGGGAGAATGCTCTTTCTTTGGCGTTGAGCTTCGAAAGCTCGATCATCGAGAAAAACTTTTACGGCGCTCTTACTTTCAGCGGAAAAGACTGTGATTTTCGATCGGATATCATGAGGATACAAAAAGAGACCCAAGATCATCGCAATCGGATTGCCATGCAAAAAAGCCGTCTTTAGATCCAATCGACATAGCTTTGGGTTATATTGAAAAATTCATGTCTTGAAACAAGCCTGCTGCCCGCATCCATCCACGGTGGTTTGGATCAACTCCCGAACTCCTGATCCAATATCTCATCCAGCTCAGCTATCAATTGAACCGCGTTTTGCCGGGAAAACGGCATGGGCGGGCGGATCTTGATGACATTATGATACGGTCCGTCGGTACCGATCAAGATACCCCGTTCACGCATGAGATCGACAACCAAGGCGGTTTCTCTGTCTGCGGGCTCGAGAGAATGTCTGTCGCGCACCAACTCCAATCCCCAAAAAAGCCCTCTCCCGCGTACATCACCCACAATAGGATATTTTCTAAAAAGATCCTCGAAACCCTCTCGAATGCAATCACCCACATCGGCAGCATGGGTTTGCAGGTTCTCTTCAATCACCACCTCGAGCACCGCAAGCCCCACCGCGCATGAAACCGTATTGCCCCCGAAGGTGCTGAAAAACTCCATTCCGTTGTCAAACGCCCGAGCAATATCGGCACGGGTGATCACGGCGCTGATCGGATGACCGTTTCCGATGGGTTTACCCAATACGACGATATCCGGAACAACACCTTGCTCTTCGAAGGCATAGAAGTGACTGCCGATGCGTCCAAATCCGGTCTGCACTTCGTCGGCGATACACAGACCGCCGGCTTCTCGGACGCTTGCGTACACCTGTGCCAAATATCCCGGCGGGAAAAACAACTGTCCACCCACGCTCGGGCAGCTTTCTGCAATGAAGGCAGCCGGACGGCGACCCTGCCGGGATATATTCTCTATGATATCCGCAACCAACCCGGCATACTTTTCTCCTGCCTGTGGATCGAAACGCCTAAAAGGACCGCGGTAATCATCCGCTAAAGGCGCCACATGTACCCAATCGGGCGCCCCTCGGCCCCCCGGACCTGCATGCTTGTAGGGGCTCATATCGATGAGTGACGACGTATGACCATGGTAGGCCGCATCCAAGACGATGACATCACGTTGTGCGGTGTAGTTACGCGCCAGGCGCAAGGCCAACTCGTTGCCCTCGGAAGCCGAGTTGACCAAAAAGCACACCTCCAAGGGTTCTGGAAATGTCTTGCAAAGCTCTTCGGCATACCGATTGACCACGTCGCTCAAATACCGCGTATTGGTATTGAGAATCGACATCTGCACTCGGGCCGCTTCGATGACTTTTGGATGACAGTGACCGACATGCGGAACATTGTTGAAGGCATCCAAATAGCGGCGGGCGTTTTGATCGAACAGGTATTGGCGGTGTCCGCGCACGATTTTGATAGGATCACGATAACTCAAACGCACGCTGGGGCCCAATCGTTCGCGCCGTTTTTTCAAGGTGGCTGGCTGTTCAGGCAAACGAGCTGTAAGCTTGTCGGCCGGAAGTTGAAGAATGGCATTGGGATCTGGTGAAAATTCTTTCCACACCTGCCGTTCGACCGCAGACACCACCCCCGGAAAATCACAATCCAAATCGAGAAGATCCGTTACCAGTTGAAAATGCAGGTGGGGAGTCCAGCCGCCATTGGACTCAACCGCACCCAAGACTGCAATGACCTGTCCTTTTTCGATCGGTTCATCGGGTTCTAGATTGCGGATGGAAGCCGGATCCAGATGTCCGTACAATGTAAAAAACCGTCCGTTCTTTGGGCTTTGGTGCTCGAGAATGAGCATACATCCATAGTCGTAGGGTTCGGGCTTGAGAGCGCTCGCATAGACCTTCCCGGATAGAGGGGCCAACACACGAGTGGCGACCCGGGCATACAAATCCACACCCATATGAATGGTGCGGTGATCCATAGCATAGGGATAATCTTTGGCAAACAAGGGGGATTGGTAGAGCAAGCGGGCTTCGTCGTATCGTCCGATTGCAACCTGTGCATGATGTCGCCTCATCCGCTCAAAAATCACCGGGGTCAAATGTTTTTCAGTTTCCACGCCCAAATCTACCGGACATGCAATGCTCGCAACCCCCAAATCCAACACCAGCGGGTTATCCCGGTCCAATTGTACATCCAGCACAGGCCCGGGTTCCTGCGAGGTGAGCCAGTCACACAACATACGGGTTTTAGCCCGCCCCGACCATCCAAGCGCGTTACGAAACGCGGCTTGTGCAAACCGAGGATGTATGCCGGAAAGCTTCGGCAGTGTATTTCGTATCGGTGCTTGGCTTATCGACAAATAGGCATTGTCGGGTTCCTGTCTGATTTGCCGAGCCGCCATACAGGCGCTCACACACAAACGCAGGCATACCAGAGAAAACAATGCCGCCAACTCGGTCTCATCAAGTGGACGATGTTGATGGTAGCCCTTGACCATTTCGACAGCCGTAGAAAGCGGATCCGGCTTGTCCAATACGCAATATGCAATCCCAATCGCCAAATCACCTACCGTATAGCTAAAGACGATATCGCCAAAATCGATGATACCGGTTACCCGCTGGTTGCGACAATAGAGATCATCTCCATCCCCGCCTACCAATACATTGTAGTCGTTGACATCGTTGTGGATGACGCTCTTCGGCAAATTGTCAAGTAGATCCCGGGTGGTATTTTGTATGCTGGGCAAGAGCACCTCGATCTGCCGGATCAAATCCACATCCTGCAACCCGGCCCGATATTTTTCGATCACCTCCAACCCGTTCGCCAAATCCCACTCGAAATACCGATGGGCGCCTGGATGGTCAAAACCATCCAACGCATTGGTCATACGAGCGATACAACCGCCCAAATCTTGGAGCAAACCGGCAGTTTGCCTGCGGGCTAGGGCCATGGGTGAACCTGGCAGATAATGAATCAACCGGACAAAATGCTTGTCGCCATTTTCCGCTTCGACTTGCATGATGACGTCTCCGGATGGAGCCGCCACCAACTGAGGGCAAAAAGGCGCCTGCATGGCAAGCCTGGTCATAACCTGATTTTGCAGCTCCAAGACATCCCGTTCTTCTTCCCGGTTGGCGATTTTCAATACATACCGAGCACCGGTTCGGCAGGTCAACAGAAAGTTCTGATCCCGATCGGAGGGCAGCTCTTTTACATCTACTTGCAATCCATACAATTTTTCGGCAATTGTGCCGGCATCAACTTGTGAAAATTTTGGTCGACGATTCATACGCTCATCCATACCACAGCCTTTTCCGCAACACCACCCTACTCCACCGTGAAAAACCACCCAAAATTTCATGACTTGTCGACTTTGAGATAAAAAGGCATTGACACACCTTGCATAACATAGTATTATTTTTTTTGATATGGTAGGTAAAACAAGAGAAAACAGGTTTTCAAAATGGGAATCTCAGGTCCGCAAGGGTATGTTGGAATTCGTAGTTTTGATTTGTCTTCATAAAAGCGATTGCTATGGCTATGAGCTCATCAAAACCGTCAAAGAGTTGGCACAAATCGATGTTTCTGAAGGAACCATCTATCCCCTTTTGAATCGACTCAAGAAAGACGGGCTCATCACCTCGAAATGGGTGGAGATGGATTCAGGAATCCCAAGAAAATACTATCACATTTGCCCGCAAGGCGTCGAAGCCCTAAAAGGCATGCGGGTTGCGTGGAACAAGCTCAAAGGATCTATCGATAGATTGATGGAGAACCAATGAATACAATTGAAAACCATTTTAGCGACAAAGTCAGTATAAAAATCTGGCAACAACACTTCAAGCTCATCAGGCACCTAAGCCGAACACTTTCCGACCAGAGCCAAAATGATTTGATACTAGAAATCCAAGATCATCTTTATGAAAGCTTTAGAAATCAACCCGGGGACGACGAACCCGAGCGTTTACTCAACGCCATCGAACAAATGGGATCGCCCGAAGAATACCTACATCCTATCATTACAGATCATCTGCTCTCTGCGGCATCAAAAACATATAATCCAGCTACCATTCTAAAAAGCTTGGTCTACTATCTCATGGGCGGTCTAAAACGATTCTTGATCTCCTTGTTCATGATGATTGGGTATACATTTTCCCTCGTGTTGGCTTTTATGGCATGCGTCAAGCCGTTTTATCCCGAACATATCGGTTTGTTCATTTCTCCACAGAACGGCGTTTCATTAGGTTTTGTAAAAAGTGCATCGATTGAATCCGAGATTTTAGGATACTGGATGATACCAATCGGGTTGGTTCTATCTCTCGGGTTGTATTTTGGGCTCACACGATTGCTTCGCATTCTTCGTAAAAAACCATAAACTTTATCGAAACCGTATCATACCTTATAAGGAGTTTTTATATGAGATCATACTATCTTTTTATTACATGCTTCCTTTTCATTTCCACCGATTCAAGCCTCACACAAGCTGCCGAACTGATACCCAGAGAAGCATTATTTTCTAATCCCAAGCATCAAAACCCTCAACTATCCCCAGATGGAAAACGATTGGCTTATTTGTCGCCGCATGATAACGGAAACCAGGCAATTTGGGTGCGCGAATTCAAGAGTCATCGCAGCAATCCCGTAACGCCTAAAAACATGCATCACATCAAACACTATTTTTGGCTGGATGCAACCAATCTCGGATACCTGCAGGACAACCAAGGTGATGAGAACCAGCATGTATGGAAAATCGATATCAACACCGGAACTTTGACCGATCTTACACCATTTCAAGGCGTGAAGGCAGTCAATCCCATCGTTACGAAAGCATCTTTGCTCGTCGGGCTCAACCGCCGCACACCACAAGTGTTTGATATGTACCGAATCGACATTCAAACAGGATCCATCCGCCTCGACACCCAAAATCCCGGCGATGTCATCCATTTGCTGGGGAATGAATGGATTGCGGACCACAACGGCGTCATACGAGCACACAGAGCCTTCAACATGCAGGATGGTAGCGGGGTCATCCGAGTCCGAGACAGTGAAAAGGATCCATGGCGCACTCTCATGCACATACCTCCCGGCAACATCGAGGACGGAATCGTAAGCTTCGCCCCAGGAGGCCAAAGCCTGTATGTGCTTTCAAGCATCGAAAACGACACAAACAAGCTTCTCGAAATCGACCTATCATCAAAAAAAATCCTAAAAATCATCGACAATGACAAGCGATGCAACCTTTGGGCTCACAACCTGTTGGTCCACCCGACCCAACACCACATTCAAGCCGTGCTCCATGACTATCTGAAACCTGTATGGCATATTTTGGATCCCAATCTCGAGAAAGACTTCAAACTGCTCAATACTCCCGGTGAAGGCACGCTAAAAATCATCAGCCGGGATCGCAAAGACTCAATATGGATTGTCGCATACGAAAGACCGGATAAACCAACCGCATATTATCAATATGACAAAAAACATCAGAACAAGCAGTTTTTGTTTTTCGATCGACCCGAACTCACCGCAACCACCATGGCCTCAATGAAACCTCTCGTCATCCAAGCAAGAGATGGATTAAAACTGCCTTGTTATCTCACCCTCCCGGTTGGGGTTGAAGCCTCCAATCTCCCTATGGTGCTTTATGTACACGGCGGGCCGACAGCCAGAGATCACTGGAAGTTCGATCCGTTCGTGCAAATGCTCGCCAACCGCGGTTACGCTGTTTTACAAGTCAACTTTCGGGGTTCCGTAGGCTATGGAAAAAAGTATAGACTGGCTGGAAACGGCACCATCGGCGTCGGCGCCATGCAACACGACCTGACCGACGCGGTCAAGTGGGCCATCAACAACCAAATTGCCGATGCCAAACGAATCGCCATCACCGGATCGTCATACGGAGGTTACGCCACCCTGGCCGGCCTGGCTTTTACCCCGGATCTGTATGCCTGCGGCGTCGAATCAGTGGGTCCCTCAAATATTGGTTCTTTTCTCAAGAGCATTCCTCCATATTGGGGACCCTTGAAAAACCTCATTGTGGAAATATTTGGAGATGCTGAAAACAATGCTGATTACAACCGTGCGGTTTCGCCCATTTTTCATGTAGACAAAATCAAGGCTCCGTTGCTCATCGCTCAAGGCAAAAACGATCCACGTTGTCCTCAACAAGAATCCGACCGAATGGTCCAAGCGCTTCGAAAAGCCGGCAGAAAAGTGGATTACATCGTCTATACCAACGAAGGGCATTCTCTCTCCCGATCGGAAAACCGCCTCGATTATTTCGCCCGCGTCGACGAATTTCTAGCTGGTTGCCTTAAAGGAAAAACGGAAAAGCACTTACCCATACCGAACACAAGTGCCCAAGTTAAATAAATTTTTATTCTATACCCAACCACTTTCAACCTGCCTGCCTCCCAAATGTTTTCACGCGCACTTGCCGAACCAGTCCAAACGCGCTAGTCTCGGACCTCCATATGGGAGGCAGATGTATGCAACATGTTGAAATCTGGATGGTGAGGCACGGTCAAACCGATCATAACGCCCATCGCAGGCTCAGCGGTTGGACCGATGTGGCTTTAACCGAGCTCGGGCGCAGACAGGCCCGCGCTCTCAAAAAACATATTGAAAACCAATCGTTCGATAATGTTTGGTCGTCGGATCTCGACCGAGCGAAAGAAACCTCACAGTTGGCTTGGGGTCGTTGCGTCAATATCGACACAAGATTGCGCGAGATCCATTTCGGCCTTCTCGAAGGATTGGATTTCGATGAGCTCGACAAAAAAGACCAGGACGCATTGCTCGGTTTCGATCGCTTTGGAGCCCCTGGAGGAGAAACCATCGAACAGCTCAATGAAAGAGTCACCCGGTTTCTAGACACCCTTTTACCCGGCAGACACCTGCTTTTTACCCACGGTGGAGTCATCCGCAGCGTGATGCATCGGTTGACCGACACCCAACACTTTGTACCCAACGGTTCTCTCATAGGGGCCGACTGGACAGCCAAACGGCTCCTTTTTGTCCTGGAAAACGAGTTGGGCACAGATCGATAGACCCTCCGGCCATCACCGGATCGACCCACTCAGTCCATATTCAAACCACTGATATCGTACAACATTTTACTATACACTTGACAGTCTCCAAGATTTTGCATACTTTTTAGCGGTTGTATGTGATATGAGAATGGCCTTACCAGATGCGTTTTCGCATTCATGAGATCAAAGCGTTACGTTAGAAATAATTGAAAGGAGATATTGTATGAGCTGTAGAAATTCGAAATGGTTGTCTGTGGTGTTGGGTTTGTCTCTGGCGGTGTTCGCAGTAGCTGGATGCAGCAACAACGAAAATATGCAACAGGAAGATACCGTCATCGACCTGTTTGAAAAAGCGGATTTGCTGGGCAGTGACATCAACATCATGCTGCTCACCAGCGGCAGCATCAAAGACGGTGAAGAATGCGCGCAATATTCCAAAAAGCCTAAAAAAGACGATGAAAATGTTGACGGAATCCTTCTCAACATTTTGGGAGTGAAAAACCAATCCAACAGCGCTCCTTTAGAAGGCAATCCAGGCGTATACGACGTTTTGGCCGAGGATTTCGTAGCCCGCATTCTGGCCGAAGCCAGCCTGCCGGTCGGCGCCGATGTGCATATGCTGCGTCTGATGCTGGCCGAAGAAGGTCATAGTGTAATTATCGACGGCGTCGAGTATCCCCTCGAAGTACCCAGCGGAGTGCAATCCGGGTTCAAGCTGATTTTCAAAGAGTACGATTGTCAGATCAAATCGGACGGCGATCTTTTGCTCGTAGACATTCAATTTAAGCTCATTAAAAATGTCCATGGATACAAGCTGCGACCGACCGCGTTTGTCTATTGCGCGCACAACGAAGATCCCGCCGACGATCCTGACGATCCGTGTGATCCGGAAGAAGAGGAAGAAGAACCCATCCGATAAGCTTGCCGCCGTCTTCAACTTTTGATTCTTTCTACTACGATAACTGTAATCTGTCGCATTTTCTAAACATTTTGCCGGTGTCCATCGCCAAAACCTATCTGAGGGAATATCAGCTAGAAATCACCGCGTCAAACCAGAATTGGCAAGTTAGGTATAAGACTACAGATAAAGAGATCGCATAGAACTTGGGCTTATGATCAGCGGCCAGACGAGGACGAGATACACGTATCCTTAATTTATATCTTGAAATGGTGATCTATCGCAATGCTGATTCAGGCAGCTTCCCGCCACTCATAGCGATGGTGAATTCCTCCAACTCGAGGGAGTGATACGACTCGAGCTGTTGAAGAAGGCTTTGGTGTTACTGAACGCCCATCCGGTGAATCCTTATCAAGCGACAAGTGGCATCGATCTATCTGATAGTATCGAACATATTCAGCAAGCAATCGGCGTAGATGTGCTTCATTCAATACTACAACGTGATCGAGCAGCTCTCGTCGTACGCTTAGAATCCAACGTTCAGCAACTCCATTTTGCCAAGGCTTCCCCCGCCCTATTTGTATTGGTTTTATTCCCCAAGTCTTCAGTTTCTCGGGCACTACATTGCCGTATTTGCCATCCCGATCCATGATCAAATATCTTGGTGCAGTATCAAATGGGAAAGCATCTCTTAGTTGTTGGACAATCCATTCAGCATAAGGATGAGAAGTTACATTGAAATGGACGAGTTTCCGGCGCTTGTGACTGATGACAAAAAACACATAGAGCACACCAGAAAGCTCTGTCAGCATTCTTGTATCTAGGTCTTGGTTGCTTATCCTTGAAAACAGCCAACTGTTGTCGCAGTGCGAGGTTTTCAATCTGCAAATCTTGCCGAGAACGGAATGTGCATCGAATGAGCCAAATGACCATTCTGACGTGTAATCGAATCATGACAAAATCATACGTGGACGACTTTTTTGCAATGGAAAGGAGAGGCAGGACAATTTATTGAAATAGAGCAGGGATATCCCTTTTTGCATTGAGCACTCGAGCAATGACAATTCCATCCTCCACGATTTCATAAAAGACAATATAATTCTTTATAGGAAAACCATACAATCCCTCACTGAATTCTGGATACTCACGACCAATGCGTGGATTTTCAGCAAGCAGACAACACTTTTCATAGAGATAGTCAATGAATCCATCCGCCATAACAGCCGTGATCCGTTTTCTTT
>JBFFBT010000047.1:0-25018 GCA_041560255.1 Myxococcota bacterium | reverse complement strand
TAACCTGGGTCGATAGGGCTTGAGTCTATTCCGATCCTTTGAAATGCCGATTGATCTGGTTTTGGCTTTGCCGGCCATGGGATATTCACCTCCCTTTCCTTATTGATTCGACCTTGTTAACCTCAACATGGGGTCATGTGCAACCAAATTATTACATTCTCGACCATCCAAACCAACCAACGCATGTGCGGATTGTGTCAGCCCGACGACTTTTACCCTTGACACAAACCCAACCAATTGATTTCCTTTACGTCACTTGGTTACCAATCAAAACCCTTGATGGGCCACGGTATTGAAAAAGGAGATAAGGAAATGAAAAAAAATGTATCTGTAACATATTTGGCATTTCTATTCGTTGGTATCGCCCAACTGGCATCCTGCTCGAAAGCCGACCCTACTGATGCCATCATCAAGCACACCAAATCCATGCTGAAAATAATCAGCGACAACCAAACCGACTGCGAAAAGTTGGTCGATGAGCTTACGGCCTACAACGAAAAAAATCGTGAAGTATTCCGCAAACTGAAACTGCAGGCTGAAGAGCTCGAAAAAGACATGAATGACGATCAAAAGAGACAATACCA
Source organism: Myxococcota bacterium (assembly GCA_041560255.1). Taxonomy (GTDB): domain Bacteria; phylum Myxococcota; class B64-G9; order B64-G9; family B64-G9; genus JBFFBT01. Next base: position 24,434 of record JBFFBT010000047.1, on the reverse strand, counting down.
GGCAGAAACCATGAAAAAGCTGTCGGGCACATTGCAAGCGAGCATGTCGGCCATCATGGAAATCAGCAAAAAATGTCCGGACAAAGCTGCGCGCATCGGCATTCTGATGAATTTCGAAGGCATCGAGCCCGGTAAAGATGAAAAATAATAACCGTATTCAAACTCGCTTCATGCGGCCATTCTGAAACATAACCATTTGTTTAACATAAACTTTTCTATCAGCTTTCAAAACATGACCCAGTTTTTGTAGCGAAGATCCATGGTCTTTCCTGCGAAATCCGCGTTTTAGTGTGGACACAAGGACAAAAATGTATGAGATATAGGCGATTATGAATCGGATGGTTTGAAAAAGGAACTATCTCATCACTGCTTGCCGGGTCGCTTCGGCAACCTTCGGTCATGGCAGACCGCGGGAGGTAGAACGCTTGTTGAAAGAAGAGCGCAGAGAACACCTTTTATCATGTGCTCTCGAAGTGTTTGCAGAAAAAGGCTATCATTCTGCAAGCGTATCGGACATCATCAAAAAGGCTTGTGTGGCCCGTGGGACATTTTATCTTTATTTTCAAGGCAAAAGGTCTGTTTTCGACGAGTTGCTCGACGGCTTGCTCAGCTTGATTCACAGCAAAGTCAAACGCATCGATCCGACGGGTGGACTGCCCGGCGTGGTGGCGCAAATGGAAGCCAATGTGGATGTCATCATGGAATGTTTTTTGGAAAACCACGCCATGACCAAAATCGTGCTGGCTGAAGCGGTGGGTCTGGATCCCGGATTCGATAAAAAATTATCGGAGTTTTACGGACGGCTGCTTGGATTGACGGAGAGATCTCTCAAGCAAGGAATAGAAATGAACATTGTGAGACCGATCAACACCCAGATCGCGGCCTTGTGCATCCTCGGTTCGATCAAAGAAGTTCTTTACCAAGTTACAATAGGGCATAAGCTTCCGGATAGAAAAATCCTGGTGTGGGAATTGCTTCATTATCATGTCAGAGGAGTGTGTGTCCCTGAGGTGGCCAATGAAGTCTGGAATCGCTGCGGCACGTTATCCTCGTAATAATAATTAGATTTATCGAAGACAATCAGGCTGTTGCACCCAAAGCCACCTCATTTTGGATCTCATGTTCCTGCAGGTTGTTGCGTATCATGTCGATGGCTTCCTGCCGGATTTGGCAAATTCGTGACTCAGTCAAATCGAGAACTTTGGCAATTTCGCGATAATTGAGCTTTTTGTAATAATAAAGCGAGATGATCGTGCGCATACGAGACGGTAGGATTTCGATGGCCCGGGTAAGCCTTTTGAGCAGCTCTTTCTGCAACAACAAGTTTTCCGCTAGTGGTTTTTTGTCCGTATCGGCTTGAACCAGAGAAAGATACCCCTGATCGAGCAAGCTCAATGACACGTCAAAACCCGGGGCGATCTTTCCGATGAGCGACTCGTACTCTTCAAGCGAAAGACCCATTTTGGCAGCCATTTCCTCCGGCCTGGGAGGGCGACCCAGCTGACCGGTCAGAAGGCGACGCATACGCTCCATTTTCTGCATCTTTTGGCGGCTCCGCCGAGGTACCGGATCGACGGCTCGTAGCTCATCCAAGATGGCCCATTTGATATAAAACTCTACAAAGGTCTCGAAATTCACTCCTCGGGATGAGTCATACTTTTCGGCCGCGTTGAGCAAACCCAAGTAACCCGCCGAGATGAGATCATTGATATCTATGCAGGCCGGTAGTGTTTTGGCAAATCGATAAGCCACTTTACGAACCAATGGAAGATAAACAAGCAACTCTTCCTGGCAAACCGGCTGGGTCACGGCCGTTTCGTTTTTTTTCTTTTGGATGGTAAGAATGGCTGACCTCCTTTTGTCAAAAGTCACGCATTAAGGAGATAGCAACAACGATGCCAAGTCATGAAAACAAAATTATCCAATATATTTGAAGTATTACAAACACACCTGCGCATAAGTGGAGATAAATTGACCCAGGGGATACCCAACACTTTTAAATAATCAACTTATTCAGGCGGATATAGACAACCGGGTCAAATACGACTCATGGGTGCAGGAACAACTCAGGGATACAATCAACAAAAACCCTTGACGAACGGGTAGCTGCGTGCCATACTCCTGCCCCCAATGAGGGGCTGTAGCTCAGCTGGGAGAGCGCTAGAATCGCACTCTAGAGGCCGTCGGTTCGATCCCGATCAGCTCCACTTTTTAGATCGCTTTTAACCATAAGCAGCCTTTTGGGTCTCTTTCGAGGTTGATCTCGAAAAAGGTGCTCTCCCCTTCTTCAGAAGCTTATTCCAAAACCAATACCGCTATGAGTTGGCGGCAACGTACCCATGAGTATGATTTTGGACCGGCCGTCATAGAATGGCGGCAGCGCAGGCTTATCGTCGAAAACCGCCGAAAGCGGATGTATCTTGGATCACTTTATAGACAAGATTGATGAGTTCAAAATGTATCAAGTTTTTGGAGGTAAGGCGGTGAAAGCGAAGTCTTTGAGCCCGGTATTGGCCGTCCCTCGGTTACTCATGCCTTGCAGCCAGGGCAACCCGGTTCTTACCGTTCGTCTTTGCCCGATACAAGGCACGATCCGCACTCTCGATGAGATCTCGTGGCGAACGTATCCACCGGTCGCACACGGCGACGCCCACGCTGATGGTAATCCCCTGCCCGCCGCACATGATGGCCGTGGCCTTCTCCCGGATTCTTTCGGCAATTTCATGGGCCTCGGCGGGATTGACGGTGAACGGGAGAATCGCAACAAATTCTTCCCCGCCGAAACGACAACAAATATCCGAATCTCTCACTTGTTTTGCGATCGTCTTTGCCAACTCGACGAGTATGCGATCTCCTTCTTGGTGACCAAACCGGTCGTTGACCAGCTTGAAGTCGTCGATGTCCATCAGAATCAATGAAACACCCGCTCCGTACCGCTGGTGGTTTCTGAACTCCAACTCCAACAGCTCATAGCAGCTCGAATGATTGTAGAGCCCGGTCATCCCATCGCGCATCGAGAGAGTCGCTATCTCGACCGCATAGGATTCGGAGATCAAAGTCGGGGAGTTGAGCTCATCCGTGACATTCGAGAGGTAGTCCAATGTGGCAACGGTGATGCGAACATTTCTGCCGAGCGCCTCCGACATCAATCGCTTGTGCTTGAGAACCTGGTCCCACAAAGTCTCGGCGACCTCTGGAGCGAAGTAGTGATGGGAAATCGTGTACAACAAGTCCGAAAAGAAAACACCGCCTCGTGCCTCGATGTGCTCATTAACTTCGTCTCGTTCGCTGTCGGTCATGGCACGGTCACCGGCAAATGCGGAGACCAGCTCCACGCTCATGGCATCGGATGAAGTAGACCGCCGCAATCGGTCGCTACTGCCTTCGGCCAGCGCAGAAGCCTTCGAATCTTTGCGGTTGCCGCCCATCGTCACCCCTTCGACTATTGCGCCCGAGTGCATCAACCATCGCAATCCCGAAGTGAATGTCCGGCGACGGACTCAACGTTGTGGTCGGTGAACGCCTCCATGTCGCCGCCGTGCTGCGAAAGAAACTCCTCGAGCTTCGCTCGGTCTATCCGAGTATTGCGTTTGTAGGAAAGCCCGCCAGCGAGGCCAATTCGCACGCTTTGGCCGCGCCGGATATTGCGCCACAACCTGCGCATCATCCTGGGCGTCGAGTAGAACCGCTTAGAACACGAGACCATTTCGTTCACCGCTTGCCGAGATGTCAGCCCAGCAAAGCGAGCAACGGGGTATGTGAGTGTAAAGTAGCTCCAATCCTCGGGGAACCGGCTCAGCGCTACACGGCCTTCCGCTTTCATTTCGTCCCACAGCTTGGTTCCCGGCAAAGGGGTGAGAAACAGAACATTGACAATATCGACGCCGTAGCGTTCAGCGGTATCGGCAATGAGGGCGCCGATACCCGGCATGTCACCTTCGAAACCGATGATGAAAGAGCCCGCAACAAGAATACCGTGGTTCTGTATTCGGCGAACCGCGAGACTGAGATCGCGACAACGGCACAGTTTGTTCTTGGCGTGAATCTCCTTTGAAGAATTTGGCTGCGGAGACTCGAAGCCTACGAACAGCCCCTTGCACCCCGCCGCGGCCGCCAGGGTCAAGAGCTCATCATCGTTGGCGGCATTGATGGTTGTCTGAGCCACCCAGCTCTTGTCCAGGTCGGCTTCGATCATCGCGCGAAAGAGGTCCTTGGCTCGCTCCTGGTGCTCACGGCGGGTACCGATGAGGTTGTCATCGACAATCAAGACGAGATCTTCCGAAACGGTTTCGAGCTCTTCTATGACGTCCTTAATCGGGCGTTGGCGGAAACGCGATCCGTTGAAGGCCGTCACACTGCAGAAACTACAATGCAGAGGGCATCCACGCGATGTCTGAACGGAGCCAAACGCGTACTTGTTGGGAAGCAAGTCGTGCCGGGCCTTCGCCATCTCGGTCAGTTCGGCGAATCCACCTTCATATAGCGGCTTCAATCGGCCGGCTCGCGCATCCTCGAGCACCTCGCCCCAGACTCTCTCTGCCTCACCTGTGATCACGGCGTCGACGTAGCCGGATGCCTCCTCGAAACACATCGTCGCATGAATGCCGCCGATGGCCACCGGAACACCGTCGCCCCGAAAACGCGTGGCCAGTTCATAGGCCCGTTCGGCCTGCGAAGTGAAGGCGGTGATGCCCACCAAGTCCGGCTTTGGCAGTCTGGAGTAATCCGGCACTCCCAGATTTTCGTCGATGATGGCGACCTCCCAATCTTCGGGTGTCAGACCGGCGATGACCATGAGTCCAAGCGGTTTCCACACGCGGTAGCGATTCCAGCGGCTTTGTTCGACGTTGACAAGCGAAACCAGTGGATTCGAAGGGTTGATGAGATAGAGGCGCATGGTTGGCGACGGCGACAAACTCAAGTTTGCAACCGACCCCGGGGCAGGCATCTTAGGTTCACACGCAGTTGTTTGTTCGGTTTTGTTCATCGTACTCTCCTGCACGAAAATTCGCACCGATGCTCACCGGACCCTTTTGGTCGAGATCGACTCGAGATTCCTGATGCGGCCATACAACCGGAAATCGCGGTCCAATTCCCACATGAGCGCCGGCATGCTCTGCAACATGCGCACGAGAGCGCGCTTCCGGCCGGCAGCTCTTCGTTCGAGGGACGCCGCAAGTTTGTGGTGATGGTCGATCGGAGAAATCATACCCGAAAGATCCATCCGGTTTGAATAGTCTGAGATCGATCCGTTTTCGCTTCTGTCGTTGTTCACAATCAGCATGAATCAATCTCCTCCCCGATGGGAACGTCCATCCTTCTCGTAAGACTGCTTCTCCCAGGGGCGTAGATTCGCCGGTCCCATGTCGACCAGCAGGATCTCCGTATCTTCTTGGATCGTGAGGGATACCGAGCGCTCATTCGTAACCCCGATACCGTCACCTTTCGTCAGGATGATGTCGTTGAGGGTCGCCTCGCCGCACACGGCATGGATCCAGACAGTTCGGTCCGGGGTGAGCTCATGGACGAAATGGTGCCCGCAGTCGAGAATGGCCGAGTAAATAAGAACATCCTGGGATATACGCAAGGATCCCTTGCGTCCGTCCGGGGACACTACAACGCACAACAGATTGTGGCGCTGCGCTTCCGTAAAGCGCTTCTGCTCATGACCGCGATCGAGCCCTGCCTGAGCTGGCCGCAGGAACATCCGAAACAGGCGCACGGTGTCGGCCCGCGACACGCTGGTTTCTTTGTGCCGAATGCGACGACCGGTGGACATGCGCTGGAACTCGCCGGTGTGAATCACACCCGAGTTGCCCAGTGAGTCTTCCTGCGAGAGCGATCCCTTATAGATGTAGGTAACGATCTCGGTTTCATCCTCGCAATGAGGCTCGGTGCTGGCGCCCGGCTGGAGCCGCAATTCATCGAAGGCAAGCAGAAAGCCGAAGCCACCGTCGAGCGGGTCCGAGAGGTCCTGTACGAAAAAGGAATGCCAGATTTCTTTTTTGCCACGTCGCTCGTGGCGGCGCTGACTGTTGCGAAGCAGCTTGATCATCAGCTCATACCTCTCGCAAATCCTGTACAAACCCACCCAGGTTCGAGACGACCATCTCGAACACCCAAAATCCAACAGTGTTTCTAAGCGGAGCCATCCTAGGTAACTCCACCCGACGAATCCGTGACGCTTGGATCGTCCGGGTTTGGTGCGCTGCCTAGCGCTACGTTGACGAGTGCCGGCTCCACTTGAATGTCAAGAAACTCTTGCTTGGGCGCGCCGGAGTCGGTGATGTTCTGGATCTGCGACCGGGGGCATTCCGCTTCTTGGATCCTTGGGTAAGCGTCCATGACGGCGGCTCGGTACCGCTCAATGGCTTCGGCCAGATCCTTTGCTTTGTGGTGCGCCTCTTGCACCACGGCGTATTGCTCGCCGGCTTCGGTTTGCTTGGCGGTCTTTCTCATGCTTTGTCCTCCGGCTTTCTCTCGTCGATGACGTGGGGAGCTCTGGCGCAGCGCGCGAGCTTCGACCCGGACGCGCGCCGTCGCATTCTAGCGGTTGCATATTTCGAGCCAGACGTTTTAGTGCAATTTTATCTAGGTTTTAGCTACCGGCGGCATTTCGCCTGCACAGGCATGTAATCAAAATGATCCACCCCGATTTCAATATGAAGCGGGTTGCGAAGGTACGCGCCGTCGGATGGGCTTGCTCAACGAAGCGACGCCTCGGACAAGCGAGGATTATGTGAGGCGACTATCTCGAGTTGCTCGGTCCATTCGGGGGCCGAGCGACGTATCCGTACTTTTTCAGTTTTCGGTAGAGCGTCGCCGCACCGATTCCGAGCTGCTTGGCCGTGCGTGTCTGGTTTCCGTCGTTGAGCTCCAACACAGCCAGGATATAGTCTTTTTCGATCTCACTGAGCAGTTGTACGGTTTCCTCGTTGACCATCGGCTTGGGAAACGCCTGGCGGATCTCCTCCGGGAGATCCTCAAGCTGTACGCGACTGCCCCGTGCGAGCGCCACAGCACGTTCCATGGCGTTCTCGAGCTCTCGCACATTGCCTGGCCATTGGTAACGAAGTAGCTGATCGGCGGCGCTGGGAGTAAGGCCCGTTATCTTGCGATCCATCCGCGTCGCTGTGTGTGCGAGCAGCAGTCGGGCGAGTGGCAGGATGTCATCCCGGCGATCGCGAAGCGGCGGAACGTGCAGCTCGACGACCTTGAGGCGGTAGTAGAGATCCTGCCGGAATATGCTCTCAGCAACTCCATGGGCAAGGTCACGGTTGGTGGCGGCAATGACGCGCGCATCCACCGGGCGGCTCTTGTTCTCTCCGACCCGGCGGATTTCTCGTTCCTGCAATACACGCAATAGCTTGACCTGCATGCCTACAGAGATCTCTCCGATTTCATCGAGCAGCAGGGTTCCATGACTGGCGGCTTCGAACAGCCCGGGACGATCCGACGCCGCACCGGTGAACGCACCCCTCGCGTGCCCGAAGAGCTCGCTCTCCAGCAACGTCTCGGTAATGGCGCCGCAGTTGACGGCAATGAACGGCCCTACCGCGCGGGTTGACTCGTCGTGAACGAGCCGTGCGACGCGCTCCTTGCCCACTCCGCTCTCGCCCGTGATAAGAACCGTGGCATCGACCTTTGCCACGCGTCGCGCCAGATCAACGACCTCCTGCATTTTCAAGCTTTTGGCGATGATTCCCGGTGGTTCTTCCACATCGCGGACCACCTTGACCAGCGCCTGGCGATGCTTGCGGATCTTTGCCTCTGCCGCCCTCAGGGTCTCCGTGACCCGACTCAGAGAAACATCAAGGCTCTCTTTGAGGCGTCCTCCATCGAAGAACGCCAGATCTTCGGCGTGTTCATCGCCCCATTCTTCGCGTGTCCGCCCAACGATGTGGCACGCGGCGTGCCCTTGACCGAGACAGCGATCTTCCAGGACGTAGATCTCTTTACCGGTGGTCTGACTGACGTAGCCGCTCAGCAGACCGCAGATGGTCCAACAGACGGCCGAATCCGAGCGTCCAAAGTGCAGTAGATGCTGCTCCGCCTCATAAGATGCGAGCAGCATCGTCCCCTTCTTGGTCAGCATGTCCTCGCTGCCTGGCTGAGCATGAAAGAGGCCCTCAAGAGCATAGATGTGTGGTCCGGCACGACGCCATTCTTCTTCACTTGTCCACTTGATTCCTCTTTTTATCGCCTCCGCCATACGCCAACCATGGGCAAAACCAAACTGAGTCAGCACCGCTCGAGCTGCAGTGAGACCGAAGTTCTCTACGAGATACTTTCTGTGAAGTCCCATAGCCACGGCGTCGATCAGGAGGGCGCGTTGCCCAGCGAAACGGATCACACCTCCGACCGGATCCAACTCAAGAAGTTCTTGGTGGTTCAGATCTTCGACACGCATAGGTCAGCCCTTCAAAATGAAATAGTTATATTTCATTTTGATTATGCATACAAGCCAAAACATTATGGAAAATCAACAAATAACCTATTTATTATGGTTGCTATACTGGTAAAGTGCTTCATCGGCCGGCGCAACCACGCGGCCGGGCAGCGCCGTTTCCGGCATAGATTCATTCACGTGGTAAACAACAAACCCAGGTATCGCACAAAGCAAAAGTATTTACCGAGGCTTACACACAAGAAGCCACTTCAAAGCATTGTCATTTTGATTGCACACCAAAACAACCGAACCAATTCGGCGCCGTAACTACCTTGGATCCCACGCCAATTCCTCTTGGCACGCATCATGCTACCAGGTCTTTTGGATTGCAGATGGTAAGCGTTTACCTAAGGGGTGGCGCTGACGCATGAGGTTTTGAGGACCTGTCTGAGCAGGGCTTACAAGCAATATGGGCTTGATTGCTTGTAAGCCCGCGAGTTCCGCAGAAATCGAATGCGTCAGCGCTGCCCCTTAGGTAAACGCTTACTGCAGATGCGCGTCGCCGCCGTGTGGGTTCTTTACGGCGCGCTCACTGGTGCGAGCGGACAACCCGCAAATCGGAGCGCGACCCTGCGCCCCAGGAGGAGATCTCATGGAAACCCAAATAGTCACTTACATTTTCGGCGCGGGCGTGCTGGCGATCGCGCTGGTCATAATCTTTCGAGCGACATTTTTCACGGTGCAGCAGCGCACAACCGCCGTTGTCCAGCGACTCGGAAAATTCATGCGGGAAGCCGGGCCCGGCATCCAGGTCAAGATTCCCTTCATCGACAGGGTGGTCGGTCGCGTCAACCTGCGTGTCCAGCAGCTGGACGTAGAGATCGAGACCAAGACCGAAGACAACGTGTTCGTCCGCATGGTGGTCGCGGTCCAGTACTATGTATTGCCGGAAAAAGTTTACGACGCGTTCTACAAGCTTGACAACGCAAGCCGCCAGATCACCTCGTTCGTCTTCGATGTGGTTCGAGCCCAGGTGCCCAAGATCAAGCTCGACGACGTCTTCGAGAAGAAGGACGACATTGCCGACATCGTCAAGAGCGAGCTGGCCCAGGTCATGGAGGGTTTCGGCTACGGCATCCTCAAGGCGCTGGTTACCGACATCGATCCGGACGCCAAGGTGAAAGAGGCGATGAACGAAATCAACGCCGCCCAGCGCATGCGGGTAGCGGCCACCGAGAGAGGTGAAGCCGATCGGATCCTGAAGGTAAAGTCTGCCGAAGGTGACGCCCAGAGCAAGGCCCTGCAAGGCCGCGGAATCGCCGACCAACGGCAGGCTATCGTCGCCGGCCTACGCGATTCGGTGGACGAGTTCCGCAGGTCCGTGCCGGGAACGACGGCCAAGGACGTGATGAACCTTGTACTGATGACCCAATACTTCGACATGCTCAAGGAAATCGGCGCATCGTCGCGGACCAACGCGATCCTGATACCACACTCACCCGGGAACCTCACCACCCTCACCGAGCAAATGCGCAACGCCATGATGGAAGCCGACCAGACGGTCCGGGCGTCGGACTCGATGCCGGCAACCCCTTTGATGGCGTCGGATGAGTCTCGAATCATGCACGGCCCCAGACGCGATGTAGCACCGGGGAATTCTAGCAGAGCTGATGCCTCCAGCCCGGCGAAAGAGGTTCATCCCGGCTGAGCCGGCAAGGAAGGCATCGTTCCCAACGGCGACATGCAAGCGCTTCGCGGACAGCTCGCTGAGAAACTCTTCGATCTTTATCAGAGAACGAGCACCCGGCAATGGCCCCGGCTCGAAGATCGGGCAACCTACTGCAACACACGGTTATCCCAAGCTCTTCTCCTGTGTGGATCTCGAATGGCACACGAAAAAATGACAACGGCGGGACTTCATTCGCTCCGATGGCTTTCCGAAATTCAGACTATCCAGAGGAGATCTGGGATCGACGAATTTGCGCTCCTGGGAGAAGCCGTCTCGAGGGAAGGATGGGAGCGCGTATCAGAGAGGAGATTGATGCAAATCCTTAATAACGGCAAAAGCAAAAACGGGTCGAGTCCATATACGTCGAGCCGGGTGGCTCCCCCGAGCGTCATTCCCGTCGTCGACCAACTCCAAAAGCTCGCGGCATCCCTCCAACGCCAGGCTGCCGACCGGAAGCGCGCTCTGCTTTGCATGCTGCAGAGCATACCGGCGCTCATTTGGGAAATAAACCCCGATTTCAGGCTTTACGGCCGCATCAAGAGTTTCGAGTCGATCTCGAAAAAGATGTTTGACAACCGCCTCGATGCGAGTCAGGTTCTCGACATCATCGGCATCCGAGCGATCACCATGCATTTGCACGACTGCTATCGCCTGATTCGGCGCGTCCATTCCAAGTTTCAGATACTCGCGAGTGAATATGACGATTACATCGTTACGCCCAAGCCGAACGGGTATCGCTCAATACACACAACCGTAATCAGCCCATGCGGCTTTTCTGTCGAGATCCAAGTCCGAACACACGCGATGCACGAAATATGTGAACGCGGCTCTGCGGCCCACTCCGTTTACAAGAGAAACCGGGTTGTCTGGATGTCACTTTTTCCGAGTTTTCCTCGTCTAAATAAGAGTTAGCAATCCTCGTACACATAATTTTCATGCAGTCTTGTTGATTCAGTGGCCAAATCTGTCCTATTTTGGAAAGCAGTGAATTAAAACATAAGATGCAAATCCGATCCAGATGCCTGCTTCATGAAATCTTCTGCAAGCATGACCTCGACACCTTGAATAAAGTCCTTCTTGCCAAGGTTGAATAAGTCTGCACTGGTCTTACAAGCCAGAAACCTAACACCTTCTAGCTGAGCCATTTCGAGCATGTCTTCGGGGTATGCAATGTCTTTTCGATCCATGTTGTCCCGAAGCTCCTTGGTAACGTGTTCCACTTCCAACTCCGATGGATCTACGCCTGTTGGGAAATAACGCAATTTCTCCAAATGTCCCGGGCGAATCATGTGGAGCCCTTCGAAAGTGAAATAGATCAACGTCTCGAAACCCAGCCGCGCTGAATTAAGCGCCAGGATCAGCAGGCCGAAAGCGCTTTGCATGGTGAAGTTGGTACAGACGAGTGCTACACGTTTTTTATTTACATTTTCGGAGTTAGACATCGGTTGAATCACCGCCTTTCATCTTCGGACACCTTTCCCCTGCATTTTTCCAAAATACCTTTCTGTTCCGTTCGATCTTTATCCGGGTCCGGCTTGCAACAAACATAGTGGGTCGAAACGCAGTAGTCGACTTTTTCAGCAAAAGTATTTCCTTGATAGCCTTCAAGCTTGGGTTTCATGTACTTCTTAAGACATGTTTTTCGACAACGACTGTTTTGCTTTTTACTTCTATTCTTCTTTTGTATCGACATTTTTACTCCCCGGATTCCTCGACTGATAAACAGGTTTCATCTTTTCAAACTGCACCTGGGTGACCCGACGCCTCGAAACAGCCTTTGCAGTCACTTTTTTGGGGAATGCGTTTAAACCCGAAGACAATCAATCCGCCGCCAAGATACCCAAGCAGAGCTATTCGGGCCAAACAATTCGAATTTTGAGCCCGAAAAAAACACCAAGAAACCGATACTCCCATAGACCCAATACATGAGGATCCTCCGATCCAAATGATGCTGGCTATCGGACAAAGTAGTACGTCAGCCGTCGAAATACATAGGTCTCGGTTCCGTGACTATGGATGATCCGCAGCACGTCTTGACTATGCCCCGGCTAAAGCCTGTTTCCCGCTGTGATGTATCTTGTTCGATACAACCAATGGCGGTCGAGTCAGTGTTCTATATGCAGCTCGCAACATGTGGTTCACAGTCTGCGTGGCCAAGCGTGACACTTCCTTCGGATCAGAGCTATAGTGCGCGGCTTCATCGAATACCAACACGATCAGATCGCCGAGCCGTATGGTCGCGTGTGAGTGTGTTCTCATTTGCTCCCTCCTCGCAAAATTTCTACTTGAGTGGTTGCCTCAGTTTCCAGCGAGAGTGCTCTGATTTGTCGAATAAAGGCCCTGGATCGAAGTTTTGCTATCAAGACCGAGAGTGTGATCAGCGCGAATACCAGTGCGCATAACCCTGAGAACAGTAACATACTCTGACTTTGCATGATACCCTCCTTCCATGCATAGGGTGGGTGTTCGCGCCCTGATTGACGAACGCACCCTCAACAACTGCAGTAAAAAGTTGTCGTCGGCTGGTTGCCAATATCTATATATAAGCAACTATCGTGCCATTGGTGATACATTAGTAAATTCAGCTGGTTTTGATGAGACAGGGGTAGTCATGGAAATGTGGTTCAATCAAAATGAGACGCTTTTCTTCAACGTACATGAACTACTTGGATATTCGGGTGTGCGGCTAGGATGTCTATGAAAAGCACCAGAGCCTCATGAAAGTCCTGTATCAAGTGATCATGAATCCATCCCTTTCCGCCTCGCTTTATGGATCAGGGTCGAGATATTGGCTCGCAAACGGGACGAGTCAAACGGCTTGTCTAGAGTCGGAGGGTTGACCGCAGCCAAAAACTCCTGGGTCTTGGGAGTGAATGCACCCCCGGTGATGAACACCACACGATTGGCGGTATCCGGGTCTCTATCCTTCAACCATAAAAACAAGTCCATACCGGACAAGCCCGGCATCATCAGGTCACACAAGATCGCATCAAACTCAGTATCCTCAACCAGGATGCTTCGACCTTCCTTGCCGGAAGCTGCAACCACTGTCTCGTGTTCTTTGAGCATCCCCACGAGGGCGTCGCATACAAGGGTCTCATCATCGATGATGAGAATTCTCCCTCGAGGGCTTACGTCCTCGACCCGCGTGTCGACATCAATTGCAACAGGACTTTCGCTGTCTGCCGAAGGTACTACTGTGGGTAAACGGACTGTGAACGTACTGCCCACGCCGACCTTGCTCTGTACGCTCAGAGTGCCCCCGAGGGCGGATACAATTTTCATACAGATGGAGAGTCCCAGGCCCGTCCCGGAACCAATGGGTTTGGTCGTGAAAAACGGATCGAAGATCTTGTCGAGATTGTCGGTCGGGATGCCGACACCGGTATCCGAGATTTCGGCCAGCACGTCACCATCTTCGGACCAGGTGCGGACCGAGATCTGGTTGTCATCGACCTGCCCTTCTTCAATGGAATGCGCCGCATTGACCAACAGGTTCAAAAAGACCTGACACATCTGCCCATGATTTGCCGAGACTTTCTGCACAGGACCAAGATCTTTGACCAGGCGTGCCCGCGCACTAATCTCCTTGGCGGTGATTGTGAGCGCAGCCTCGATAAGGCTGTTGAGCGACAATGGATTGATGTGCTCCTCGTCGACACGTGAGAATTCCCGCATGCCTTTTACAAGGTTACGTATTCGCCGAGCTCCTTCCGCCGCGGAACGTGCTCGCTCGCTCATCTCCCCCAACTCCGTGCGCGCTTCTGCAAGCAATGTGACCAACCGGGAACCTTCCTCATTCCGCGCCGTCGAGACATTGGGAGGCGTCAATCTTTTCGCAATTGCCGGGAGGTCTTCGGCAAGGGTATCCAGGTTGTACAAGAGGTAGGTCAAGGGGTTGTTTACCTCGTGACCCATGCTCGCGGCAAGCAGACCGACGCAGGACAGCCGGTCCGCCAGCGCCAGCTGGGTTCTCAGCCTTTTCTCCTCGGTGATGTCACTCAACGTGATCCGGCAGTTCGGTTCTTCGCCCGCCTTGCCCGCTGCCAGGGTCGCCTCCACTCGCACGCAAATCCGATCGTCATCGATCTGCTTCATGCGCAGCTCATATGCCTGGGGCTTGCCCGTTGCGAACAACTTCTTGCGGTGCAAGTAGTAGAGATCCTGATCTTCATCGACGATGAATCGGGTTAGCGGTTGATCGATGAGCGCGCCTCTTTGGATACCCAACAGGGTGCAGGCTTTGAGATTGGCCTCGATGATCAAGTTTTGCTCGCTGAGCGTAAGATAGCCGACCGGGGCGAGGTCGTAGAGGTCGAAGTACTTTGCCCGCGAAGCATCCAGCGCCAGTTGAGCGTATCGTAGTTCCTCGTTTTGCATCTCCAGCTCTATCTGGTGCACGCGCAACTCGTGAAGGAGATGTTCTGCCTCCACCAGTGTGCCGGGGGTCATCCCGTCCGTCGCCGTCTTAGTTGCTCGTTCCTCTGCCCGCCGGCGAAGATCACGCGCCGCATATGCTTCCTTTTCTCTAGCGTCGTTCTCTTTGTTCATGATCCGTTCCCCCCATCAACGCCGTCTGTCTTCAGACCGGCGGTTTTTCCGGAACAAGAACATCCTCATCGTCAGTTTTATCTTCAATGGCGAGTAAGATCCGTTCACCAACGTCTCCCTTGAGGCAAATGCGGCGAGCATTGAGTTGCATGAAACGTCGACCGATCTCGTCAAAGTCATGGACTACCTTGAAGTCCTCGAAGCCGGTGTTCTCGAGGCGTATCTCCTGAAGTAGTTGGTGCAGTCGTGGAATATTCCACTGGCCGTTACCCAGATCGCTGAGCCTTTGTCCGATAGTCTTCTCCTTCGACACCCCGAAAGTACGGTAGAAGGCGGCGTTGGCCTGGACGATGCGCAAATCCTCATCGAGCACCAACAGTGATTCGCGAACGGTAGCCACGATTCCGTCGGACAGCTCCTTCGCATTCAACCAGGATGTCTCGATTCGCTTGTGTTGGGTAACATTGACGAAAGTGATTACGGCGCCCTCGATGACATTCTCCAGCGTCCGATAGGGCCGGATGCGTAACAGATACCAGTCGCCCGCCTTCGTTTGAACTTCGGTCTCACGCGATGATAACGTGGCCAACACATCCTTCACGTCCTCCACCAACCGGTCGTACCCCACGAGGTTGGAAACGATGTGGGCCACCGGGCGGCCAACATCGGTTTGGATCAGATTGATCACCTCGGTTGTTGCGGGCGTGAAACGGGCAATGCGCAGCTGATGGTCGACAAAGAGCGTTCCTACCCCCGTACCGGCCAACAGGTTGTTCATGTCGTTGTTTGTCCTCGATAGATCGGCGACCTTGGTCTGCAGCTCGGCGTTGACTGTGGCCAGCTCCTCGTTGACCGATTGCAGCTCTTCCTTGGATGTCTCCAGCTCCTCGTTGGTGGACTGCAGCTCTTCGTTGACCGACTGCATCTCCTCATTGGTGGACTTGAGCTCCTCGTTGGCAGTTTCCATCTCCTCGATCGTGCTCTGGAGGTATTCCTCTTTTGTTCGCAGTTCCTGTTCCAACGCTGCGATGCGTTGTTGGGATTGCGCGGACGGCGTGTCCGCGTCACCGGATGGACTGGGCATCTGGGCGACCAGTGGGGAAGGCGCCATGGGCTCTTCCTCGAGAATGACCAAGAAGAGGTCGGGTTGGGTCGTACCGGTGCGATCGACAGCTCTTCGTAAAGAGAGGCTCACCAGGATGGAATCACCATTGGTTTGTACTCTCAGCCCGGTGATGCCGACCGGCTCTTGCTGCGTCACCACCTTACGCAGCGCCGACGCCAATACCGGGCGCAACCCCTCACGAGCCATGGAGATGATATTCATGCCGGCATCGCCAGAGGCCGGTTCTAAAAACTTTCCAGTACGGCCGTGGATATAGACGACCTCGCCGCGACCGTTCACGAGCACGGCGGCCTGGACGTAATGGGCTACCAAGGTGTGCTCAGCCACCTCACGAGGACGAACGGAGTTCTGGGGTTGAGCCGTTCTTTTCGCCGTTGTAGGCCCGGTAGAGACATCGGTAGAGGGCGGAACGAACCTTCCCATAAGAGATGGATGGAGCACACCGGCCAGGTTCTGTCGCTTCTGAAAGATCTTTTGCTTGCGATCGAGCACCGCGAAAAGCGTATTAAATTCGCCGACTGTCTCGGAGGTGCCGAGGACCAGGAAACCCTGCGGGTTGAGAGCATAGTGGAACAAGGGGATGAGCTTCTGCTGCAGCCCCGCGTTCAGATAGATGAGCAGATTGCGGCATGTGACCAGATCGAGCTTGGAAAAGGGTGGATCCTTGATGACATCCTGCTCGGAAAAAACCAAGAGATCCCGAATGCCCTTTTGGATGCGATAAAATTCGCTGCCCGGCTCCGAGGTGAAGAATCGCTCCAATCGCTCAGGTGAAAAGTCCGCAGCAATGCTTGCGGGATAGATTCCAGCGCGGGCTTGCTCGACTGCTCGGCCATCAATATCGGTGGCAAAGACCTGCACCTTGAACGAGCGCTTGAGTGTGTCGATGTGCTCCTGGAGCAAGATGGCGATGGAGTAAGCCTCCTCGCCGGTAGCACAGCCACAGATCCATACTCGGACCGGCGCGCCCGTGGGTTTGTCCGCGAAGATCTTTGGGATCACTTGTGATTCCAAGACGGCAAACACCTCCGGGTCACGGAAGAAGCTCGTGACACCGATCAGCAGGTCGCGGAAGAGGGATTGCGTTTCGTCCGGGGTCTGACGCAAGTAGAGCAGATACTCTTCCATCTGCGCGATCTGGTGGACCGCCATGCGCCGCTCGACGCGACGAATCAGCGTGTTCTTCTTGTACTGGGAGAAGTCGTGGCCGGTCTGATCTCGCAGAATAACGGAGATCTTCTTCAGGGCGTCTTCGGTCTTGGGTGTTTGCGCGTCAGCCAATTGCAGCTTGGGACCAAACGCGTGCGCAACAAAGGTGATGAGCTGCTCCGCCATTTGGTTCGGTTGCAGCACGTAGTCCACCAGGCCGGTGGCGATGACGCTCTGGGGCATCCCGTCGTACTCGGTCGACTCGGGACTCTGGACCATGACCATACCGCCTTCGCCCTTGATGGCTCGAACACCCAGAGTACCATCGCTGCCGGTGCCTGAAAGCACCACGCAGATGGCCCGTTCGCGATGCTCGTGGGCCAACGAGCGAAAGAAGAAATCAATAGGTAGGCGCATCCCGCGTGGCGCACCGGGCTCCAGCAATTGCAGGGTGCCTCCCAGCAGGGCCATGTCTCGGCCCGGCGGAATGATGTAGGTGCAGTTCGGTTGCACCTCGATACCATCCTCGACCTCATAAACCTGCATGCGGGTGTACCGCCTGACGAGATCGGCAAGGATACTTTTGTGATTGGGTGCCAGGTGTTGCACCAGGACGAAAGCCATGCCCGGATCGGTGTCGGCCGGCATGCCGGAAAAGAAATCCTCGAACGCTGTCAGGCCACCTGCCGAGGCCCCGATGCCCACGATGGGGAAGCTGCTCTGCGGCCTTTCGTTCGTCTTATGCTCCGGGCCCTGCGCAGGCTCGAGGTCCCTGGTTTCGGCCTGCTCACGTCGTTTCGCAGCAGGCGACGACGCTGGTTTGCTCTTGGTTGTCCGCTTCTTCTCGGTCATGACTGTCACCCAAACCTAAAGCTTCGGTTCCCCGAGCCTACTTTTTGTTCAGTAGGCCGGAATCAACTCGCTTACGATCCTCTGAAAGCCGGCCGCGTCATCTGGATGGCAGAACCTCCATGAGTCCCTGGTTGAGGACATTTCGCAGCCGCCCACCTCAGCCGTCGTGATGCGACAAAGCCGATAAAAGTCATCATTAGAAGTGAGCACATCGCGGTCCACGTCGTACTCCCAATGTCCCGCGCGAGCCATCCGCAGGGTGGTCGATAGCCGGGCCACTCCCGTTCGAAAGTCGCCATCTGCCTTTGTGGGACTGCCGGACGCGAGGGTGTCGAGCTTGTTGCGCAACTCGGCGGGTTCCTCGATGAGCTGCGCCTTGGTTTTGTGTGCGTCGTTTATCAAGGTCTCCCCTCCTCGCTGGGGCCACATGGTTTTGTGGTCACCCCACGCGCCGCGCGACCATCTTCTCGCCCATGACTGCTCGCACCGTTCGTTCGAGCAATGCGGGATCGATAGGTTTCTTAAGCAGCATGATGGGCGCGTACCCTGCGGCGTCTCTGATCAACTCGCTATTTGGATCTCCAGCAACCACGACAACGGGTATATCCGGGCAAATCTCACGCAATTTCTCGAGGAACTGCGGGCCGTTCATTTTTTTTGGCATCTTGAGATCCAGGATGACTAGGTCCGGCGCTTCGCGGGTGAGCAGAATCAACCCATCACCACCCCCGGCGGCCACACGGGTACGACACCCAAACCGCACAAGCAATCGGCTCAACTCCTGCGAGGCATTTCCGTCGTCGTCGATGACGAGAACCGAGCAGTCGTTGCTTTGACCCGCCAGGTGTTGCTCGTCGGCCCAGCGCACCAATGTTTTCCGGCGGAAACGCCACTCCTTGCCCACCTTGAAGGCAGGGATCTTCTTTTGCCTTGCCAGCTTGCGGAGGGTCTGGTCGTGGACGCCGAGAAGAGCAGACGCCTCGAACACGTTGATGAAGTCGTTGTCATTTGCCATTCGTTCATACTCCGACATAAATGAACCGTTCGGTCCGGCACGTACGGCCAAGTTGATAAAGCCTTTCTCTACCCACAGCGAAAACAGGTTAAACGCTATAGCTCTCCTGAGTGTTCCTGAGTGTTCCTGAGTGTTCCTGAGTGAAGCACGGCGATATATTGATGTCAAGGGCTTTCTTTCGTCGCGCCGCAAGAGGCTGGCACCCTGCTGCTGCTGCTCCGCTCCCCTCCCCCAGGACCCTGCTCCCTGCCCTCGCCCCCCTCGGATTAATTATCTGCGGATCGATTTTCCCAGCCTATATTCACTAATAGTCTATGCGATGCCTCCGACTCATGTTAGGGTTTTCGAAAGATAAGGAGGCGAGATGAATACACCTGCACAGATACCTTTAAAGAAAAGCGGTCTACGATCCTTTTCCAAGACATTTTGGACCGCCAACGTGATGGAATTGTTTGAGCGGGGTGCCTACTATGGTATGAACGCAGTCCTGGCAAGGTATTTGACGGACAAGGTCGAAGACGGTGGGCTCGGATTTGCCGAGAATGAAGTGGGACTTTTACAGAGCGTGGTTTACGCGGCTACATATGTCGTACCCATTTTGGGCGGCGCCCTGGCCGATCGGTACGGCTACCGCCGTATGTTGCTCGTGGCGTTTTCTTTTCTGTCTGCCGGCTACTTTCTTTCCGGCGAGGTCAGCTCGTACGGGCTCATTTTTTCTACTTTGCTTTTGATGGCGTTGGGCTCAGGCTTGTTCAAGCCCATTATCTCAGGCACCATTGCCCGCTCGACAACCGAAGAGAATTCTGGTTTTGGATTCGGGATTTACTACTGGATGATCAACTTAGGCGCCCTGCTTGCACCTTTTGTGGCCTATGTTCTCAGGGCCAGCGCCTGGCGCTATGTGTTCGTGGCCAGCTCGCTCTACTGCGCGATCATGCTCATCCCTACCATATTCGTTTATCGAGACCCACCCAAACCCAAAAGCACCAAAAAGCTCAAGGAAGTACTGGCCGGCGCACTGACCGTATTGTCGGACGCTCGGTTTATGCTGCTCATTTTCGTATACTCGTGTTTTTGGATTCTCTATTTTCAGAACTTCGGTTCGGTGCTCTGGTACCTACGTGATTTTGTGGACCCCGCGCCGGTCAACGCATTTTTGGCGGCCTCCGGTATCCAGGGTATTTTCGCCGATCTATTCGGTGTCGAGCTCAGGTTCGACGCGGAGTTTGTCACCATCACCAACGCCTTTACCATCGTGGCGCTCCAGATCGTCGTCAACCTGGTTGTGAAAAACATCAAGCCGTTACCCACGATGATTGCCGGTATTCTGATCGGCGCCAGCGGGTTTTTCTGCCTGGCCATGTCCCAGCACGCTTGGGTGTTTGTGCTTGGAATCGCCATTTTTTCCATCGGTGAAATGACCTGCCACCCCAAATATTACAGCTATATCGGAATTGTGGCGCCGGCCGACAAAAAAGCGGTATATATGGGCTACGCATTTCTCTACGGCGTGATCGGCTCGCTGGTAGGCTCCAACATCGGCGGCGAAATGTATTACTCGATCCTGGCGCCGCTCAAAGGCCAAGAGGCGGCAGCGGACACACTACGAAACTTTTGGCTGGTTTTCGCCGCGCTGGGGGTATGCACCATGCTGGCGCTCATGGGGTACAACCGCTATTTCGGTGAAGACAACCCCACGACCCGAAAACGGGCCAGAACCTTCATGTTGGCGATCTATGGACTGCTGGTGGTAGGATCTTTGGGCATGTGCCTGTTTGTCTTGCAATCCAAAGGCACAATCCCCATTAAAACCGCGATCCAATCCGGCATCATGCTCCTGGTAGGCATCGGCGGGCTTTCAACCTTGCTCAAAAGCGGCCACCCGCAACCCGATCCGGAAGCATAGCACCCCGATTCAAGCTGTAGCTGGAATAATACCTATGAAATGCAACAGGTTACAACCTAAATGGTGTTAAAAGTGGTTTCTAAGATGGGTATTCTTCTACCAATACCGGCGCAGCCACAGCATGCCACTCAACATGAATAGGAATATGGGAAAAACCGTCTCCGGGGATCCTCCAGTATGACAACCGCCATCGTCGCCGCCGTCTGCTTTTGGACATTGTCCAAGCTGGTCCAACTTGGCTTCGCAACCATCGGATTGTGAAGCATTACAGTCTCCAAAACCTGGGTTGCAATCCAGGACACAAGCTCCCTGATCACACAACGGTTTCGCATTTTGCTTTTGCGCGCACACCGTATTGCATGCTCCACAATGAGATTCGTCCTGGCTCGTATCAATCTCGCAACCATTTTCAACGTTGCTGTCACAGTTGTCGTAATTCTCCTTACAGGCGATTGTACAACCACCTTCTTCACAAGCGGCATCCGCGTTGACGGCTCCGCTGCATTGCTTTCCACACATTCCACAATTTTGGGGATCTTTGGCTATATCAACCTCACAGCCGGTTCCAATAGAACCGTCACAATCCACAAAAGGCTCGAGGCATTTCATCCGGCAGGCACTATCAATACAGATCGAATCGGCATTCGTAAATGGAAAACAAGCATTTTTACATGCGCCACAATGGCTCGCATCACTGGTGATGTCGATTTCACAACCGTTGGCCACATCTTTATCGCAATCTTTAAAACCCGGAGCGCATTGCAGCATACAACTTCCGATGATACATTGTACCGTTGCGTTTGCAACCTCAGGGCACACATTGCCACAAGCTCCACAATTGGACGGATCTTGCGCAACGTATACTTCGCAGCCGTTTTGGAGGTTTTGATCGCAATCTTTAAATCCTATGAGACACGTACCCATTTCACAGGTACCGGCGTCCGGATCCACGCAAATCCCATTTGCTCCCGGGAAGGCACATCTTTTACCACATTGTCCGCAATTTTCACTGTCGGTCAGATCGGACTCACAACCGTCTTCCACCACCATGTTGCAATCATGCCATCCGGGTTTGCAGGTAAGCTCACAAAGACCAAGAACGCACCTGCCTGAAAATGTTTCGACATTGTCTAGTTCGCTGGGATCCAGACGGGCGCAATCAAAACGGCATCCACCACAGTTTTGAGGATCATCGACGTGATTGACTTCACATCCATCAAAGGCCAACCCGTTACAATCCCCAAAAGCAACATCGTTGTTCCAATCGATCAAACAAGCAGATACCTGACAAACTCCTCCATGGCAGGCGGTGAAGCTGGTGTTGGGCAATTCGCAAATGTTACCGCATTCTCCACAATTGTTGGCATCTCCTCCCAAATGCGTCTCGCAGCCGTCAAATGCTTCTTGATTGCAGTCCTCATAGCCTTCATAACAAACCAATTCCGTAGTTACACATTTGCCTTCGACACATACCCCTCCGACACCGTTTATCGAACACGAATGATCACACCAACCACAGTGCTCGGCGTTCTTGGTGAGATCGATCTCGCATCCGCCTTCGCCGGTGCTTGGATCCAAGTCGCAATCACCCGTTCCCGATGGGCAGTTGGAATTTTGGTTGCACCAAAAAAACGAGTCGGCCACAAATCCATGCGCATTGATGGTATCATCAGACCAAAGCCCCAAATCAATTCCATCCAACTCAAACACCGGTCCGGTAAATTCGCCCCGCTTGCCTGTATAATACTCCAGAAATTTAATTTCATAAGGATGGACAAACACGAGAAAATCCCAACCGTATTCAAGATCGAACTGTGGAAAATGCGGCGCGATGAGGGTCGCACCGGGTTTGATAATCATTCCTATCGAGCGAAATACAGAATTTTGATAAGGATGTTGTGTCTCGATGGGTGTCTTCAGCAGTTCCCAGTTCATGGCCAACACGGTGGTGACATTGGGCTTGGATACTTCTTCACCCGCTTCCACCGTTAGGGTCACTTCGTAATAGCCGCAAACATCAGGAACAAATTGGGCTTTGCTCTCCGATATTACCAATTGAGCTTTGGATTGCTCCGGTGTCTTCAGGGACCAGTTGTATGCGGTGATCTCATCTCCATTTGGATCGAACGATCCACTGCCATCCAGGATGACATCGGTTCCTACCCGTTGCATCCGACTTCCTCCCGTTTTGGCAACCGGAGTCAGGTTTTGTTTATCTATCAATTTCAAAGCTCGATATAAATTGACGCGACCACCTGTGACGGTCTTGCCTTCCAGAGAGGGAATGGGCTCTATCGAAGAAAAAAGAGCATTTCTGAGTGGGCTGAAATCATATGAGCCCGAACTCTGTTCGATTATGAGCGCGGGGTTGTGTTGCAACATGACCGCAATGGTTCCCGCTACCATAGGCGCGGCCATGGAGGTTCCCCACATTGTATCATACAGGGGAGCACCGGGATACATGTTCGAGTTAATCGTTGACATGATGGTCGTCCCGGGAGCGCCGACATCGACCGACATCAAGCCAAAGTTGGTAAAACCGGCCGCTCGATCCTGGTTGTCGGTCGCCGCCACCGAGATCACGTTATCGTTTTCATATTCCGCCGGATAGGAATTTTGCCCATCTTCATCGTTATCAAAGACGTCATTACCTGCCGCGGCGACCAAGACAATCCCCTTGTTTTCAGCGCTGGTCACTGTATCCTGCAACGCCTGCGATTTTCTCCCCAGAGTCCACCAAGAGCAGTTGATAATTCTGGCGCCTTTATCCATTGCATATTCGAACGCCTCAATCGCGTCCGATACAAAAGCCGAAGGTAGCTGATTATCTTTTATAATGCGCAAAGGCATGATTTTTACCTTGGCGCTCCAAGCCACACCCGCAACACCTTTGTCGTTGTTGCCCACGGCGGCCACGATTCCCGCTACATGAGTACCATGGACAGAATAGTCGTAGGGATCATTGTCATCTTCCGCAAAGTCCCAACCATAGACATCGTCCACTTTGTTGTTGCCGTCGTCATCCACACCTGGTTGGCCGTTTTTCTCGGCCGCGTTCACCCACATATTGGCCGCCAGATCCTCATGATCGTAGGCAACTCCGGTATCGATAATGGCGACGATGACTTCGTCCAAGTTGTTATGCGCGATGTCCCAAGCTTCCATGGCATCGATGTCCGCATCATCTTTACCCGGAAATACGTTGCCGTTGATATCGGTGACGGATTGACCCGTATTGTGCAAACCCCATTGCTCTGAAAACAAGGGATCGTTGGGTGCAGCTAAAAGCCCGATACGCCAGTTTGGCTCAGCATACTGGATCCGGGCATCCTCGGACAATCTTGATGCTGCCTGGATCGCGGACTCGCCGGTAGTGAGCTCGACCATATCCAATCCGTTGGCAGTGCGCGGCCGCATTCGTTGCAAGCCCAGTTCTTTTATGGTTGCGGTGAAATCCCGGTCTGTGGATCGAAGATACTCCGGTTTGAACTTGACCAACAATACACCGGGTTGATGATCGGGCAACTTTTTCTTGCCCGCCTTTTCTTGAATCCGGGGAGGCGTCTTCTGATACATCGTTTCATGGGTCAAAGAATTTGATTTTTCTGCATTATGGGATTCGATTTTGCTGTTACAAGACAAGCCTAGGCACATAAATAACAATCCCGCTGAGATCCATGGACATACTTTTCCCGCCGACATCGATGACTCTCCTTT
>JBFFBT010000046.1:0-25115 GCA_041560255.1 Myxococcota bacterium | reverse complement strand
GGATATCCGAACCGGCCCCTGGGCATCAGGGTATTTCGGCGTGAACCCGGCGACGATCTCAAATCCGGTGCTTCTTTCATATTTGAGCATGTGGATCATATCGTCATCAACAGCATTGTCCACCCGTTCGATCAAGTACACCAGGCCGTCATCCACGGCCATATCCGCAAGCCGCCTGGGTCCCGTTTGGATGCGGGCGCCCGGATCCTGGCTGCTTTCATCATTGAGATTGTAGGCTCTAAGCTCACCCTGGTTGTATAGATTTACAAAAAGAAGATTGTAGTACAGTGCAATTCCCGGATGGGGATCTGAGGCTTTCAAATCATAGATTTCCTCAAAAAAAACCGAATCGAACGCGGCATAATCCAACCTGAAAATTCGAGCGGTTTGATCCGCCTCAGCCTTGACATAGGCCTGCCCATCCCCCGGGGTCCAATCCAGAAGAACCATGTCCTGATCCATCAGCTCGGTGCGTTCGACCAGCCGTGGGTTTTCGGGGTCGGAAAAATCGACCGTCATGGCATATGGAGATCGGTTTCCAATCACCAAAGCTTCTTGACCCGAAACCACCACCTTGCCCCGACCTTTCATGTCCGGATCGATGAAAGTCTCGGGCGAATCCGAATACATTGCAATCCGGACCGGCTTGTCCGGATTGGAAACATTGAAAACCATGAGATCATACGGACCGACCAAGGCAAGTCGATCCCCACTGACTTCGAGATGGCTCCAAACCTTAGAGGACACATCCAGCTCCCCCGCCAAAACCAGCCGGGGTTCACCCTGCACCTGCCCCGAACAGCCCCAAAGAAACCTACCAAGGCAAAGAAAAACAAAAGAAAATTTCAACCACAAGCCACTCATGACCCATATGCCTCCAAACTGATCCACACAATCATTATATCCTCAACAACACGCAACCCGGTACATATTCCGGCAAGCAACCACAAATTCGCCTGCCGGGGTCGATAAACGCTTTTCGTTTGGAGCACATTTTTGGTATGTTTCCAGCCATGAGCCCGAGAAAAAAGAAAACCGATTCAAATCGAGTCCCCAAAAAAAGCGATGCCATCGAGTGGGTCGGCGGTATTCTTACCTGCCCGTTTGTCATCGAAAAACCGGCGCCGATCCGTCCCAAGGTTATGATGTTGTTGGAGTTACCAAGCGATCTCATCATCGCCTCCGAGATCTTCAACCCCCATGAGCCTTCGATTGGTTTTACGGATTTTTTGCTTTCTGCAACGCAAACCCCCTTGGTTGGATCACCCAGACGCCCGGACCGAATCAGGGTGGCCGATAAAAACCTGGCCGCCGATTTACGGAAAGCCATACAGGACATACCCATCAAAACCGCGCAAACCCCCGAGCTCGATCTCCTCATGCACCACATGGCCCAGCACATATCGCAGGGGGAAATGGGGCCCGGACCGAGCTATTTTGAAAACGGCCGGATACCGCTCGCTATCGTCGAAGATTTTTTCAATAGTTGCGAAGTATTATACCAGATCAAACCCTGGACGTCGATGGCTGACACCCAAGTGATCCGCCTGGACATACCCAAGTTTAAAGTACAAGGAGCCTGCATCTCGATTATCGGCAACCTGGGTGAAAGTTTGGGGGTCATCCTTTTTCCATCCCTGAAAGGCTTTGAGAGCTTTCTGCACTCGGCGGAAAACAAACCCGACCCCATGGCCCCGGTATCGCTGGGCACCAGCTTTATGTCGATCAACTTCGAGCGAGGAGGAGATCTGCCCACTTCGATGCGTAAAGAAATCATGGAGAAAAAACTTCCGGTCGCCGACCCGAACGCATACCCGATGTTGCAGCGCATCAACGACGAAGGGATCGTCCAGACCTTGACCCAACGCGACTACAAAATCGCAACCGCCTGCACGTACAGCTTATGCTCGTTCATCATCAAGCATCGCGACATGTTTGAGCAAGATCGAGTCGATCCGGTAAGCGAATCCTGGCTGAATGAAAACAATCTGGAGGTACGCTTCACCTACCCCTACGAAGCCGGCGGACTCTACGGATTGAAAACCCCGACCTCCCGCCAGAAAAACTTCTAGGCACCTGGACCATTAAAACCCCGTATGTACCATTTGGATGTACCCAGAACGACATGAGCCCGAAAAACAACCGGGGTTTACCATGGACCTGGGAACGATAGTATGTAAAAAATCGCAACGTTGACCCGCACCGGTCTGCGCATCTTTGAAATACCATGACATCGATATGCCGGGATGGTGGAACTGGTAGACACAAGGGACTTAAAATGCGGGCTGTATTCAACATAATCAAGTCATTAGACAACTGCTTCAATACCAGGTACAGTGATTCGGTAGCGTCTTCAATGAACTCTATGGTAATGAAATTGTCAATTGCATTCACGTTCAGGACAAGAGCTTATTGATCATATCTATGAACTCCTGCCTATCAATTGGCTTGGAAAAGAATCCATCCGGTGGAGGAACCTGCTTGCGGGTGCTAATGAACCTTTTAAATGGCTCTGGATCCTTACCGTATCCGGTGACTGCAGTCACTACCACAAC
Organism: Myxococcota bacterium; assembly: GCA_041560255.1. Classification (GTDB taxonomy): domain Bacteria; phylum Myxococcota; class B64-G9; order B64-G9; family B64-G9; genus JBFFBT01. The sequence continues at coordinate 22,560 of JBFFBT010000046.1, read as the reverse complement.
TGGTATTGAAGACAGTTCAGGATCATCCTTGAGATCGCGATAAAACCTTACACCTGACTGCTCGGGCATAGAGATGTCCAGACAAACAAGATCTGGATTTTCTGCCTTGGCTTTCTCCATGCCCTTTTTGCCGTTTGAGGCAGAGACCGTCTCGTAGCCGTTATCGTGGAGAAGTGTTTCCAGGTAGGTTACCACGTGAGGTTCGTCATCAAGAATTAGAATCTTCTTCTTTTTATTCTCTTGTGATTGTTTCATAATTGCTCCTTTGACCCAAAAAAATACCTCTAGCCGACAAGATGTCGAGTCAGTTTTTTCCCTCCTTTTTCAAAGCCTCCAGAGCCTTGCGAAGTACATCGGCACTGGCTCCTTGTATGCCTTTTTGCAATTCCTCCTTGAGATTGATCTTATCTGCCGTATCTTTGGTTTCTTCTATGCCCAATGCGCGCTGAATACTGCGCACATAGGTAAGAGGATTGACTGGTTTTTCCAAATATGTGCCTGGACCAAACATGATTCGATTATCCAATAAGTCATCTAGATCTTTCTTACCCAACTCATCCTTTGCATGAGCCGTAACGATAAGCACCGGAATACGAGACAGCTTTTTGTCTCTTTTTAGTTCATAGAGAAGCTTATGGCCTGTTTTCTTCGGCATGATGAGATCGAGTGAAATGAAGTCAGGCTTTTTCTTTTTTATTATCTCAAGCGCCTCAACTCCATCAGAGGCGGTTACGACATTGAACCCGGCATCTTCTAGTACCATCTTGAGATACTCCCTCACATTGGGCTCATCATCCACGACGAGAATGGTCTTGCCTTCAGCCTTTTCCATGTTCACTCCTTTTTTTCGTCCTTGGCGAGGTAGGGAAGTCTATCCCTGGAAAATTCAAGGCGGAAGATGGACCCAGCCCCTTCTGATGATTCAACCGACACTTTGCCTCCATGCTCCTGGACGATTTTTCTGGTTGTCAGTAGACCTAGACCGGTACCTTTGCCAGAACCCTTGGTGCTGAAAAATCCGGTAAAGATCTTCTTTTTTATCTCGTAGTCCATACCTGCACCATCATCGGCAACCTCGAAGAAAAGGGTGCCATCTTGATCTCTCGAAGAAAGAACCACATTTCGATTGGGTTTGTCACTTATCTGACAAGCATCTAGAGCGTTGGACACGAGATTGGTCAGGCAAGTATGGATGCCGTCTTCGTCCATGAGGGCATATGGAATATCTTCCTGTAGGTTTGCTCTGAGTTCGATTCCCTTCAGCTTGGCGGTATCACGAAACAGTTCTATAACCTTCTTGGCAGGTCGGTTGGGATCAATAAGTTGAACCTGAGGGGTGCGGCCTCGAGCGAAATCTAGAAACTCCTTAACAAACGATGTAATTCGGGTAATGTCTTCTTCAAGCATCTCCCAACCCTTGAGTATCCTTTCGGCATCACTTTTTTCCATACCGGAACGAATCACATACATCCCGCCTTCTATCCCCATCAGTAGATTTTTCACTCCATGTGCCAGGCCAGCAACAGTCTGCCCCACCGCAGCCAGACGTTCGGCTTCAAGCTTTTCCTGTTGGAGCCTTTTGGTGGAGGTGATGTCTGTTGACATTTCAACAACGAAGAGAATTTCCCCATCTTGTCCAATCAATGGAACCATATGTACAAGGTAATAAGTTTGCTCATCGTCGCGGAGTACACCTTGTTCTTCTCTTATTCGAACCAGACCGTCCGAAAACGTCTTTCTCGCGGCGCAGTGTTCGCAACGCTCGGATCTGCCCTTGTATACCGCGTAACAGAACTGATCTTGCCAGTCTCCATAGTTCTTGGCAAAGTCGGGGTTTGCATCTATGATTTTGAAATCTTTGTCAATGACACAAGTGCTGACCGGTACTTGATACCACAGTTTGGTGCGAACCCAGTTTTTGATTTCTTCCGAAATCATTCGTTAGTTCCCCGCGTGTCTCTCGACTGTACCGCGCGATTCAATTAATTTCTCGTGCGGTGACCGCATAATTGCATAGGGTTCCACTTCGTGCAGCTGCGAGGCGTCAATATCTCGATGGCAATTTGTGCAATCAGCAAAATTGGAGCCGTATTTATGTGATTCCTTCTCTATCTTTTGCTGATGACATGTGATGCACATCCCATGCATGGCATCCATATAGCCTACGGCAAAGCCTCTCATCTCTTTCTTTGGAAGCTTGATGAAGGTGTCTTGTACCACCATACTCGTATGGCATTCGGCACAAGCTAGGGAGGTATTTCGGGCTTTTATTTCACTTTGATCCTGGTGACAACGAACGCAGCCTTGGTTGCCTCCAAGCTTTTGTATATGAGAACTGTGATCGAAAATATCGGTGGTAGTGTACATTTCGCTGTGACATTCGTAACAAGAAGTGTTTTTATCAAAAGGGAGGTTCTGGTGATGGCACTGCCTGCAAGAGTCCTTCTGCCCCAAAGTTTCCGAGTGTCTATCGTGTGGAAACAAAACCAGTCTTCCGTCACGATTGCCGTCTATCATCAATAGATTCAATTGCTCCCCATCAGGAGCAACGTCAGGTTTGGCGTCAATTAGGTATAGTTCATGACCAAATTTATTGGAGCGTTTCTTTTGCCAGCCTTCTATGGTGGTCGTTTTTGAGACAGGTGTTTTTGTATACTGTTCCCCGAACAGTGAATCCAACGGTAGGAAAGCAATTGCCAATGCAGCAGAGCCAATGAAAGCCAACGAATATCGTCTTGGTGTGGCGAGCGATTTTGGCATCAGATTTCGCATCGTTGCAGGATCGAAATGTGCCTCTTCTTTCATCTTTCCGTCATGATCTTCTTCTTCGTCCTCTGGGTAAACTTTTAGCTTTTCGACAAAAAATATAAAAACAAGCATTGCTATGGCTACTATACCAACGCTAACCGCCACCTCCATCCAACTAGGAAAATAAGACATACCTTCCGGTCGACTGAAAGCCACAATGCAGACATCAAAGCGATAACCAATCATTCCGAGTATGGTCATGCCGGAACAAGCAGCCAGCCCCACAGGGCTGAGTCGGATCTTCTTGAAAAGCAGCATGCCTGCCGGAATGATCGCGGAGATTGATAGCTCGAGCAAAAAGAGAATGCTTTGCCAAGAGCCATCAAAGGCCATTGCCAGTAATCCTCTTCCAGCTATGTCGGCAAGTCTAACGCCAAAATAGAACAGCAACACCACAGAGGCGGCTTTGCCCAGACCCGATAAGAAATTCATTTTGAGCTTGTGGCCGAAAAACCAGGCCGAGAAGAATGATTCGGCTGTAACCATCATCAGACCTAGTCCGACCGCAGAGATAAAGAATAATACCCAAATAATCGGGCTGTACCACAATGGATGCAATCGATAAGGCGCAATCAAGAACAGCGATCCCAGCGATGACTGGTGCAGTGTAGACAAGACAATACCCGTTATTACCAGGGGAATAGCAATTTTTTTCAGAATTTGATGAATCTTTCTGAAAACAGGTCTGTGGAACACAGGATGCTCGAGGATGACTGGACCAAATTCGAAGAATAGAACTGTGAGATACAGTATCACACAGGCAGCTACTTCGAATAATACAGAATGGTATTGGGGGTAGACTATCGGATGCCAGATGTGCCATGGCAAGCCAAGGTCATACATAAGACCCACAGCTACTGCAATATAACCTAAAAATGCCGTCAGGATGGCTGGTCGAGCGAAAGAACGATACTTCTCACGGCCGAATATGTACACTGTTGCAGCTAATACAAATCCTCCAGCTGCCAGAGCTACACCTGCCATTACATCAAAGGCTATCCAGAATCCCCAGGGAGTAGAATCTGATAGTGCAGTTGTTGCACCGAGTCCACGTAGAAATCGAGCCATGGTCACAGTAGCCAATATGCCTACGATTGCCCATAAGACTGTCTTGAGCATGATTTGTCGCCTGTTCATTTTTGACTCTCTTCATCGGCTTCAGCGGCAATCTTCATGCGCCGCCCAATGAACCACCAAATTCCTGTCATCAGGCCGCCCATACCCAATATTAGAGGCGGTACCTTTGAAAGAGCAGCCATTGTACGCTCTGGCAACGGTTTGTCACCGAGCTCAGGTTTGAATGTCAAGAAATCTAGTGAGATGTCAGATAAGTAAAGGACAGATGTTCCACCAATCTCTGTCTCGCCGTAGACTTTGTTCAGATACTTTCCTGGATATGTTGCAATTCGTTTATGGGCTTCCTTGAGCAGATCATCTCTGTATCCAAAGATTGTCGCTTTTTCCGGACAGGCTTCAACACAGGCTGGTTGTTTTCCTTTCTTCAGTCGTTGGTAGCACATGTCGCACTTTTGCACATAGGGTACTGGTTCGTCCCAGTCGTACCTGGGGATGCCATAGGGGCAAGCCATCATACAGTACCGACATCCCATGCATCGGTCCCCGTCATAGATAACCGGGCCTTCTTCAGTTTTTTTCATGGCTCCGACAAGACAGGCGGAAACACAGGCTGGTTCCAGACAGTGCCGGCATTGCTGTCGAACAAAATGTGCACCAGAGCGCCTCAGAATCGTTGAATACCTTGTAGACGAAAGATCATCGATCCTCTTCTGCCATGGACGAGGAAGGTCTTTGCCCAAAGAGTTTTCCTGCTTACAGGCCTCGACGCATTTTTCACATCCCGTACAAAGAGTAGTGTCAGTCAGAATTGCGTAGGAAGCACTCATATTGGTTCACCTTCTTTTTCAAGAGCAACACCGACCTTACTTCCGGAATGAGACGGCCAATGCCAAGCTACTTCTGACACCAGCTGTACACTCGGAACCAAGGCCATATGACTCAACTTGGTAATTGGAATTAAGACAAAAACTAGGTTGGCACTCATGACGTGAATAAAAAGAGCAACCTCATATTTGAATGGATTGAGATTTGGGTGCATCAAGAGGTAGCCGGAAGCATATGGCAGGGCAACAACCAAGGGAATGACGTAATCCTGCAATCTCGATATAGCTCGAGTGGCACGTGCAGAAGCTCGCTGTATTACCAAAGCCACTGCAGTAATCAATGCTATGATGGTGAGAATATCAGCTACGCTGTTAGAAATCGCTGGCCAGGAGACTCCCAAGCCACGTGCCCATAAAGCAATATGACCACCAAGGAAAATTGGTACAATGATGATGGCTACGTGAAATACTACAGAGGTCAAACTATAAGCCAATCGATTCTTCATCTTTGTAAATGGGAAGAGCCATTTCAATGTAGTTATAAGTATCTGGGTATACGAGATCTTCTTGTCGCCAGCTCGGCGCATCACTCTCCAAACTCCCCACATTGTCAGTACCACATGACGAATTATTCCGAGTATCATGAAGGCAAATGCACATATGAACGCGGGTTCTCTGGCCCATTCAAGCCATGCTTCCATCTTTCCTCCTGTACATTCTAGGCAGTTGTACTTTCCTCAACTGTCTAAGCAGCTGCTTCATCCTTTTCCTCGTCTGGTTTTGGCAAACGAACGTCGTCACCAAAATCAATGACTTTGAGCAGCAGATCGTGAAGCCCGACTACTTCCACATCGTCTAAACCGTTGTCTTCGCAAACTTCTTTGAGTTGTTTCTTGCAATTTGCACAGGGAGCAACCAGGTATTTTGCGCCTGTTTCACGGACCTGACTGGCCTTGCGCTTTCCCATTGGTCCAGTGCGAAACTTTCGAATCTCGTCGATAGACACGGTCCCGCCCCCACCTCCACAGCAGTAATTCTTGGTTCGATTGGGTGTCATTTCTACAAAATCTTCGCAGATGACTTTCAGAATCTCACGTGGTTCCTCGGTGATTCGTCCAGCTCGAGCAATGTTACAGGGATCATGATAGGTCACCCGTTCTGTTATCTTTTCGTTCTTAAGCGGGATATTACCGGCCAGTAGTTGTGCATGGGTATATTGCATGAAATTTACAACTTCAGGCGCGTCTGGACCGCAGAAAGTGGGTACGAACCAGGCGCTACGAGTCGCATGTCCACACTCACCCACCAGTATTTTCTTGCCTTTCAGACGTCGAACTTCGGAGACTACGTTGTTCACGATGCGCTCCATCATCCGGTCGCTGTAGAACAAGCCGTAGTTAATCCCATCGTAGTTTCCAGTTCCGATCGTCCAAGAACCTTTGGTGACATGCATGACTGCGGCGTTGCCCATTAAAGTGTCGGGTTCCAGCAAGTAATCGGATACTGCCGGGAAAAAGACATACTCTGCTCCTTCAACATCAATCGGAAACTTGACGTTGTGGACGTGATAGATGTCCTGAAACTCTTCTTCAAGGAATTCACATGTATCCTTGAGTGCCGGCACCGGAATAGCCGAAGTGTTGCCAATACCCTCCAGTTGCTCGCGCGTTGCTACCAATAGTGCCTTTGGGATGAGGTCGATCTCTGCAAGTAGCCAACGTGCCAAGTGTGTGATCAGGCCATGGTCGACACCCATGGGGCAAGTCAATTTACATCGCCGACAGGCCGTGCAGCGATAATAGCTTTCTGCCATCTCATCTAGGTACTCATCGGTGAGAGTGAAACCACCCAAGAGTCGAGCCTTCAACATGCCCGTTCCGGTGAAATAGCGTCGATAGATCCTGAAAAGGAGCTCAGATCTGTTGCAGGGAATATCTCGATCCTCACCAGTGGATTGATACAACTGACAGCTTGCCGCACATCGGCTGCATTTGGCACTAAGACGTGTATAAACATCCAATGCAATGCCATAACTCGATTTGTCCAGCACAGCGGCGAATGCCCGCAGGAACTTCCTAGGACGCTCACACAGCTCTAATGCTTTCTCTTCTACGTAGTAAGCATACTTGTCTTTACCTGACATTGACTTTTTCTCTCCTTACCTTCACTCTGGGGATTTCTGGTAGTTTCCCAAGCGTCCGGATCCTGGTACCAGTTCACCTCGAACAAATAGCTCTAGGAGATCTTCAACATTGCCCGACACCCATGAGATCACTCGAATACCTTTGGCAATCACCAAATCCTCAAAGGAATCTTGCACACCTCCACAGATTAGTGTGTCCACCTGCTGATCTCGTAAAAGCCGTACACGATCTAAAGCTTCCTTGCTTTGAAGAGTGAAATCCATTTGGTCCATTACTTTGCGGCTCTTGATTGTAAAAATAGCGATAGTAGCTGAGTATTCGAAACACGGGGCAACTTGCTCTCCATATCGAGGTATAGCCACTTTCACAGTTGGTAACCTTTCGCTTCTTCATTTGATGATCGCAAGAAACAGGCCAAAGTCGCATATGACATCAACCTCCTGAAACGAAATGTTTTACTGGCTGATCTGAAAAATCGGAATTGGATCATTGTTGCAGAAGTGAAAACTCGTTCGGTATTACATTTCAGAGATGAAACAGTCAGTAAAAATTCAACGAGTTTTGGTTGAATATTATGAAAACAACCGCTGTGTCTTGTGTTTTGAACCTTTCTGGTTCGACTTGCAGGACGCATGAGTTGAGATGTCTTTACTCGCCAGTTGCATAAAATGCCGTCATCCTGGATAGATTCTATCCAGGATCCATTGTTAAAATTATAGATTCCGGCTTAAAGCATGCCAGAATGACATTGTTTCCAAAAGTCACAAAAAGTTAAATCCCGGCTCAATCAAATATATGCACACATTTTGTTGTAGTCAGCTGATTTCGTGCGCTCTCAATACATCGTTATATGCAACGTTGGGGTTTAGCTTCAGTGAACGTTTCCATTTTTTCGACTTTGGTACTCGGTTGCACCGATCGAGTATTTTCTCATCTTGCGCCAAAGAGTCGTTCTGCTAATACCTAGCTCTTGTGCAGCCTTTCCCAAGTTCCCGTCGGTATTATGCAATACAGACCTTATGGCATCTGCCTCGGCCCACTTCAGTCTAGATTGTGCTGTGTTCGGTTCTGTTATGACATTTGTCTTACTTGTGGGTTGGAATTCTTCTGGCAAATGGTGTACATCGATCAACCGGTTATGGCAAAGGACAAAACCGTATTCGATTAGATTCTCAAGCTCTCGAACATTTCCTGGAAAACTATGGCGCATGAATATTTCCATGACTTGCGGTGTGACGCCTACAATATTCTTGCCTTTTTTGGCATTGAATCGATGGATGAAGTGCTCGACCAAAAAAGGGACATCTTCACGGCGTTCCTTAAGAGGCGGAAGACTTAGCCTTATCACTGCCAATCGGAAGTATAGATCGTCGCGAAACTTACCTTGGCTTACAAGTTCAGCAAGCTTCCGGTTGGTAGCTGCAACAATCCGAACATCTGCGCGTACGGTTTTAGTACCGCCCAGAGGCTCATACTCTCTTTCCTGGAGAACCCGGAGAAGTTTGACCTGAGTTGCTGGTGGAAGTTCGCTTACTTCGTCGAAAAAAACGGTTCCGCCTTCGGCCAATGCCAGGCGGCCTGGTTTGTCGTGCTTGGCGTCGGTGAAAGCGCCCTGAACATAGCCGAACAATTCGGATTCAAACAGATTCGTAGGCAATGTACCACAATTGATCGCCACATAGGGCTTGTTACGCCGCTGACTTAGATTGTGCACTGCTCGAGCAAGTAGCTCTTTGCCGGAGCCGCTACTGCCCTCAATAAGCACAGTGGAATCGCTTTCAGCAATATCAGGCAAAATGGCAAAGATCTTTCTAAAAGCTTTACTTTTTCCAACAATGTCCTCAAATGTATAGCGCTGCTTGATTTCACGTCGAAGTTGTTCGAGCGCCGATAAATCTCGGAATGTCTCAACAGCGCCAAGCAATGTACCATCGGAGTCCCGCAACACTGCAGTGCTCAGGCTTATAGGGACAGAGCTACCCTTGTTATTGAGAATCCTTGCCGGCAAATCGATTTGTTCCTGATCAGTGTCTAGAGTCTTTCGTAACGCACACCCTTGCTCACAAATGTTAGCGTGAAAAACCTCTGAACATCGCTTCCCAATGGCATCATTTGCTGATATGCCGGTGATTCGTTCTGCAGCTCGATTGAAGGAGGTAATTGACCAGTCTCTATCGACCGTGAAGACTCCATCTGCGATAGAGCTGAGAATAAGTTCCAGAAACTGTTTGTCATCAGTTAGGCTCATTGTCATATCGTCCCGATTGCGTCACGTTTCTTTTTTCCCTCGGCAAACGTTGGATTACATATAGGTATGGGTGCCAAGGATCACAGGTTTTGAAAACTTGTTTTCAAGTTTCGGCTTGACTTCATCTGGATCTATCGGGCAGTTGCCATGCTCGTAAGCCATTTTCATGTGAGTACCAAGATTGATAGCATCCACTTCCCTTCCTAGGCCCTCGAGCATTCCTAGAATCCGTGGTACCTGCAGGCCAGGACAGTCACCACAATCGGTCATAGAGACAACTTCGATAGCTTCCTTGTGTTGGACAAACTCTCCATTTTTCTCACTGACACCCTAGTAGCACTTCGTGCATCCTATGCAGATGTGTGGTCCTTGATTCGTTTGCAGTACAAGATGACCACTCGTTTCATGGTTATACCTTTCTTCTTGCTGTTCAGATGGTTAACATCTACCACCTAATCTAGAGCAATAGTTATGCCACCGTTTCAGCAATCTTGTCTTAGGCGTAACATATTGTTATAATAGGAAAATACCAATAGAAACTCAGTAACCTTTTCATGCCCTTTGGTTGCAACAGTGAAAGATGTTGCACTTTTGCAATCTATACAGAATCTATCGGCCACCTTGACCGCAAACGAAGTACATAACTTGAATGCTTTGATAGGTGGAAAATATCATAACATATTGTACATAAATAAAATATGTCAGTAGAGAAGATCGTTTTAGATGTTTTATCATTCATATTGCATCAAACCACTTTAAATTGCATAATTGCAATCATGGCTGGTGCATTTCTGCAACACGATTGTCTGGACGAGATAAAAAGTAATCATTCAAGTGACTGTTTACTCGAATAAGATCATACAGTTCTTACAATTCCAACAAAGCGTTTCGTCCTGGCATAATTGGTGCTTATAGGGTAAATGTCACAAGCACCAGGGCTGATTGAGACAAGAGGTTTTGTGACCAGTGTCGAGGCAGTCGATGCAATGTTGAAAACCGCTCAGGTTACTCTGGTAGGGAGAGAAAAAGCGGGAAGAGGCATGGTAACCGTAATGGTGCACGTAGACGTAGGCGCAGTTTGTGCTGCGACAGCAGCAGGGAAAGCTGCTGCTGAAAAAGTATGTCAAGTTGTCTCTGTGCACGTCATCCTCAGGCCACATGCAGACACGGAATACATTTTATCATCATCCAGAGCATGCCAAGGACCGGGAGGCAGAAGAGGAAGTAAAGACCATGGATAAGGAAGCCGGCTCTGGCCACCAGGGTTCAGGTTGGCACGACAGCATCCTGGATTCAATTGCCGATGGCGTGTTTACCGTAAATCGCGACTGGAAGATAACTTATTTCAACCGTGCAGCCGAAGAGATCACAGGGATCGACCGAAATGAGGCCTTGGGCCAACCTTGCTACGAGGTTTTCAAGGCAAGTATCTGCGAGGAAGGATGTTATCTGCGACGCACCATGGAGACTGGGGAGCCAAGTGTACACAAGGCAGCCTACATCATCCGTCACGACGGCAAGCGTATTCCCATCAGTATTTCCACTGCAATATTACGGGATGCAGATACAGAGATCGTTGGTGGAGTGGAAACGTTCCGCAATCTTAGTGTGGTTGAAACTCTTCGCAAAGAGCTCAAGCAACGTTACACTTTCCAAGACATCGTCAGCAAACACGAAAAAATGCAGAGATTGTTCGATATCTTGCCTCAGGTAGCCATATCCGATTCAACCGTTCTCATCGAAGGTGAGAGTGGAACAGGCAAGGAGTTATTTGCCCGAGCCATTCACAACATGAGCTCCCGCAAGAAAAGACCTCTGGTTGCGGTAAATTGCGTAGCTCTGCCTGACACATTGCTGGAATCAGAGCTTTTCGGACATGTGGCCGGAGCCTTCACAGACGCGCGAAAAGATCGTCCTGGCCGTTTTCAAATTGCAAATTCTGGTACCATTTTCCTGGATGAAATCGGGGATATTTCTCCTGCACTCCAAGTACGCTTGCTCCGGGTCATACAAGAAAAGACATTCGATCCATTGGGAAGCAACAAGACACAAAAAGTCGACGTGCGGATCATTGCTGCTACCAACAAGGACCTTTCAGAATCTGTTCATAAGGGTACCTTCAGAGAGGACCTTTTCTACCGAATCAATGTGGTATCACTGAAAATTCCACCGCTTCGTGAACGCCGTAAGGATATTCCCCTCCTCATTGAACACTTCATTGATCATTTCAATCGATTAAAGGGAAAAGAAGTCTCACGTATCGCACCAGAGGCTCTTGCAATCTTGATGAAACACCCGTTCCCAGGCAACGTCCGGGAACTCATGAATGTGATCGAACACGCATTTGTCTTGTGTCCTGGAGGAGCTTTGCTCCAAGAACACCTGCCCGATCAACTTCGCCCTCAAGACACTTCCGACCTCCAGATACCTCCTAAGAGCTTGGAAGAAGTGGAGTCTCAGTGGATCCGAGATGCCCTCGAGCGGAATAACTATAGTCGTACCGCTACTGCGATAGAACTTGGAGTCCATAAAACCACTCTCTGGCGCAAAATGAAAAAGCTTGAGATTCATCTTCCAAGAAGCCGTCGAAAATAGTATCAGACTACCAGCTCACATCAATAAGCAACCCTATTCAGTTGCGGTTTTGCAGCTTTCACTCACCCATATTTGCGTTATTGCAATCCCCATCGGTCCTCCGAACAAATCGGATCGAAACAGAATATAGTTACATATCCATCGGTTGCCTTACATCCCGGCGTCTGGACCTCTTCGGCACGCTTGATGCACTAACCACAACTAGGAGTGATTACATGATGCAAGTCGCAATCTCAACATGGCAAGGGCGGGTCTCTCCGGTGTTTGATACCACGCGTAGAATCATTGTAGTGCTTGTCGAAGATGGACGAGAGATGAGTCGCTCTGAAGAAATACTTATCAAGCGTTTTCCTCCTCTAAGAGTGCAGAGGTTGGTTGATTTGGAGGTGGAGGTCTTGATTTGCGGCGCCATTTCACGACCTCTCTCTGAGATGTGCAGTTCTGCCGGGATCAAGATTATTCCATGGGTATCCGGAACCACTGATGAAGTACTTCAGGCTTTCATAGACGGCAACCTACCGAATCCTGAGCATACCATGCCTGGCTGCTGCCGACAAAAAATGAAATCTGGTCGTGGAGCTCCTGGCCCCAGGAGAGGAAAGGGTAGCCCCCAGAATTCGGGAATCGCCAAGAGGCGCACAGGTCGAGGTGATTTCAGGGGAGGCCGGAACTAGAACGAAACAGACAGAAAGGATAGGAAGGATGCGAATCGCTATCAGTGCAGAAGGCAAGAATCTCTCTTCAAGAATTGATCCACGTTTTGGGCGAGCAAAATGGCTCATTTTTTACGAGACAGATTCTGGCACTTTTGAAGCAATCAATAATATGCAGGTTCTCAATCTTCCACAGGGAGCCGGGATCCAAGCAGCACAGCATGTAATCGATGGCGATGTTGAGGTGGTTCTTACCGGACATTGTGGACCCAACGCTTTTAAGGCTCTTTCCGCCGGCAAAGTACAGGTTGTAATAGGAGCCACAGGTACAGTGCTTGACGCAATAAATCGCTTTGAGGCGGGTGAATTAGAACCCGCGCGCTCACCAGATGTTGAAGGTCACTGGTGAGATTTGTTGGAAATACCTTACAAAACAAGAGGTGTATCATGCCAGGTGGAGATAGAACAGGTCCATTGGGTGCAGGATCCATGACAGGAAGAGGTGCCGGATACTGCACTGACAAACAAGATTTAGAGCTTTCGAACCCCGCTAACAGGTTTGGTCGAGGACGAGGGAGTGGATGGGAAAGGCGATCCCGAGGTTTTCAAGGTGGTAGAGGTTTTGGACGAGGTCGCCGCGCTTTTCAGCAGTCCCCAAATTTTGGGGGCGGCCGATCGTGTGGATCACAATGGGGCGTACCATCCGCCTGGAATCGATTCAATTTTCTCAGTATTCCTTCAAAAGAAGACCAACTAAAATTCCTGCAACAGCAAGCGTCTCAGATGGAAGCAGCGCTAAATGGCATCCAGAGAAGAATGGCGGAGCTCACGCAAGATCAAACGGAGAAGGAGTAACAAAATGCTGCAAGGAGATGAAACCGGACCAGATGAACAGGGACAAGGAACCGGAAAAGTTCAAGGCTCGTGTGGAGGCGGTCAGAACGGTAGAGAACGAAGGGACCAAGGTGATAGCCACGGCAGCGGAAGTGGAAAAGGCAGATGCGAAGGAGGTGGACGTTGGCAGGGTGGCGGATGTGGAAAAAGATAAAATCTAAGTAGGGGCTTCGTAGACGAGACCATGACTGAGTCCATACATATAGCCATAGCTAGCGGAAAAGGCGGGACCGGCAAGACCACCCTTGCTGCGAATCTGGCTGTTCTTTTATCTGAACAGGACAATGATGTTGCCTATCTAGATTGTGATGTCGAGGAACCCAATGGACACATTTTTTTAAACCCAGTCTTTAGTAGTAAGAATCAGGTGACCATACCTGTACCGGAGGTCAACGACTCCAGATGCAATTATTGCCGTGCATGTAGCGATGCTTGTCGATTTTCGGCCATCCTGGTGTTGAAAGAAAAAGTACTCACCTTTCCGAAACTATGCCATGGCTGTGGTGGCTGTTCGTTGGCCTGTTCGGAGCATGCCATTCAAGAAATTCCACGATCCATTGGTTTCATTGAAGAAGGAATGACCGGAAAAGCGCGTTTTATCCATGGACGTCTCAAAATTGGTGAAGCAATGTCGCCCCCAGTGATCCGAGCTGTCCGTACATGTGTCGAGGCTGAGGCAAAAAATCGAATCGTCATTATCGATTCTCCACCCGGTACCTCCTGCCCGGTGATCGAATCTGTAAAGGGGAGTGATGTCGTTCTTTTGGTCACGGAACCTACTCCCTTTGGCTTGAACGATTTGAAGCTGGCGGTCGAGATGGTCCGAACATTAGGTGTTCCATATGGCGTTGCTGTTAACAGAGTCGGAGTGGGCAGCCGTGACGTTTTTGCATATTGCGGTCAAGAAAATATTCCAGTGCTGCTTGAGCTTCCAGATGACCGCAGAATTGCAGAGAGCTATTCGCGCGGCGAACTCGTAATCAAGACACTGCCTGAGCTAAAACCACTCTTTGCCGGTCTAGGTAAAGGACTTTTTGATTTGGCAGCGTGTATCCATCCTCCATCAATACTACCTTCAAAACCGAAGCAGATATCCGAGAAATCAGCTCAATTCCCCTCTGAGGGTCTACCTCCGGGTGACAGCGCTGAGATAAGTGAGCTGGTGGTTATCAGCGGAAAGGGCGGTACAGGCAAGACCAGCGTCTTGGCATCATTTTTTTCGCTATCCAATAAAGCCGCAGTGGTCGATTGCGATGTTGATGCGGCCGATCTTCATTTGGTTCTCAATCCCAAGATCCAGAAGTGTTGGCCTTTCTCTGGAGGTTGTGAGGCTAAAATAGATATAGAGATGTGTGATAAATGCGGTTCTTGCCTTGAGCACTGTCGGTTCAATGCCATCAAGACTACTCACCATGATGAAGGGCGTATCATATTCCGGGTCGATCCTTTTGCCTGCGAAGGTTGCGGGATCTGCAAAGATATCTGTCCTGTCGGTGCAGTACAATTCAATCCCTCCCTCAATGGCGAATGGTTTGTCTCAGATACCCGATACGGACCCATGGTGCACGCAAAATTGGGCATCGCCCAAGAGAACAGCGGCAAGCTGGTCTCCTTGATTAGACGTGAAGCTCGAGCCGTTGCTGTCGCTGAAGGGCGCAACTTGCTTCTTTCAGATGGATCGCCAGGCGTGGGATGTTCAGTAATCGCCTCGATAACCGGCGTACACATGGCACTCATTGTAACGGAACCCTCTCTAACAGGAATACACGACATGAAGCGGGTTGCAGAGCTGACCCATCATTTCAAGGTTAATACGGCAATCTGCATCAACAAATTCGATATCAATCCTGATCTAGCGGGCCAATTGGAACAGGAAGCCAAGGATATGGGTTTGTCAGTCCTGGGCCGGATACACTATGACCCAGCAGTCACCTGGGCCCAAGTACAAGGCAAGACTGTGGTGGACTGTGAAACTAGTCCGGCGGCGAAGGACATCAGGGAATTATGGGAGCGAGTAAAAGATGCCATCAAATGAGGAGTCAAGCGTTGCATCACAGATCGTGGAGTTGGTTTTACAACGTGAAAACAGCTTGAAAGTCAACGATGTCCGCATTGGGCTCCGTTACACTGCGGTCCGACTCTCCAATGGAAGAACCGGAGTTGCATTTACATTTCGTGACGAAGTCTCAGACTGCTGCTCAATTTTCCGTGGTCGTTTCTCTCTTGGTGGACGACCCGTGTCAGATCTTGTTAACTTACTTCCATCAGAAGATCTTATCGAATCTACCGTTGGTTTGGCATGCATAAACGCAGTGGTCAATCAGACCAATACAAATTACCTAACAGGTAATATTCTCGATTACATTGATCTCAGGTCTGACGACAACGTAGGAATGGTAGGACACTTCGTCACTTTAGTTGAGTCTATAAGATCGAGGGTTCGTTCACTTTCCGTTTTTGAAAAAGTCCAAGAACCGCACCAGATAAAATCGGACCATCTGGCACGGCGCCATTATGCACCGACAATAACTCTGCGACCGTCCGCAAAAGCCATAATAGCTCTTCCTGGGTGCCGGGTGGCTCTGATTAGCTCAACCTCCATTATTCACCACACAGTTAATGATCTGCTACATGCCTCGGAGAAATGTGGAGAGGTTTCTTTACCGGGAGCATCAACACCTCTGCTACCGGAAGCTTTCATCGATACTCCTGTGACAATGCTCAGCATAGTTACGATAACAGAACCAAAATCAATTCTGTGGGTGGTCTCCGAGGGTGGTGGAATGCGATCCATACTCAGAAGACAAACCTGCCTTTGAAAGTAAAATCAGTCACTTCAGATAAAGGAGTCGACAATGCCACAAGAACGAAGTTGTACCGTTTGTGAAGATGAACAATGCAGCGCAAAGAACAGAAGACCGGGTGAGAGGGCGGAGGATTTCATCACCCGCCAGGATATAGCTGCCCGCATGTGCCAAATAAAGCGTAAGTTGGTGATCCTCTCCGGCAAGGGTGGAGTCGGTAAAAGCACTGTGGCAGTAAACCTTGCGACATCACTTGCCTTGGCCGGGAAAAAAGTAGGCCTTTTGGACATTGATGTCCACGGACCTAGCATACCAAAGCTACTTGGCATAGAAAAAGTTTTTGTTACAGGAAGTGGCAGCTGTCTAGATCCTGTTGTTGCACACAGAATGAAAGTCATGTCAATAGGGCTGTTGCTTAGAGACCAGGACGAGGCAATTATTTGGCGCGGCCCAATGAAGTCTAATGCGATCAAACAGTTTCTAAAGGATGTCGAATGGGGGGAACTGGATTACCTGGTTATTGATTCTCCTCCGGGGACTGGCGACGAGCCGATGACAGTCATCCAGCTAATTGAGGGGCAAGCTAGTGCCATAATTGTTACGACTCCACAAGATCTCGCGATACAAGATGTTCGTCGTTCTATTAGATTTTGTAAAGAGCTTAGACTTCCGATTCAAGGAGTAATTGAGAACATGAGCGGATTCGTTTGCCCGAGTTGCGGTGAACATACCAGCATTTTTAAAACAGGCGGAGGAAGGAGGATGGCTCAGAAGCTTGGAGTTCCATTTCTGAAATCCATTCCTATTGATCCTTTGGTGGCAGACTCTGGAGATACAGGTACGCCAGTAACTCTTGGCTACAAGGACTCAGAGATATCCAAGATCTTTGAACAAGCAGTTTTATCGATAGACAAACATGGTTTTTGGACCAATAGCAAACACACACCAGCGAAAGAGGAGGAACAAAAAATAAAAATAGCCATTCCAGTGGCAGAAGGAGCCCTATGCCTCCACTTCGGACACTGTGAGCAGTTCGCCCTTTTCGACGTGGACCCTGACAAAAAAACTATCCAGGGCAAGCAAATCCTCAAGCCGCCTCACCACGAGCCCGGTGTTCTACCTCAATGGTTAAAGGAACAGGGCGCAGACGTCATCATTACAGGTGGAATGGGTGAACGAGCTCGAAGTTTATTCTCTCAAAACAATATAACTGTAGTGGTTGGAGCTCCCGCTGAAGATCCCGAGCAAGTTGTCAATGCATATCTTGGAGGCAGCCTGAAGACTGGTGCTAATGTTTGTGACAACAGTAGCGTCCATCCATGAAATCATCATATAGCTTCGTTTCTAAGGAGACTCATCTTTTATGAAAACCGACTACAATGATCAGATTCCATCTAAACCCACTGGACACTTGGTTGCGATAAATGATGCAGTGGGTTTGGTGTTAGCCCATGACATAACTGAGATCGTTCCTGGTGAAAAGAAAGGACCTGCTTTTCGAAAAGGACATGTGGTTAAAGAGCAAGATATCCAACATCTATGCCGTTTGGGTAAACAACATCTTTATGTTCTGGATATTAGACCAGGACAGATGCATGAAGACGAAGCTGCTGAATTGTTGGCTCACTCCTTATGCGGTTCTGGTGTTAAGGTTGCCGGCCCACCCAAGGAGGGCAAGATCGAGATTATTGCAGCAATTGACGGGTTGTTCTACGTAGATGTAGACCGACTAGTAGATTTTAACCTGCTCCAGGATGTAATGTGCGCAACTATTCACAGACACACTCCAGTCAAGTCAGGTCAACGTCTAGCCGGCACTCGCGTCATCCCGCTACTAGTAGATAGCTCATGCGTGGATAAGGCATGTTCACTTGCCGGAGGCGGTGGAGGTCTTTTGGAGGTAAAACCATTTCGTCACTTTAAAATTGGGATAGTGGTTACAGGCAGTGAAGTTGCCGATGGATTAGTAGAAGACCAATTTACGCCCGTTATTAAAGAGAAAATATTGTTGTACGGGAGCACCATAATGGGTGCGAACGTAGTTTCGGATAACCGCAATACCATTGCAAACAATATCAAGGAACTTTTGCATCAAGGGGCTCAGATGATCATCGTCACGGGAGGAATGAGTGTGGATCCCGACGATATTACCCGTCTTGCAATATCCGACGCCGGTGGTCGAGATTTGGTCTATGGTGCTCCAGTGTTGCCTGGTGCCATGTTTCTAATAGGGACAATAACTAATACTGCAGGCGAAGTACCCATTTTAGGAGTCCCAGCTTGTGCATTGTTCTATCGTACTACTATCTTGGATCTTGTGTTAGCCCGAATTCTTGCAGGCGAAAAGTTGAATCGGCAAAATATTGCTGCGCTGGCCCATGGAGGATTTTGTTGGACTTGCGGTGATGGTTGCAGGTTTCCGACCTGCGGTTTTGGTCGTGGGGCATGACCATCCCTTTTGCCAATTGCGTCAAGTTCATTCCAGTTAAATCATGACCGATGTATCCTCGCGATTACATGATCATCTATAATCGAGAAAAGTGGTGATTGAAAATAAAAACACCACCTCCCAGACGACGTCAGCGATTTCACAATCCATAGTTACCGAAAATGCTCCTGGTAGCATCCCACTCAAAACTCTAATGAAGCCAGTGATGCCAACTGACAAGAAGCTACGGTATCCATCGTGGTGCCGAATGGAGGAACTAGGATGTATTGGATTGACCGGAACTAAATTTGCGAATTTTTGGGTTTGATTCTCGTTGACGTTAATAAAAAAGTGTGTAGAATCGAAAACTTGTTTTTGCCGGGATGGTGGAACTGGTAGACACAAGGGACTTAAAATCCCTCGGCACTGAGTGCTGCGCGGGTTCGAATCCCGCTCCCGGCATTAGTAACTCCCCGTAATAGTTGGCATAAAAACAACACTTCGAGGGCTTTCTCTTTTTCGTGCTTTTCAATTCATGATCTGTGTCTAATTTGTACCAACTTTGGTATTCTTTGAGGTGGCTCCATAGGACAGTGAAGATGTGCGCCTATGTTCCAGCTTGCACAGTCGATTTTTCTTATAAGAGGTGAAGTTTCCCACATACTATGCCAAGTGACCTCAACAGCATACCGATGTTTGAGCTACGGTATCATCTCTCTCGACTCGCTTTTTTCGTTCCGAATAGGTATTGATGCCCAGCAGTGCGTAAGGCGGGCAATATCCAACGATCCCGGCGATCAGGGGCATCACTCCGATAAGTCCAAGAAAGGCCCATCCGGATTCGGGGCCAACAAAAGCCAGCGTCACAAGAGATAACAATACTACACCTGCTACGATCCGGGTCAATCTGTCAATGCTTCCTAAGTTCTTTTGGATTTTCATGACCAACCTCCTTTAGGTTTTACAACAGTTTGTCGGCAGAGCAATGTTTATCAGTCCAAAATCGAGAACTCCCAACCACAGGATTCCCAGGTCCGCCAATTGGGTAAAAGCAGAGACAACGATGAGCGCCAGTAAGAGTACAGACACAATAATGATAGCAAAGATCAATGTTTTGTTAGGATTGAGCTCTTTGGTTTTCATTGTATCCTCCCAGTCTTTCACCCTCTCATCTCAATCATTGGTATGGACGATACTGATGCTGAGAAGGTTACAGATATTATTGAGGAGCTCTGCTTGCGGTCCATTGCTTCAAGCAGCCAACTTGAGTTGATAAAGTTCCCAAGCCCCATCACTGAAGCAAACATCCAGAAAGGCTTCTTCCAGAATCGAGTCGCTTTTGATCTCTTGAGGAATAAGTCGTTTCAAATCTTCTACTGGTATCCTGGGAGCGTCCCGGGTAACATCCTTAGATCTGGCATGATGAAATGCATGAAACATGGAAAGCTTTGCTATGGGTATTGCCGACAGTCCACCACTTTGTCTCTCCATCTCTTTCAACGGGCAGCCCGGAGCATTGATGCTCCCTGCTCGTCCGATAACAAAGTACCTGTCTGTATCCGGATCGGTGGGATTTAACTTCCGGATGAACGTGCTGTAATCTTCCATACCGTGATCACTCGGGCCATGATGGTCGGCTGTCGCTAGTGCAGTTATGATGTTGGTCAAGACGTATTCGTCCAGATCGCCGGAGTCATTGAAGTAGTTGACGATATTGTTTACGAATTTCTTGAGGGCATACTGAAGTCTCGTGCGTGTTTTGGGATCTCGAACGATACGATCAGATCTGTTATTGAGCGACTGAAACATGTTGTCGATGGAAGTCTCCTCAAGAATGGGTTGTAGGTCGTCTCCGAGACCTGTTACTATTTGTAGCCTCTTTCTTGATGGCTGTTTCATGTCATGACTCCTTTCTCAATTCTGTGATTGAAGACGGAATCAAGACTTGCTTGGTTACAACTTTGTGTAAGATTGTTATGCCGATCTGTAGTTGGGTACAGATCGTTCTTGCTGGGCTGCGCCCGATTACGACTTGAAAGCTTCGATGGTTGCCGGCACCACGTATTGATCGTAATCGCTGTCTGGCAGCCAGTCGCGAATGGACAGTCGGTTGGACTCCTGGAGCTGGATTAGAACCTTGGAGAAACCAGCTTGCTTCAGAGTACGCTCTAGCTCTTCACTGGTTGCAGCACCTGCGAGACAGCCGACATGCAAAGCTACACTGTTGCGCACTTCCTCGGGCAGGGGTGCAGATGCAATGATGTCCGCTATCGCCAGACGTCCTCCCAGCTTCAGCACGCGGAAGGCCTCGCGGTAGACTGCCAATTTGTCGGTTGAGATGTTGATGACGCAATTGGAGATCACTACATCGGCGGTTGAATCTGCAATCGGAAGGTGCTCGATTTCTCCAAGGCGGAATTCAACATTGTTGATGTTCGCCTTTTGGGCGTTCGCACGTGCCCGGTTGAGCATTTCCGGAGTCATGTCGACCCCGATCACCTTGCCGGCATCACCGACCTTCCGGGCGGCCAGAAAGCAATCGATGCCCGCTCCGCTGCCCAGGTCGATCACTACCTCACCTGGGTTAAGCTTGGCAATCGCGTTGGGATTGCCGCAACCCAAACCCAAGTTGGCGTCATCGGGAAGGCTGCCGAGCTCCTCAGAGGTGTATCCAATCCTTTTGGCCATCTCTTCTGCTTGAGAACTCGTAGCCGAACTGGGGCAGCAGCTAACGCCTGAACCTGGCCCACAGCAGGCTCCCTTGATACCGCCTTGTTCTGCGATCTTTCCGTATTGCTTCCGAACTGCATCCTTGACTAGGCTGTCGTCCATGGCTTGTCGCCTCCTTTCAACCTATAAGACGGCAATTGCCGGATAAGGACACAACTGCTAGGCTGGTGTTGTGCGAGTAGAATTGCATCCGTCGGGATTCACTACCTCGTAGCCTAATATTCGTCCGTTGTGATCCTGCTTCACCTCGCAACACTCTTGCAGCGTTTTTTTGAGTTTTCTCCGACCTCGCTGAACCCGAGCTTTCATGCTCGAAAGAGATATTCCTACCTTTTCAGCCGCTTTCCTCTGGGTCAATCCATCCAGCTCGGTCAACCAGATCGCCTTACGATAATCCTCGGGGAGGTCCTGGAGAAGTGGCTGAATGCAGAGAGAGAGCTCCGCAACTGGATCAGAATCATTTACAGCTGACTCCCTGGACGGGTGAATGTGCTCCGCATCCACTGGTGAACGGGTAAGTTTGTTATGTAGGTTGGTATTGTCTGCCTTGGCCCGATAGAAGTCGATAACGGCATTGGAGGCTATCCGGAAAATCCATCCAGTGATTTTCCGATCATCTTTTAGACGCAGCAGGTTCTTGTGAATGCGGAGAAACACTTCCTGGAGGATATCGTCAGCATCCTGTCTGGATGATACCCGTCCTTGTATGTAAATCAACAAGCGCTGATGAAACTTGTTCCAGATAGCCTCGGTCTTCAGGAGTGACTGTGAATCTGTATGATTGGTCATGATCGTTCCTCGTTATATCGTGCGGGAGCTCTTCCAGTCCGCGGCTGCCAGCATGACCAGTATGGACACCATTAACTTGATCTGACGTTCCTTGCGTTGGTCGGTATCCGACGATTGACGGCAAGCTTGGACTGGATCATTCGTACAACTGCATGGGGAATAATCATTTTGAGTATTCACGATTTTGCTTTCTGCGTAGGTGGTATATTTTCGTGACTGGTTGACGCAAAGAACTCTCTCAACTTGGCTAGAACCTTTGAGTTAATCCGGCATTCCACATTCTTTCCACGCCGTTCTACCAAAAATAGACCAGCCTGCCTGAGTTCTTTAATGTGGTGAGAGACTGTGGACTGGGCCAAGTCGAGATGTTTGCCCAGGTCTCCGACATATCGATAGGCATCCTGATCATCGTTGCAACAGGCCTTGCCTCCCACACAACACTCGGACAACATTTGGAATATTTGCAGCCGATGCGGATTAGATAATGCCTTGAAAATATTGGCAAGATTTTCTATTTCTTCAGTATTATATATCGACATATTTAGAAGTATAGAAAAATAATTCTC
>JBFFBT010000045.1:0-25183 GCA_041560255.1 Myxococcota bacterium | reverse complement strand
GAGTGCGCCATTCGAGCCGCCGCGGTGCTGGGCATCATCGGCGCCGGCGGTCTGGGTTTCCAGATCTTTCTCAGCTTGCAAACCCTCAAGTACGAGCAGATCTGGACGCTTTTTTTGGCTCTCTTTCTCCTCAACGGCGGGGCCGACTTGTGGAGCGTGTTCATTTTGGATTGCAGTAAACCCATACGTTGCAGCATACCATTTTGCCTTGCCGCCAGATCATCCAGCCTCAAACGCTGAGCCTCGTTCAACAACTTCTCGATTTTCGGCATCCAGGATGCGAGCAGTTCGGATATCTCGACGGCGTAACCATGCGCGCGCCGGCTTCCCTGGTAATATATTCTAAGATCCATCACATTACGCTGAAAGTACATATCCGCAGACGCTACCAGAGCTTCGAGCACCCGTTCGAGCCGGGAGGTGGTTTGTTCCAATCTCATTGAAATCTCCCGCGACGCGTTGATATCCAATGCGCGAAGCGCCTGCCTCAACAGCTCGGTTTGTTCCAGCGGCTCACGAATAAAATCATCTCGATAGGGATCGACATCCTTTGGAGGAATGCCCGCTATCTTTTCTTCCAGCTTATCGAGCTTTGCCTTGATCTGCTCGATCAAGTCGAGCGCTCTTTGTCGGATTTTCCTTCTCGACTTTTCGAGCAGCTGGGTACGAATCTCGTCGGTCGCATGCATAATGCGACCCTGAATCTCGATAGAATCGTCCAGATCCGCCAAAATCTCCTGCAGCTCGGCAGTCAATTTCTCGTATTTTGCCCCGCCCACCTCCATTTGGGTCTTCATGAGCGCGGTGCGGTAATCACCCAATCTATCTTTGAGCATATTTACGGCCCGCAAGGCCTGATCGATTTTGCCTTCCATCAAAAGGCGTTGCACCAAATCCGCCCCACCCATTAGATCGGTCTTTGAAAGAAGCTCCGCCAATTTTTGCGGATTGAGATACTCATCCCGAACGGTCTTGAGTGTTTCTTGCTGGCGGGCTGTGAGTCTGGCTATTGTTTGCTTGAGATCTGCGATGGCTGCTTGGATTTTTGCTCGTATCTCCTGGCTCGGTGCCCGAGCATATGCCTGAACCAGTTCTTCCAACTTTTCACTGAGAGAGGCCAACTCTTCACCGATGCGATCCATATCTTCCAGACGAGTCATATCCAAAAGATCACCCAAGTACAACACATCCCTTTCCAACAACGCAATGGTTTGGAGCCATTGAAATGAGAACCGCCTCGAAGAATTTTTATTTTTTTCAGAGCCTGCAAGCAATTCTAGAAGTAGGTTTTTTTGTCTCATCACATCATGGTAATTGTTCCTCAATGCTTGAGACAATGCCGAATACGCCGAAGGATCTTTTTGAAACCTTTGAAGCAGGTTGGCTGTACGCTGGAGGTATGCACGAATGTTTTCAATCACGGATTGGTACGCCGACCCATTTTTAGAGCTTCCATCCGCTTCGGCATCCGCGACCAAAACATCTGCAAGCAACAACAGCAGGTTTTCCCAGTGGGACTTAACTTGTTCGAGAAGCTTTTGACGGTAGGCGTATACCGAGAACACCCTGAGGCTGCGTCCGGCCGATCGCGCCGTTTTTGGCCCCAAAACGCTGTCATGATCGCTCGCCTCGAGGTAATATTGAACGACTTCACCGGGCTGCAAATCCAATACGCTCAGATCCCAACGCATGGATTTTCTTTCCCAGCGCATATCCTGCTTGGCGTATTGCGCGATGGTTTTGTATTGGGCCGCCTGACTCCGATCGGCTACCCTCCATACAAGTCGTACCTGCCGAAGGCCGAAATCATCTTTCGCCTCGAAAAACAAATGGACGACATCCCTGGCATCGACCACCAGGTCTTTCTTGGGCCGCACGAGCAAAATCTCCGGTGCGCGATCTTTCTCGATACGGATGGAGCGATAACTCGATGTATGCCGAAGACGACCAATTGCATCTTCCAGCTCAAATCGATACGAACCGCCTTGCATCACCAAAATCTCACCCGATAGCGATCTTGCGTTTTCGACTACCATGGGTAGAGCCAGCGAATCGTGACGAAGTATTGCCTTACCGATATCTCTATCCGTACGCCCTTTCACCTCAATCCGGGTCCCGGGCATCGCCAGAATATCTCCCCGGGTACTTTCGATCCTTTGAGTATCTTGACCCGAATAAGCCGGATAGTGATACATCAGGGTAAGCTCCCCCAACCACTCGGGTCCGCTACCGCTTGACTGGAGCGAGGATCGGTCGGCGTGAATATTCGTCATGATTGCGAATACATCCCGGGTTTTTTCATACCGCCAGACCCCCAGGCCGGCAAAAACAAGCCCGGCCGCGGCCAAAAAACCCATCGGTTTTACAAGACGCCGATAGCCGATCATCCTATGGGGAAGGCAGCATGCCAGCTTGGCGCCTATTTGCTCCAAATGGGCATCAATCAGCTCCAAACTTACTCCATTGGCGGTCGGCTTTTTTTGTTTGATCTGCAAAAGCTCCAGGGCTGAGACCAACTCAAGAGGTTGTAACACACCTGAATATTTATCATTGATACAACTCTCCACCTCGCGCGCCAGAGTTTCTGGACGTCTCCAACGCAACCAAGGGCGCACCCCATACAATCCGGCAAAGCCGATCGTCGAGCATGCCGACATAAGCAAAAAAACCTTTTTTAACAATATATTATCAACTTCGGCAGGCACAAAAAGCACCCAGGACAAGATCAACAGCAGAGAGACGCCCACAAGATAGGCCAACCCGGAAAGACCTTCCAACCTCAGCAAGTTACGGCGACAAGATGATAAAAATTCATGCAGTATAGGATTGAATTCGGCCATGAAGAAGTCATCCCTAAAGACACCGACACAACGGTGTTGTGAAAACCACCCCCCAATATACCATAAAAATTCCTTTTGCTTGCATGATCATGTAGTTGTTGGTTAGGATGGAACCTTCAGGCGCCGGGAGATGAAGAAAACGCCTGCTTGGTGAATACAAAACCCCTTTTTCGCGTCTAGTTTATTAGAACGGGAGGTTTCGGCACTTGGCAACGGATGAGCGACAGTTGGTCCGACAAGCCAAGCGCGGTGACGAACAAGCATTCAGGACTCTTATGCAAAAATACCAACGCAAAGTATTCGCAATCGCCTTTGGTATGGTTCGGGACAAAGAGGCCGCCATGGATATTTCACAGGAAGTATTTATAAAAGTATACCGCTACTTAGAAAGCTTCCAGGGCACCTCCAGCTTCTATACTTGGTTGTACCGAATCTCTGTAAATCTTTCAATCGATTACATCAGAAAACAATCCAGACACGAAGCCGCCAGCTACGATGATATGGTACGCAGAAATGATACCGACGATGTCGAGGGGCAAGTGGCCCCTAAACGGCTCGACGAAAATCCCCAATCGAGCTTGGATCGCAAGGAGTTGAGGGAGAAATTGTCGAAAGCATTCGATGGATTGAATGAAAAACACCGGGCGGTGCTCTTACTGCGGGAGGTGGAAGGCTTAAGTTATGAGGAGCTGGCCGAGATACTTAAAATCAACAAGGGCACCGTGATGTCACGTCTTCACCATGCCAGAAAGCAAATTCAGTCGGCCCTCGAAACGTACCTGCACCACAAAGAAGACCGAAATGGGGAGGGTCTTGAAAGCAGTGATGCGACCTCGCCACTTGGAAAACCACGTGAACGGGAGTTGGAACATTGAAGGACTGTTGCAAAAAAAGCCGATTGGACGCTTACTTCGATGATGCGGTGAGCGACTCTGAGAACACTCGGGTACAACAACACCTCGAGAATTGCCCAACCTGCAAAGATATTTTGGATCACATGGCCTTGCAAGGCGAGCTACTGCGAGAAGACCTATTTTCGACGCTGGAAAAGGTTGACTTCACAGGATTCGAAGATCGGGTCATGCAAAGGATCCACCAAGAAAAATCTTTGAGCACGTTCGAACGACTCGGTGTGTATCTGAGGGAATTTGCATACCGATACCGCACCGTATGGATTACTTCGGTGGTCACAGCCTGTCTGGTATTGGCTGTCTTGTACCCATTCTTGTCCACGAAAGACATCTTGGAACCTCCCAACTCCGAACCCGTGCACGCCAGCGCCCATGAGATGATTCCTGCGGGTGCGGCGGAGCAAGCCTCCACCGACAACCAGGTCATTATTGACTCACTCGAATATGCCGGTCAACGATCCATGATTTTCACTGTATCCAAAAACAATACGACAGTTATTTGGTTGTATGACTTCGATCAGGCCGCGGAGTACGCAGACGAAGGGGACGACATATGACCCTTGTGAAAAAAACTCCCACGATTTTGCTGTTCTTTTGCCTGGTTCTGCCCTGTCTCAAGGCCGAGGAAAACACGGACGAAATCAAGACAAAGATTACAATCCGGGTTGTCTATGCGGTCAAGGATAAAGAGGCAGAATTGGATCCACGTTTGAAAGATATCCAGGCAGAGCTTAGAGAGCTGCCCTTTTCATCATTCAACCTTCTCGACCGGTTGGAGACCGACATACAGCTGGATGCGACCGTGGAGCTGCAGTTTGGAGACAAACAGATTATCGCTGTCAGCTTCAAAGGAACCGACGGATACAAAAATAAAACCATGATCGCGCTGCAGATCGCCATCAAGCCTGCGGCCAAAATTACTTTTAGGGTAGCCGATGGGGGCCGGGCCATATTGGGTGGGCCTTCATACCGCAACGGCATGCTTTTTATCGAGGTTTCCGGAAAGCTCCAGAGAGACTCCAAATGACACCCAAGCAGTGGCTGGGACTGCTCCTGCTCATCTTTGTGTTGGATCCACGGTCGAGCCGAGCGCAAACAATCCCATTGGACAGGATCGATCCACCCCGGTCGACCGGTCGTTTGGAAGGAGATCTCAACCTCGGGATGATTGATGGGGATGGGTTTGCAACCCTGAACCTTGGCATGAACATGAGCATCGATTCGTTCGGCTTGGGTATTTGGGCGCCTTTACGGATGAGGTTGATCGATGCGGATCCCCAAAATCGTGAGATCGCCCATACGTTGAGAAAGGAAGACTGGGACGAGTTTTCAGATTATCTCAAAATCATTAGATATATCCAATATGGCAGCAAGGGGGATACCTTGTATTGTCGAGCCGGTGGGCTGCCGGGAGCCACCTTGGGACATGCATCTTTGGTCGGCCGGTATTACAACAACGTCGATTTGGATCATTACAAAATGGGCTTGGTTTTGGATATCAATACGAACTACGGAGGAATCGAATCGATCTTCAACAACGCATTCCTCTCGAGCCTGATAGGTGCCCGGATGTATGTACGACCCTGGAGTCTGATCTCAACCCAATCCTATCTCAACAATCTGGCAGTCGGACTGACTCTGGTGACGGATCATCAGGCCCCTTTTCGGTTGGAGCCGAACGGCACAGATGATGGCTATCCCAAAGTATTGGAGAAAAAAGCAGCTACCGCCACGGGCATTGACATCGAATTTCAGCTCTTTCAAACCGAATGGGCCACTCTACTGCCTTATATGGATTTTAATCACTTGACGGGTGCCGGTTCGGGACTCCATGTCGGTATCATGAGCAAAATCCGCATCATATCCCTATCACTGGATCTGCATACCAGACTCGAGTACCGCTACATGCAGTCCGATTACATACCCGCCTACTTCAACAGCTTTTACGAAATACAAAAATACGGCTTTCCGTTCAGAGATGTTGAGGGTCTTTTCGGACCTGCCGGCCGAGAGGTGACCGATCAGCCCAAACGAAGAGCGATCGAGCATATCGGTGGCGACATCCTACATGGCTACTGGGCACAACTCATCATTGGAGTCCACGATTTGATTCAACTTGGGGTTTCCTTTGATGATTATGACGGGCCTTATAATTCCAACCTGAGAATCTTTTTGGAGATCCCGACTTTTTCCATCCTCCAAATGGGAGTGTTTTACTACCGCCACAACTACGAGGGAGCCGATCAGGCTTTCAGATTTGATCACAAAAGCCTGTTTCTGGCCGAATGCAGGTACCAAATCAACCCGTATTTTCATCTCTCGGCTCAATACTGGCGCATCTGGCAGATGAACCCTCTCAACGGACGCTATCAACCCGTCAACGATTGGTCGATCGGCCTAGGGATAAGCTACCCTTTTTCGTTGTAGGCCTTACCGATACAACGCCTGATGTCCTCGTCCAGACTCAATGACAGACAAACCAGGCCGGCTCCAACAACGAACAAGACAAACAACCAAGCCAACCATCCACTTCCCACAAATCCCGCCTGAAAACTACGGTACCGCACTGCGGACATCTCAAGCTATCCTCCCCACGAGGCGCGTCGCACTTGATCTTTCGACAGCGGTGTTCATAAAACAAGCCCAACATATCTATCGAAACATTCAGGATTTGCAGGATCAAGGCGTCCACCGCACGCTGGTAGCGTATGGTGGCGACGGTATCGTTCGCACAATCCAGGCGATCTCCCAACGCAACGATATCGTTCGAAAGCTGTGTGTTTTGCTTGTTCTGCACCCAACGCAGCACTGTACCGCTCAAAGGGTGGTAAAACAAAAAATCCCAAGGTTTCGATGTCCGGCTACGCGACAGATCCGCAGGTGGGTTTCCGAGCTTGACGGATAAGATGGATAACGCCATCAACGCATCGTTGTTGCGACGAGCCGCGATACGCACATGCTCCAACCCGTCAAAAACCTCCCGGACATGCCTTGCGATCCTCCAACCCAGAGCCAGCTCCGGACTTAGATAACCCCGCTGATGCGCAAGAAGCGACAACTCCAAAGGCACAAGCATCTATTTTCTCCTTCAAATGATTTTCCCCAATTCCCGACGCCGGAGATGTTGATCACTTCAATACGTAGCACAATTACATAATACGTGTTACTACCGAGAACGCATCAAATCAAGAAAAAACGCAGCATACCAATCGGATTCTATTTACTCCTGTCAAAGCAATCCTTTTCATCTGGACAATTGAGCTGCTTTTCATATAGGTTCTTGCGTCTGTTTGACCCGACAAAGTAACATATCGAGGATAAAAACGTGCATAGCAGAAATGAAAAACTGAGAAATATCGCAATTATAGCACATGTTGACCACGGCAAGACCACGCTTGTCGACAATATTTTCAAAACCTGCGGCTTGTTTAGGGCCGGTCAGGCAACCACCGAGCGCATCATGGACAACATGGATCTTGAAAAAGAACGGGGTATCACCATCGAAGCGAAAAACTGTTCGGTGCGCTGGAAAGATGCCAAGATCAACATCATCGATACACCGGGCCACGCCGACTTTGGAGGAGAAGTCGAGCGGGCGCTGTCCATGGTGGATGGAGCCATATTGCTGGTGGACGCCTCCGAGGGACCTCTTCCGCAAACCCGGTTTGTACTGGAAAAGGCCATGGATGCCAAACTGCCCATCATCGTGGTTATCAATAAAATCGATCGTAAAGACGCTAGACCGGCAGCGGTACTGGACGAAATCTATAATCTTTTCATTGATCTGGGAGCGGACGAACACCAACTGGAGTTCCCACTTTTGTATGCCGTCGGCCGAGACGGCGTCGCCCAAAAAAACCTCTGTGATCAAGGAGAAAACCTGCATCCACTGCTGGATGCGGTACTGGAAAACATACCAGGACCGACCTACCAAACAGATCAACCTTTTCAGATGCTGGTATCCGATCTGGGTTACTCCGATTATGTCGGGCGCCTGGCCGTGGGAAAAGTGTTCAATGGATCGGCAAAACACAACGACAGCCTGGTCTGCATCGGCAAAGACGGAAATCACCACCCGTTGAAGGTTTCAATGCTTCAATTGTACGAAGGCATGACCTGTAAGGAAGCCCAGTCCATCCATCCAGGAGACATCGTGGTGCTGGCCGGCATCGAAGACGTCCATATCGGAGACACCATCTGCACCAAAGACAACCCCAAGGCGCTGCCCCGCATTACAGTGGACGAACCGACCGTATCGATGAGGTTTTCGATCAACACATCCCCCTACTCCGGAAAAGAAGGAAAATACGTCCAATCCCGTAAGATTAAAGAACGTCTGGAAAAAGAGACCCTTCTCAATGTAGCCATCCAGGTGGAAGAATCCGCCGATCAAGAAAGCTTCATCGTGAAAGGCCGGGGTGAGTTTCAGTTGGCCATTTTGATCGAATCCATGCGCAGGGAAGGCTATGAGATGTGTGTGAGCAGACCCGAAGCCATCACCAAAGAGATCAACGCAAAACTGCACGAGCCCGTCGAGCGGCTGGTCGTCGATTGCATGGACGAGCACCAGGGCGTGGTGACCGAAAAGGTGATGTCACGCAAAGGCAAGCTCGCAAACATCATCAACACCGGAAGCGGAAGGATCCGCTTGGAGTTTTCGATCCCCTCCCGTTCACTGATCGGCTACCGGGACGAGTTTCTCACCGACACGAAAGGCACCGGGCTGATGAGCTCATATCTTATCGGATACGAACCCTACCGAGGGCACTTCGAGTCGCGCAAGTCGGGCTCGATCGTCTCCGACCGCCAGGGCAACACCGTGGCATACGGGTTGTTTCACCTCGAACCCAGGGGCGAGCTTTTTGTCAAGCCCGGCGATCCGGTCTACGAAGGCATGATTGTCGGAGAGCGCAATCAGGAGCACGACTTGAATGTGAACCCCTGTAAAGAAAAAAAGCTCACCAACATCCGGGCCGCGGCCAAAGACGACAACATCACCCTGACGCCCGTAAAGCCCATGCCGCTCGAACGAGCGTTGCATTTCATCAAAGACGACGAGATGGTGGAGGTAACCCCCAAGTCCATCCGGCTTAGAAAAACCGTATTGGACGCACACCGGCGGCATGTGATGGAAGGCAGAAAAAAAGCTGGATGAACGGCCACCTTCAACATTATCGCAGCACTTGAATACCCTTCTTGCAACTTGCAAACAAACCAAGTTATATCTTGTAAAAAAGGGTCTTCGATTGCCCCTCAAGCCTCATAATCATATCCAACGATTCGCTCCAAGGAGCAACCATGAAAGCCGTCATGCTTCGAAACCAGTCTCCCATCGAGACCAACCCGCTTGTCGTCACAGACGTAGCTACTCCCGAGCCCAAACCGGATGAGGTTTTGATACGGGTCAAGGCATGCGGCTTATGTCGCACCGATCTGCATGTAATCGAAGGAGATCTTGCCCCTCAAAAAATGCCGATCATCCCCGGCCACCAGGTAGTCGGCCGGATTGATCGTTTGGGATCCGGTCTGGATCCCAATACCAGCGGGCTCAAACCGGGCGATCGGGTCGGAGTGGCCTGGTTGCATAAAACCTGCGGAATATGCCGTTTTTGCCGCCGGAACATGGAAAACCTTTGTGAAAACCCGCAGTTTACCGGGTGGACCGTGGACGGAGGATTTGCCGAATACGTGGTGGCGCCGGCCGCGTTTGTCTACCTGCTTCCGGACGGTTACTCCGATCTGCAGGCAGCACCCTTGCTGTGCGCGGGCATCATCGGTTACCGCGCACTGGAGAAAACCGATCTGCATACAAGATCGAACGGATCTGAAAAGCCCCGTTTGGGCATCTACGGATTCGGGGCCGCGGGACACGTGGTCATCCAGCTGGCCCAGGCCAGGGGAATAGATGTCTATGTGTTTACAAGAGATCGCGACCAGCACCAGAAGCTCGCCGAGCGGCTCGAAGCCCGCTGGGTGGGTGATGTCCAGGCAAAGCCGCCTGAAAAATTGGACGCTTCCATCATTTTCGCCCCCGCGGGTGAGCTCATACCAGCCGCCCTGGATGCCCTGGATCGAGGTGGTCGATTGATCCTGGGAGGCATTCACATGACAGCTGTACCACCTTTGAGCTACGCACAGTTGTATCAAGAAAAGTGCATCCAATCGGTTGCCAACAATACCCGAGAAGATGGAGTCGGCTTTCTACAAGAAGCCGCCCGAATTTCGCTTCATACCCATACAGAAGTTTTCGACCTCAAAGAAGCCAACCAAGCACTGAATGCTCTGAAAAACAAAGCATTAAGCGGCGCAGGTGTCTTGCTTGTCGAATAGGACGGCACGCAGAGCGCCAATTCGTACCGAAACCCATGGAAGAACATTTTTGTACCGGGATACGGTTGTACTTGACAAACCAAGGAAAATTGGTGTACCAAGGGCAGTCCCCGAGGGGGAGTGTTGTTTAATGCCAGAAGGAGGAATTATCTGTGGCCAACCATCCGTCGGCAGAAAAAAGAAGTCGCCAAAACGAAAAACGCAGAGCCAGAAACGCTGCTTTCCGCTCTAGAGTACACAAGGCAGAGCGCAAGTTGCGGCAGTTCATACAATCCAAAGACGCCACGGCATCCAAGGAAGTCCTTCCCAAAACATTGTCCGAGATCATGCATGCTGTGACCAAGGGCGTCGTGCACCATAAAACCGCTTCCCGAAAAATATCCAGGCTCAGCCGGGCAGTGCACAAGCTCTCATCCGCGAACAGCTAAAAAACGTCTCGCACAGTTTCGACCCACATCAGGGAACAATCACGGTTCTTCCAGATCCCAAGTTGCCGGACAAGTTGTCGAGTGTTTGGTTTATCCGCTCGGCGCTCAAACCGATTCGTTCAACCACCACATCAGAAAGATCCAGCCGGCCTTGTCTCGCATATTCCAGCACCTTGGGCAACTCTGCATACAAGTGATCGGAGCATCCAATGATTTCGGCTTCTTTGCCGATGAGCTCGCGGTAGGTATCGATTTCCATACTGTTTTCACCCAGACCCACCTGAACGGCCCGCCCCAACCGACTGAGACAACGAACGGACTGCCTGGCGACCTCCCGCAATCCGGTAAGCTCCAAAGACACTTCGACACCCTCCAAGCAGGTTCGCTTCTGGATTGCAGAGACGGGATCCTCGATGGAAGCATCCACCGGCACCGCACCCAACCGAACCGCATCATCCAAAATTGATTTACGTATATCCACTCCATACACCTCACCGGCTCCCATAATCAGTGCGAGTTGTATGGCGGACTTTCCCAGACCTCCGCAACCAAACACCGCCACCCGCTCACCCGGTACGAGCCGTGCTTTACGAAGCGCATGGTACGAAGTCGCGCTCGAGCACATCATGACAGCGGCATGTTCGAGCTCGATCTCGTCCGGTACGGCCACCAGACTGGACTCCGGCATGACGAGCATTTCGGCATAACCTCCAGGCCGGTGCTTACCTATCATCTCGGCCTGAGAGCACAGCTGCTCATGCCCTCCCCGGCAATATCGGCATTCTCCACAGGTGGCTACATAATGGACACAAACCCGATCCCCAACCTGAAAGTTTCGTACCCTGGATCCGATCTGCTCGACCACTCCGGCGGCTTCATGCCCCAAAGTAACCGGAAGGCCTGCGACCGGTAATGATCCGTTGCGGTAATGAGCATCCGAATGACATATTCCCGCGGCCCGAATTCGGACCAACACATCCCGCCGACCCACCTCGGGCACCAAAACATGCTTTTCTTCGAGAGGTCTTCCTACCGTAATCAATTGAACCGCTTTCATGATTTTCCCTCGACGGCTTTCTCATCTTCGAAATGATTCCACCAAATTCGGTGGTCTTTCGATACCCACCAGCATGAAACCTTCCCGGACACCCCGATCATACATATGCAAAAGGATACTGGTGGGGGGATAGGAGGGTCTCTGGTAGACATCAATCTTCACAGCGCCGTACCTCGATGGGTGATCCACCGACGCACCTTTGGTAACCAGATCATCGGGGCGTTTATCACCCACCGGCAGCAAGATACAACTGCGATGCGGATGATTGAGATCGGGTTGAAACTGTAACCATCCCAACTCCTTTTCGAGCGTCTCACCCGCCATGAAACGCACCTTGTAGACCACATGCTCGGGATCGACTTCAGCGTATTTCACCGCCAGATCCTCAAAACACAATGATTGTTCTAGTTGTGCGGGCACTCGCCGCACCAGGCGGAATGCATCCAAGGGAACATATTTTCGAAGGTATTCATGTGCGATTCGGTCTCTTCTTCGAATCAATGCCTCGACCAGGTGTTTCTCGTGCCGGGGGTTTTCGAGTCTGCCGGTCTTCACAGCCGCGCGGATTTGATCATCCGTGAAACGGACAATGATGCGCACCATCCACAAAGCATCTCGATAGCTCATCCGATCGAAAGCCGGATTGGGATAAATACCTTTCCAGGCAGAGGGAACGAAGTTTTCCCATTTGTAAAAACCGAATATTTCGGCATCATCCTCTATCAGCTCACGTTCCCAAGGTCTTGGAATGAGTCCGAGGGATAGAAAGTCCATAGAAATATGTTCGAGATCGAAGTAATGTGAATGACCCACCAACCGGTTCAGACGCAGATCCTCACCCGATCCGCCGAAACAATCCCCAAAATCGATCATGTAATGCTTGACATAACGACGTCTTTTTTCTTCCACCAGCATATCCAACGAGTTGGCGCCGCGTGAATCGAAATGATTGAGCCAGGCCGCCAGTAATCGGTTGGCGCGAAGTTCCCGGCGGTCCTCATGCGCAACAACATCATTGGGATCATCTTTGCGCAACCCCGCATACCCAAATGGTCCCAGCGGCTCACCGTCGAGAAACCGGCTTGCCACCGCGCGAATCTGTCCATTTTTACGTCGATAGGCCTTGGATAAAACCAGCTCGATATCCCGTTCTTGCAGAGGGCGCTTTTTCCCGTCATCTCCGATCGTCATGGCGCGGGGAGCGATTTTCAGAATGTCTTTCTGAAAATAGACGATTTGGTTGCAGGGAGTGTTGTAGCCCACAGCATGATAGAATTTTGATCCGATGACATCCGCACAAGTCGCTCTGGTCGGCCGGAACGAGCCGTCAAACTTGAGCAAATAGGTCCCACCATCAGGCATTTTTACGAAAAACCCAGGGTTCTGTCCCTGGGTTTTCGCCCGGGTAATCATCCAGGGCCCCCGCGTCGGATCCAACCAAGCACTGCAACTGCCCAGCATGACCTGCTCGGTCGACATGGCAAACAAGCCAATTCGATTGGTGAACCATGAGCTGTTGGGCACTTCATCCAAGCTGTTTACGTTGACCGCCTCGCTCTCCAATCTCAAGGCAAACAACTCAACCAGCGGGCGTAAAAGCGTCTGATCGGCCGCATCCGCCCAAGTACCCAGAAACCGCTCTTCGGGCCGACTCTCAAGATGGTTGCGGTCCGGATCCTGCCAGAGAGGCTCCTTGAGGGCAAATCTCCTTACAGGCTCGCTGCAGGCGCATAGGTAGGTTGCAGCCAACCATCCCAAAAGCAATGTACGCTGTACCCTTCGCATGATTCGTTCCCATGAAAAAATTCACAGTCGCCGCATCGATCCGACAGAATGAGCAACCATGCTTGACTAAAATCCTTGGTTCATCCCAATCACGAAGCCGACTCGATCTATTTCAAACGAGTCGGCATCCAATCGATTGCTTCCAAAAGTCAAGAGCACATCAAAAGATATATCCCTGGAGTGATTGGATCGAACCCCCAGTCCCCAGTTGAGAAACAAGCGATCCCAGGCAAATCCCTCCAAGTGCCGTCCGAACGTATTTCCCAAACCAACAAACAATTCACCATCCAAATAAGCCCAAATCGGATAGCGATAATCCAAACTGAGCAATGTCCCGCTCGCACCTCGAAATCGCCCGTCCAGAAAAGCCGGCATGTACTCGATGCCGCCCAATTGAACCAGCTCGGTGAAAGGCACCGCACGCTGTCCATATGGCTCGATACATGCCGTATACAAACGCAGGCCCAATACATGGTTATAACCGCTTATATCCAAAAATCCAGCCAGGTCGCCACTCCACCGAAGAAATCGCAACTCCCGATCCGCCGGATCGATCGAGTACGATATCACAAGATCCATGCGCAATCCGGTCCCGTCGGTAAAATCACGGTATGGACTCCGACTGTCGAGCTCCAACCTCAGGGTTGCGCCGATCAGATGATAATCCCCCCAACCAGGCACAATAGATTGATTTTCGATC
This sequence comes from Myxococcota bacterium, assembly GCA_041560255.1. Classification (GTDB taxonomy): domain Bacteria; phylum Myxococcota; class B64-G9; order B64-G9; family B64-G9; genus JBFFBT01. The sequence goes on along the minus strand of JBFFBT010000045.1, from coordinate 11,132 downwards.
GGAAAGAGATCTCGAACCGAGGGATGGTCTCCGTCGCTATGATTGGTATAACGATAGGATAATACAAAGTGAATCCGGTTGAGCTTTTGGATGATGGACTCGAGTCCGATTGCAAGCTCGGTCTTGAGCATGTTGAAGTCGGCCCGGTAGGATTCCAGAGAAACCGGACCTATGCCGTAAAACGGATGATCCGGCCTATGTGAAAACAATCCTTTTGTATACAGGCTGCCGCCATTGTCCTTGAAAACACTGATGCGATTTTCGAGGGCCAATTGCTGCTTGTCACTCCAAAAACCACCGCGCAGAATCTGTTTGGAACCCGAACCATAGGGTTCATCGTAAAAGGCATAAAAACCAACCGAAGGACTGATGCCGAACTCGTAAAACGCGGTGGGTATAATACCCGCCTTGCCGTCCGCCCACGTGAATACGGACTTGACTTTGTCCACCACCCGATGTTCCTCGAGCGCCGTAAGCCCCAATACCAAGGGCTTTCGAATCAAATAATCCAATCCCACCCGAACCGGAAAAAACAATCCCCGGGGGATCCAAACCAATACTTCGGCCGCACTGGCCCTATCCGGCGGGCGGCCGTCATAATCGGGGATCGCCCGTGCCCCTCCAGTCGGTTTCGTATCCGGAGGGAGCTCGTTTTCTTTCGCAAGTACAGGTGTACCGGTTTGATCGATTCCGGAGGTGTCCGGATGAAGTTGCTCATCCGGTTTTGCATCGTCTTGGGGCGCAACGGCGCTCGCCCGGTCGGCGATGACCCAAACGCACAGGATCGCAGTCAGCATCCACCTGGTTTTCGAGGTTGTTTGTAGTACATTCATCCGATCAACCTCCCGGAAAATCGTAAACCCATCGAGATATCCCTTGTAATCTTCAACGAACCCAAGGTCAAGCCGTGCCGGCGAAATTTTTCTCATTTTCACTACAAATCACCAACCCATTGATGTTACACTGCCTGATTCGAGAGGGAGCCGAACATCATGCAACCAACCCCAAACCACCACTCTGACTGGAAAAAGTCATTTTTTCCGGCTCGCGCGCTGCGTTTGTTCGGCGACGTTCGCCCTGGAGAGTCGACCCAAGTGCTTCTGATGCTTGCAAATCTTTTTCTCCTGATGGTCGGCTACTACATCCTCAAATCCGTCAGGGAGGCCATCGTCGGAGGCGCCGAGCTCAAATCGTACGCATCGAGCGCCCAAGCCATCTGTATGATGGGATTTGTTCCACTCTACAGCTGGATCGCCTCACGCACCCATCGCATGAAGCTCGTCATGCTGTTTTTGTCGTTTTTTATCCTCAACATCGAGCTTTTCGTGTTGGGAGATTATACCGGCATTCCCTATTTGGGGTTTATTTTCTTTGTCTGGTTGGGGGTTTTCAACGTGGCCGCCCCGGCACAATTTTGGTCGTATGCCAACGACATCTACACCAAACCAATCGGAGAAAGATTGTTTCCTATCATCGCCATCGGGGCCGTGGCGGGCTCTCCATTGGGATCGTTGGTCGCCAAAGTACTTTTCGAAAAAGGTATCGAACCTTACAACATGATGCATCTGGGAGCCGGGATACTGATACTGCATCTGGGATTGTATATTGTGATCGATATCCGTACGAGAAGCGAAAAAACAAATCACGCTCCCGCCAAGACCGAGTCATTATCCGGCGCAAACGGATTTTCACTGCTGCTCAGAAACCCCTATACGAGAATGATCGCTTTGCTGCTGCTTATACTCAACCTGGTCAATACGACCGGAGAATACATTCTGACCAAATCGGTCAACGAATTGGCGCAACACCAAGCGACACTGCAGGGATTGTTGCCCAACAGCAGTGAATACATCAATTTTATTGAAAATTTTCGAGGCAGATTTTTCTCGGGCTTCTATCTGGTGGTCAACTTGGTGGCTTTTGTCTTTCAGGCTTTGATCGTCTCACGCATGATGAAGTATATCGGGTTGAAGGCCGTCTTGTTCATGTTGCCCCTGGTAGCTTTTGGAGCCTACGGCATCATCGCCATGGGTGCCGGCCTGGCGCTGATTCGTTTTAGTAAAACCATAGAAAACGCAACGGATTACTCCGTCATGAACACGGGTAAAGCCGTGCTTTGGCTTCCGACCAATCGGCAAGAGAAATACAAGGCCAAGCAGGCTGCCGATACGTTTTTTGTACGCTTCGGAGACGTATTATCGGGTGCGTTGGTATTTTTGGGAACAGAGATTTTTAGTCTGGGGATTCGTTGGTTCGCCGTGATCAACATCGTGCTGATTTGTATTTGGCTGGGTGTAACCCTCAAGGTATACAAAAACCACAAGTTGGTGTCATCCGGATGTGCTGATCCCGTCACCCCTGCTTGATCACACCCCTGTATCGATTACGGCTCCAACTTTTACCGGATTTCATGAAAGGAACGTCAAACACCGAATTGATATTGGATCCATGATGACGACCTTATCGCACTCAACCAAGACCGCCGCAGGCGCCTGCGTGTGGACGGCGCTGTTGATGATTGCCGGACAAACCGCCGGCAAGGCTGCCAGAGACGCTCTATTTCTTTCTTCGTTTTCCATCGGCGATCTCCCCAAAATGATCATGGCTGCGGCTTTACTTTCCGTCCTTATGATGGGAGTATCCACCCGACTGCACGTACGCTGGTCTCCGGCCCGTTTGATTCCCATAGCTTTTATCTCGAGCGGCCTCAGTCTGTTTCTTGTCTGGGCCGCAACTTTCCTATCTTTGCGCGCCGCAGCCATACTTTTTTATTTGCATCTTACGGGTTTTGGGGTGGTGTTGATTTCTGGATTCTGGTCGCTGGTCAACGAGCGTTTTGATCCGTACACGGCAAAAAAAATCATCAGCCGGATCGTTGGCGGAGCCGCTTTTGGAGGGCTTGCCGGGGGTATTTTTGCCGAACGATTGGCCTGCTGTCTGCAGGTTTCAGCCCTCATTCCCAGCATTGGGTGCATGCATCTTTTATGCGCTTGGCAAGCCCACAAGCTGACATCATCAGCCAGAGTCGCTTCACGCATCACCTCTCCAAAACCCTCGGAAAATCGCCGATCGGCCTGGCAGATACTCAACCGTGAAAGCCATCTTCGCAACTTGGCATTCATCGTGCTGGCCTCCACCATGGCAGGATCCATCTTGGATTATGTCTACAAGGTCTACGCAACCCAACAATTCAACGCGCCTGAAGATCTCACTCGATTTTTCGCTTGGTATTACATGGGTGTAGGCTTGGTGACCTTTCTCGTCCAAACCATCTTCAGCAAACGCTCTCTCGAAAACCTGGGAGTTTCCAAAACAGTGGCGATATTACCGCTGTTTACCCTTTCTGGAAGCTTGGTGGTATTGGCAGCTCCATTTCTTCTCGTTGCAACCACCACCCGGCTTTTGGAAGCCGTGTTGCATAATTCGTTATTTCGAACCGCGTATGAGTTGTTTTTCGTTCCCATCCCTTCAAATCAAAAACGCGCCGTTAAAGCATTTATCGACGTGGGTTTTGATAAATTGGGCGACGTCCTGGGAGCGGGTTGGGTTCAATTCGTCTGGTTGTTTTTTCCCGCCTGGTGGGATCAGTTGCTGCCGGCAACCGTCGCCGTTTTGGCTGCAGTTGGAGTGGGGGTGTCGGCATTTCTAAAAAAAGGTTATGTCGGAGCCATGCAAAAAAGTCTCTTGAATCAAGATCGGCTCGTCAATCCAGCCGAACCCGAAACCCATATCGCCGATACCGCCATTCTTCATACATTGACAAGCCTGGACATCAACAACCTGCTACACCGATCTTCAAGCCCATCAAAGACCCTATACTCATACCTGCCCGAGCACCCGAAGCTCACCGAACCTACTCAAAAAAAAATCGGCACCTTCCACCAAACCACGAAACCGAACGACTTGATTGCGGTACAGGTCATGGCGCTTCGCTCCAGCGACCTGCAACAGATTTCGTCCGTTTTAAATCACCCCGAGCCGGTCGACATCCGGCTTACGCCTCACATCATACCACTTCTCGCCTGGGATGAATCTCTGCCTTTTGCGGTAAGCTCTTTGAGAAAATTGGCGGCCGATATTGTCGGACAGTTGACAGACAGCTTGTTAAATCCTAAAGAAGAGTTCATTATCCGCAGGCGCCTACCCTGGGTGCTCGGCACCTGTTCGAGTCAACGCGGTGCCGATGGTCTCGCCCTCGCACTGTCCGATCAACGATTCGAGGTGCGCTATCACTGCGCCAAGGCAATCGCTTGTATCCAAAAAAACTTGCAGAAGATCTCCATCCCGAGAAATACAATCATCCAGATCATCGAATCCGAGCTTATTGTAGCTCAACACATGTGGCAGGACCGGCGATTGTTGGACAGCCCGAGCCACCCATGCGCATTGGGATTTTTCGATCCCGAACCAGACGATAAAATCAATGTCAGCCTGGATCATGTATTCACTCTGCTCACGCTCATCATGGACGATAAGGCCCTCAAAGTCGCCTACCGAGGTTTATATACATCGGACCAAATGCTTCGGGGTACCGCCATGGAATACTTGGATGTGGTGCTACCCGCTCAAATCAAAAAAGCCTTGATGTCCAAGCTCGGTGAGAGACCCAATCCCACCAAGCGATCCTCCCGGGACCGGAATCAGGTGACACAAAACCTGCTGCTTTCTTCCACCCATATAGACGCCGACCTGTCCGCCATGCGAAAAAACAGGCATTGACAAAACCGAAAAGGGGTACGGTATGCAAGTATATATACTCAAATACGGCAATCTGACCGGCTCGCCCGACATCAAGGCCATGCAATGGCAAAGCGGTGTTGGAACCCCTGAGGCCCATGAGCTTTTCGAGGATCTGTTTCGCATCAAACTGGCATGGGGTCTCAATGGACAATCCACTTCCCTGTTGCTCATGAACTCCAAAGCCCCGGAATTTTTCCCTGCCGTGGTCGATCTTTCATATATTACACCTGATCCCTTGAGCCACACACCCGAAACCATTCGGACAGCCCTGGACAGATTGGCCGACTTCGACCTGCGACCCGAACACATCAAATCCATGCTCGTCACTCATCCACATGGAGATCACTTCGATCGAAGACTCCTGGAATTTCTACCTCAAGCGACCTTGATCGAACCGCCGGTCACCCAATCCGATCGCAAGTCCGCTGAGCGCGCCCCCGGCCTGTCAAAATGGATAGAGATTATCGATACTCCCGGTCATGCAGGCCCTCATCAAAGTTTTTTGTTTGATCAGACCGATCTGGACTGCTCGGTATGCATAGCCGGTGATCTCATCATGAGTCAGGCCCACTTTTTCAATCTCGATCATCCCCTCGCCTTCAGCAACTCCCAACAAGGAAAAAAAAGCGTCGCCGAGATCCTAGAGGCGCTGCAAAGAAGAAGCACAAAATACAAGCTGATCGTCCCGGGACACGACATCCCCTTTTTCGCCAATCCATATCTTTAAAAGTCAACCGCCCTACGCCGGCGTCTTTATCCTACAACATCAAAGATTCGACATCATGTTGCGCATGTTTTTTTTGGGCAAGTTGGTGATCTCGGGTAGCGTAACAATACCTGCAACCGTGCAGGCAACTGTCGGTCATTCCGATATCACGACTGACGGCGCAGTTGCAGGCTGCTCGCTGGCCCGGATCCTTTTTCATCCCCACACTCAGACCCCATTTCCTCATCAGGACGGTATCGATACAAGCTCCAGGATTGATACCGATAGGGGATAGGTCCATTTGTTCGGCGCAAGAAAAAATCTCCAGGCCACACCCTTCAGCGATGGATTTGCACTGGGTCAAAAGCGCCATGGTCTCCGGCCGATCTCTATGATGTCTGTCAATCCAAATACCATCTTTTTCCAACTGTGACAAACGCCGGTCGGTTTTGCGGTACAAATCAACCAAGCTGATCATGACTCTGCGGGTATATCCCGACAATCGTTTTGCCATATTTCGAAACCGTTCGAGGTGATATCTACAATCGGTGATCCGGGTTATCACAATAGGATCATACCTCCAGATGACACGTTCGGCGCCGATTTCATGAGCAAGATTCTTAAATGTCTCCACCCGTTCGGCCAGAGAGGGCACGTAAGGTTCGATCTGCCGAGGATAATCGTTGAGGGTAAATTGAAAATAGAAAAAGTACCCGGATCGCATCAATCGATCCAAATACGATAGCATGGGCCTGGGATTTTTCGACCAAAAAACAAAAGCATCGACATCCTCGGCCCGCAGCGACACCCGGCTTACCTGCCGGCGGTTGTAAGGGTTTACAACCAGACAAAACCCCTTCTCTACTCTCGACATGAACCAGTCGGAGTAAAAGGCCGGGATGTCGGTTCTTCGACTCACCGAGATAATCAAGATTTTCCTTCCTTGCGGTTCGCGCCGATTTAGATATTATTCCGGTTTGAACAGGTGGAACAAGGATAAACCACATCCTATTGCTCATGGGATATGTCTGAAGTGGTCTCCGTTACAAACACACCTTTTACTTTGGAGACGGGAAATAATATTTATGAAATGCAATAGGTTACAGTTTTCGAAATTGCAAACAACAAGGTTTTGAGACGGTAACCGGACTGGATTTTCGAGGCTCGCATGAACAATTTAATGATGTATCTTGCAACCATTCTTATCTGGGGCACGACCTGGTTCGCCATCAAGTTTCAAATCGGCGAAGTGGATCCTCTCATATCCGTGATCTACCGGTTTGCGTTCGCATCCTCGGTATTGTTCATCTACTGCGCTGCCTGCGGACTAAAATTGAGCTTTTCACGAAAAGAGCATTTGTTTATGGCCTTACAGGGTATATTTCTGTTTGCTTTCAATTATTGGCTGGTCTATCTGGCTGAAGTCAACCTGACCAGCGGGCTTCTGGCCGTGATGTATTCCACCCTGATGTTCATGAATGTCGTAAATGGCTACATTTTTCTCAAGTCACCCATACGACCCTTGATGATATTGGGTTCCATCATCGGGGTTGCAGGAGTGGTTTTGATCTTTTGGACGGAGGTTTCGGTGTTCGATTTTTCCGACGCGAGCCTCTACTCTCTCTCGTTGGGAGCGCTGTCGGTCTTTCTGGCTTCGTTGGGCAACATCATCTCGGCCCGCAACCAAAAACACCGGATACCTCTGATGCAAAACAACGCTTTCAGCATGGCTTACGGAACTCTGGCTCTGTTGGTGGTCGCCTTGACGACCCAAAATACGTTTTCTTTACCGAAGTCATGGACATACGTCATTGCGCTGGCGTATTTGTCTTTGTTCGGCTCGATCATCGCCTTTTGGTTGTACCTTACCCTGCTCGGAAGAATCGGAGCGGACCGGGCGGCCTATGCCATCATTTTGGTTCCGGTCGTGGCTCTGGTCGTCTCGACCCTATTCGAAGGTTACACCTGGAATCCACTCTCCGTGATCGGTATTCTGCTTGTCATGAGCGGCAATCTGGTCTTGCTGAACCCGAAGAAGTCCAAAACCTAAATAAGAGTCAGTGATTGTCGATCAAAAAATTCTATAACGTTAATAAAAAGTTACGATGTGCAAAAAGAGGATGAGTCCTGAAAAGTTTTATTGCTTTAAAAACCAAAAAGGAGTCATCCCCTTGAAAATCAAATTGCCAAAATTCTTACAAAATCACTAACTTCTATTTAGGTATGTCCAGCATGCCAAGATCTCCAGTTCTGGATAACATGAGAATATTCATGTTATCCGACAACACAGATACAAATCTTGCAATTTCAACGCCAAAGGTTTATACAATTGAGTTTAATCGAATAATGCGGGGGCAAAACCTCCCCAGATTTAGCTATGTCAAAATAGAAAATACAAATTTGATTTCCAGTCGATGTCAAAAGGTATATTTGGCGTTAAGTTGACCAGAACTGTAGAATAACTTGTTATGCCGATGATAATCACGTTGGAATTAAATGAAAAAAATTAAATCAATACATCTTCAGAGGTTTCGTCAATTTGAGGATACGCATGTCAGTACCCATGACTTCAATCTTTTTGTGGGCCCTAATAATTGCGGCAAAACTACTATCCTTCATGCAATTAAGACATTTTTCCTACTTATGCATGGGCATGTCAGGTTTGAGGGAAATCCACCGACAGCAACTTATCATAAGAGATTTTTGTCTAGCGCTGAGGAAATAGCACCCACACCTGACACGAAAGAACTCTGGTTTAATCAGCAAACGGGCAAACCAATATCGATCACGATAACATTTGATGATAATGTATCTTTTGTAGTGTCACTTAGGCTACAATTTGGACAAATTCATGTATCTGCTGCCGACCTTCCAGCTAGCATCACAGCTAGCAATTTAAAATCTTACCTTGGTTTAGAAGTGGCGTTTATTCCTGGTCTTGTGGGGGTGCTTGTTTCTGAACCTTATTCAACAGGTGCGCGTAGAAATGCACTTGCGAGCCAAGGCAGATACTCTGAAATATTTCGAAGCAGTCTGCATCAGCTTAAGACCAAAGACGAGAATCTTATCTCAAAGATTAATGAATGGCTTTCAGTTCTTTTTGATAAGAGTTTAAGCGCTGTAGATTTCAATCCAGAGATTGACGAATATGTCACAGTAAAATACAAGCAAAGCAATTCTAATTTTGACGTAGTTTCTTCGGGGGCTGGATTGCAGCAAGTAATACAAATGCTCACATATTTGTATATCAACAAACCACAAATCTTGCTTATTGATGAACCGGATGCTCATTTGCACAGCAAACTACAATCACGTTTAGGGGAGTTGTTTCGAAAAGTTGCCAATGATCTTAATGCACAAGTGTTCCTAAGCACTCACTCACTTGACCTTATTGATACGTTTTCAACAGAAGAGGTCATAGTCGTAGATGCCAAGAAAAAAACATTATCCCCAATAGGAAGCGATTCAGAGCTAGTTAGCTCTCTGATTGACGCTGATATTGTAGATGTCTCTGCGCTGTCGCGGCTTCTCTCATCTCGAAAAATAGTTGTTGTGGAGGATAAGGATCAGACTGTTTTGAAAGCTATCGACAAATCATGCGGTAGCCCGTTGTATTCGTCAAAAAGCGACTCATATGTTATTTCAGCGAAAGGAGTCAGCAACTTCCGAGCTGTTTCTGATTTTGGGAAGGTCCTATCGGAACTGACAGGTTCCAAATTCGAAATAACTTTTGTTCAAGACAGAGATGGGATGCCAGATTTTATTGTTGATTTATTTGTCTCGTCACAGAGTGACGCTGGAGTTAATGCATTTCTGTTGGAACGCCACGAAATCGAAAACTACCTCCTTGAACCAGATTTGTTTGTACAGGCTGTCAAACTATCTAATGGAACAATTACTGAAAAAAACGTTTCAAAAATAATTGTTGACACTGCGCAAGAATTAAAAGCGGAGGCAAGACAGGCTAGTATTAACTGTGCAAAACTTGTAAACAAGCATTTAAAATCCAAAAAAATTAAAGATTCTGAATTGGATTTAAAAGTTCATAGGTGGTTTGATAGTTTAGATTTAACCAAATTAGAAACTGTTCAAAAAGTATTTCCAGGCAAAGAGCTATTACCGAAAGTAATATCCGCGGTGAATAAAGAGGCAAATACCAAAATTACACGAGGCAATCTTGTTTCGGCAATTAAAGAGTCACTAATTGCAAAGGATATAATAGATTTTCTCAATGGAAATCTACCTCGAGGCGCTGCTGGTAGTGTAGGCATAACAAAAAAATCCAGCGGTCACAAAAAATCGCGCCGCTGATTTTAACGTTATGTTCAGTTTAAAAACAATTATAAATTTGAAAAACTCCATCAGTTCTAATTACACATGAGGAGAATATACGATTTAAATGACAACAGATTATTTTAATAATTTATGGGAAGCATATGGAAAAGAAAGAACCTACTGTCTTTATATCTCATGCTGGACCAGATTCTGAGGAAGCCTTAAATTTGTTTAATGCTTTACAAGGATTAGGTGTTAAGGCACACCTTGACCAAGTTGAACTTAAGTATGGCAACAATATTGTGACATGGATTAACGATTCGGTTGAGGAATCTGACTATTTGCTCATTCTCATCAGTGAAAATTCAATCGGAAGATATTGGGTAGAAATGGAATGGTCTGCAGCACTGATGAAAGAAGCTGATTTAAGAAGATCATTTGTTATACCAGTGCTTTTACCAGGTGTTAATGATTCTCAAATTCCCTTCCTTCTGAGAGCAAAACTGTATGTAGATTTGAGAGAGGATATTCAAACGCAATTGTTCAAATTGGTTAATAGAATTAAACAGGATCTTCAAATCGCAAGAGATTGGGGTAGATTGCCCACACCTGCACCTTTAAATGCACAAACTGAAGTAATTGATAGATTTGATGAATCAGATGATTGGATTGAAGTTGTAGTCTATTCGAATCGTTTTGGTCGTAAATTCAGATATACTATTCCTAGCAAAGCAACTCCGGATTACTTATTAGCCATGCTTCGCGATAATCTTAACTTAACATGGAGCAATATTGACGAGAACCTTTTTGTCGAACTTTCATATACCTACGCGATTGGGTTTAACGGAGAGCACTTGAGTTTAAACAAGCCGATCTCTGAAGCTGGAGTGAAAAATGGTTCTCTTTTAGAGCTCTGGATTAGGGTAACTTTGACTGATTTATTAGAAGATTCTGGAAAAAAATTAGATAAAACAATGTGGTTGAAAGGAGCTGGAAAGGAATCCTTATTACCTAAAATTTCGCATTATCTTGCATGTCGGACTATTGCACCTTACAAAGAATTGAAGTTCTTAGGAGATGAGGAAATAAAGAAAGAATCAAGTAGAATAATTGATTTGATTATGAAAGATAGAAATTTTACTTCAGCACAAATAAGAATGATTGCTAAAAGGTATTTTGATCATATTGACACATAGAATATTGTAGTAAATTATATATTGATTGGTGATAATTTGTTAACTATGTATTTGAGTATGATAAGGAATGAACATAATCGGGTAAGGACGGGCATTTAACCCGTCCTCCCCACACCACCTAGCAAGCGGGTCCGCACTAGGCGGTTCCCAGAGGCTACCGGGCCGTAACCGGGTAATGAATTTTCACCCATAAGTCTTTTACTGATAGCAGACCT
>JBFFBT010000044.1:0-25240 GCA_041560255.1 Myxococcota bacterium | reverse complement strand
TGATTGAGCCGGGATTTAACTTTTTGTGGCTTTTGGAAACAATGTCATTCTGGCATGCTTTAAGCCGGAATCTATAATTTTAACAATGGATCCTGGATAGAATCTATCCAGGATGACGGCATTTTATGCAACTGGCGAGTAGATATTTGACGCCAACTATTCAAATTCCAATTGCTCCAAGAGAGGGTGATTTTTTCGATATGTTGACGAAGGTCGGTTTTGCTAAACCTATCTCTGATAACCGGATCGATATGCCGGATGCTGCCGAGCTTGGATGCTCATGCCGCTGAGCTTGTTTTCGGGATCCGCCAGCGCAACGAATACCGGCGCGATTTCTTCGGGCGCAGGGAGCGTGGATGGATCTTCCTCGGGGTAGGCCTGCGCTCGCATGCCTGTCCGGGTGCCTCCCGGATTGATTGCATTGACGCGTATTCCTTCAGCGCGAAGCTCGTCCGCCCATACCTGGGTAAGACCTTCCACTGCGAATTTACTTACCGAGTAAGCCCCCCAGCCGGCCCTGCCACGATGGCCCACTCCGCTGGAGACGAAGATGATCGATGGATGTACACCCTTGCGCAGCATCGGCAAAAGCGCCTGGGTGATGAGGTAAGGTGCGCTCAAATTGATACGCATGACCGCATCCCAGTCCTGGGGAGGGTAATCCTCCAGGTTGCTTCTCGGCCCCAGGATGCCGGCGCTGTGCACGAGAACATCCAACCTGGGGTAGCGCTTGGTTGTCTCTTGTATGAGCCTGCGCAGATCATCGTCGAGGGAAAGATCGGCAGCGATCCATCCATGTCGGGTTGGATCGGGAAGCTTTGAGCTCAATTCCTCGAGCACCGAGGCACTCCGACCGTGCAGGATCAGGGTAGCTCCCAGGGCGGCCATTGCCCGGGCCGCCGCCAGTCCGATGCCGCGGCTGGATCCGGTCACCAGACAGATCCGATTCTTGAAAGCCCCTGTTTTCATCCTGGAACCTTTGCGTTGGGTAGCGTCATGGCGATCACCTCCTGGTATCGAAGAGCCCGAATCATAGAAGATACCTCAGATCGCTTTCAATGTAAGTTGAAAAATGGCTGCGCGCTGCGGTTATGGCTTTTATCTGAGACGGCATCCAAAATAAAGAATGGGTTCATGGTGGTTGACCAACCCTAGCCGGTGGTAATACTGTTGTTGAAGGATTTGATGAGATTTCTTACGCAGATACTACCATTGGTGCGTGGAGGCCACATATGACCCGAGATTCTTTCGAGATCGAGAAGCTTGGTCCGGCAACCATCCCCTCGCCGATCAAGCTGGGGACTTTACAGGGAGATCTTTTGGCGGATTTCGTACCGGATGGCACGAAGATTGTCGCCTCTGTCATGCTGGATGAGCTGCTGGATCACACATCCAGGGGCGATCCTCCACCTGCATTGGAAAAAGCAGGACCGCGGCAATACATCCATTTCCATCCCGACAAGCTCAAGATCGGTATCGTAACTTGTGGGGGATTGTGCCCGGGTCTGAACGACGTGATTCGCGGCCTGGTAATGACATTGCGCCACGGATATGGCGTTTCGGAAATACTGGGGTTCAGGTACGGATTTGAAGGACTGGATCCTCGATATGGGCACCAGCCCATCAAACTGGTTCCTGAACTGGTAAAAGACATACACACAGGCGGCGGCACAATGCTCGGCACATCCCGTGGGGCTCATGATCCCTCTAGCATGGTGGACCTGCTCGAGGGGATGGATATCGGCGTGCTTTTCACCATAGGTGGAGATGGAACCTTCAAGGGTGCCTTGGCGATACAACAAGAGATCAAAAAGAGAGGTTTGAAAATCGGCGTAGTGGGGATACCCAAGACCATCGACAACGATATTCCTTTGATTGACAGGACATTTGGATTCGAAACCGCAGTGGAGTCGGCAACCGAAGCCTTGCGATCCGCATACTTCGAGGCCATGTCCATCAGAAACTGTATCGGACTGGTTAAATTGATGGGTCGGCATTCCGGTTTCATCGCCGCCCATGCGGCCTTGGCCATGCACAACGTCAACGTTGTGCTCATACCCGAAATACCTTTCGACCTCGAAGGAGCCAAAGGACTGTTTGCCTATATCGAAGACAGATTTCAAAGAGGCAAGTCGACCGTCATCGTGATCGCTGAGGGCGCAGGACAGGAACTGTTTCCAAACACCGGCGCCACTGATCCTTCAGGAAACCAAAAACTTGGAGATATCGGCCGGTTGATCAAGCAGGCCATAGAGAATCGGTTTTCTGGATATCGGTTTTCTCTCAAATATATAGATCCAAGTTACATGATACGGTCACAGCCGGCCAATACCAACGACTCGATATTTTGCGCCCACCTTGCCCAGACCGCTGCGCATGCCGGCATGTCCGGCCGGACCGCGATGGCAGTCGGACGTTCTCACGGGAAGTTTACGCATGTTCCATTGGAGAGGCTCGTCGAGAAGCGCAGCACAATCGATCCCGAGGGTGATCTATGGCGCTCGGTTATCGAGTCGACCGGTCAGCCTTTTCTCATGACCGAAAACCGCCTTGTTTGATACGTGCTTGAAAATCAATTTGTTTGGTAGTTTCTATCTTGATTTTCCGTCTCATGGGCAGCGGTTGTATCAAATAAAACCGATTTGCAGCCGGCGCGCCTCAGGCGATCGTTTATGGCCGTTCCTAGTCCGGATTGGGGAGCCAGCTCCACCAGCAGCACCCGGATGTCGGCTTGATCCAGTTTGCGCAGGCAGGCAAACAGATTTTGGGCAACCTCGGACAGATCGCCGTTTTGACTCAATACCTCGACAGTCATGTAGCCTTTTGGAAAAGGCCGTGGCTTTTGCAGGATCAGCGCTGTTTTGGCTTCGGGGTGTTTCGGTATGTCGCCCACAAATATGCGTAGCTCTTTTCGGGGAGAATAATGTCTGGGCAACATGCCGGGAGCATGTATTACGTGGGTATGAGGATATACCGATAATTGCCCGTCAAGCACGGCGCTGACAGCCTCGGTCGACACGCCGCCGGGTCTAAGGATGGTTGCGCCGGTATCGGAAAAGCCTACTATGGTCGACTCGATCCCGATCGAGCAAGGCCCTGCGTCCAAAAGCATATCGATTTTTCCACCCAGTTGGGCATCGACATGCTCTGCGGTGGTTGGGCTGATATAGCCGAAGGGGTTGGCCGAAGGAGCGCATATGGGTACGCAGGATTTTCGGATCAACGCAAGAGCTGTTTCATGAGCCGGCATGCGAATACCCACCGTGTCCAATCCCGCGCTTACCAAATCGGGTACGATTTTACTCTTGGGAACCACCACGGTCAGGGGACCCGGCCAGAAAGCGCGCATCAGACGCTCGGCTTTTTGGGGTAAGTCGTTGGTCAGAGCGTCAATCCAGGAGTAATCATCAATGTGGACGATGAGGGGATCAAATGCGGGGCGCTGCTTTATTTGAAATATCCGGGCCGCGGCTTTGGGATCCAGTGCATTTGCGCCCAGTCCATAGACCGTTTCGGTGGGAAAGCCGATCACTCCGCCTTCCCGAACGATTTTTGCCGCGGTGTAAATCCGATCATTGTCGTGGTCATGCTCAAAATCACCCATGATGGCCTTCGAGGCCTCGGAAAGACTCGGTGTTATCCAAACTGCCGACTCGAGCTCATTGAGATGTTTCAAGCCATGCCCGCTCAAAAGATATATGCCCTGTCCTCCGGCGTTTTTGACATACTCGGCGTCATGTGGATGATCCCCGATTGAGTAAGATCGAGACAAGTCGATGCCGAAGTCGTTTTGTGCGATTTTCAGAAAGTGAGGCTTGGGTTTGATGCAATCACATCCCTGCGCCCGAGCGTGAGGGCAGACGAAAATACGTTCGATAGCGATCCGGGCCTCAGCCAGTTTTTCAAGCAGACAGTTGTTTACAGCCTCTACTTGCCGCATGGTCAAACGACCGGCGGCTACAGCCGGTTGGTTGGTTACGATGAATAGTTTAAAACGGGTTTGCAACCAAGAAAGCGCCGAAACCGCGCCGGGCAGGAATTGAATTTTCTCAGGGTTTCCAAGATCACCAATGTCTTCGATTATGGTTCCGTCTCGATCCAGAAAAATCGCCAAGCTCGGATTTTTATCGGTTTTATGAGGCATATCCGCCTTTCAGGTACCAACGCTCCCAACGGATGGTGGTATTTTCTGTGTCCGGTTTTTCATGGTCCGGGAAAGGACCGGTGTCAAGCAGACTGGTTTTGATGCGAGTACCTCACTACGTGGAAATACATAGTGTCGATTTATCGACATGTCAATCTGAAAGATCAACCCGAGGTCTTGTCGCCAAATCCGTCCGAGCTCCGATATTTTGCGGTTTTCAAAAGATTACCTCGTATTGCCGCAGAGGGATTGAGACCCCCGGGCTCTTTGGTGGTTTGTCACGAGCGATTGCATCTGTGAGTGGCTTGGGCTCCGGCGGTCGGAATGATAACCGCGCAGTCTCAGGAGGTTTGGGTTAGGATACGAAAACTAGAATCCGCCGTAGATGTTCGCGTAGCTGATCGCTTTGGTTCCTTGCGGATCGTGACACAACATATCACTTCGCGGGTCGGTATTGAATTTGCCGATATGGATCTCACCACCCTGCTGGTGGCAGATATTGATGGGACTGGTATGCGTGGGATTGGTAAATGTGCCCGAAGTGGTCGCATGATTTGTGTAAATCAACTCTTGTGTATGGAAATAGCACAGCATGTCGTCTCGACCATCGCCATTGAAGTCACCGATATGAACCGTTTTATTCGTGCCTTTACACCAATCCATTGCCCTGAACCATATATCGTTGAAAAAGTTGCCGCTGCTGTCGGCCGTGGCTCTCCAGACTGAGCCGTTGGTGTCATGACATATCATATCGTCCCGGTTGTCTCCGTTGTAGTCTCCAATATGCACCCTGCTGCCATTATGATAGCACCAACCCAGGTCCACGAAATGGGTCGTGCCGGAGAATGTTCCAGACGAAGAAGCCAACGCAATCCAAACCCGACCTTGCGTATCATGACACATCATATCGTCTCGGTTGTCTCCGTTGAAGTCGCCTGTATAGAGTGAGCTGCCGCTGTGATTGCACCAATTGAGATTTGCGTGCCAATTGGTGCCGTGAAACTTACCGGATTGATCCGCATACGATATCCATTTCTGGCCGTCCGATTTGCTATGGCACAACATGTCATCCCGTTCGTCACCATTGAAATCTCCAATGTGAAGCTCGTCGCCGTTGGTGCACCAAATATAGTTGCTGCCCCAGTTTGTGCCCGTGAACTGTCCTGAAGTATTGGTCAGAGCATTCCATGCCCGTCCCGCTGTGTCGTGACACATCATATCAGCCCGTCCGTCACCGTTGAAATCCCCGACATAGATACTCCCACCTGTATGATAGCACCAACCCATATTCTTGTGCCAATGGATGCCGTCGGCGACTTTGGCGATTTCAGGAGATACGGCCACCGCTCTGGATGTTTTGGTGCCGCTGTTGGAGCCTCCGGTTTTGGTGCATCCACCATTGGTATGTACCCCGATCAAAAATCCCTGGCTGTCGAGGATGCCTGAACCCGAGCTGCCTGGTTCTGTATCCAGATCGCCATAGTAGTATCGATCGTTGCTGATCTGGGAGATGTGTCCGATCTCTACTTGTTTGTGGCGCCCTTGAGGATGTTGGATGATGGTGATCGTCTCATTGATGGACAATTGAAATTCGTTGATTCGAGCCCATCTGAATCTTGCGCCGGGATCGTGTTCTAATCTCAACAGAGCGATATCCACGGCCGTACTGTCATCCAAGATCTCACTGATACGAAATCGCGCCTGCTCCAGAGGCGTCGAACCCGCACCGCCCTGCAGCTCGCGATTGAAGCTTACGTAGTGGTTGGTGGTGTTGTTGTCGACACAATGGCTGGCAGTCAGAAAAAGGTTGGGCCCGACCAACGTGCCGCTGCAATAGTAACCTCCGTTTGCGGAACTGTGCATGATGCCGACCGGATCCTTATGGGAGTATACGAAAATAAAAGGCTTTCCGAGTGTGCCGTCGTAGGCGTTGACATATTGAAAATCATCTTCGCCGCAAATGGAAAGATACTCGAGTTGGTTGAGAGCGCTTTGTGCATCGTATTGTGAGGGATTCGCTCTTTTTAAAGCCAAAGCCGGGTGTACATCCGGGTCTTCGACAGGGTTGATCGAGGCATCCATTTGCACATCCACCTCATCGATGCCGTTACAGCCCGGCATATATAGAAATGCAATCGAGCCCAAACAGAAGGCCATGTACTTGGTTATCAACAGAGTCCTCCTCATTTGATTCCCCTTTCTTTTATAAGTCGAGTAATACAGCTCGTCGGAATACTATGATTCCCTGCCGCCAATCGAAGCAGTGCTCATAGCGTCAATGCCATCATCTACCTTTGTGTTTCCCATCCATGCATGAACGGACGACAATCCATATCCGAAATGAACATGGATTATTGCCGATGTTCTTTTCAAATTACATAGTGCAGAATGTGGATCGAATAGGGTGGATCTTTTTATTGGATTTGAGAAAAAGGGCAACGCGTTGGAAGAGCGAAAGACTTAGGATGCATTTTGACAGACGGCTTCGGCGATTGCGTCGATGAGCTTTTTGCAACCTCCCTGCTCGAGGTAGGCCGAGTGGTTGTCGATGTCTTTAAACTTGTGTCCTACGATTTTGAAACACTCGAATTCGTAGTTGGTGTGTTTGAGAAATCTTTCGATCAACGCGTTGATGTTTTGATTGATGACCTTGTTGGGGATTTGCTTCTTGCGTGCCTGGATACCCAGGATCCAGATGGCTGCTCCCAGAGTCCCGCAGGCGCCCCCGCTCAGGCCGATACCGCCCGCCAGACCGGCCGCCATGACGATCTGCCGGTCGGAAGCGCCCATTTTCTTGGCCAGCCTGGAAGCGCAGTTTTTTGGATTGCACGAGACCGGAAAGGATTTTTCGTCGAGCGCTGTGTTGATGGCCTTCAAGGCTTTAGGGGCAAATTCAGCCGCCCTTCCCATACAACGAAAGGCTCCCCCCTTTACCAAGAAGTTCACAAACACCTGCCGTTTGTTGTTGGGATCGGTCTCGGTGATTTCCAGACAGTTGATGTCGTGCAACTGTGATAGGAAGGCTTTAACCAAATGCTTAGAAGCGATCATGGCATAGGCTTCGGCCTGTGCTCCCTTGCCGTAAAGCCGATTGACCCTGGCGCCTGCCGCCAGGGTGGATCCCCAGAGCATGCCGCATTGGTAACCCTGCATCAAACCCCCGGCCAGAGGATCCGATGCCGACTCCTCGGTCCTCATGGGACAATCGAATGTGTGGTTGAGTACGGTCATGAGTGTCCGGGAGCAGGTCCCGTTTTTGAGAAAGGCGCAGACCGTTTTCAATTTGGAGATCCCCACATTTGTTGGTTTGGCTTGATTGATTGTGTGTGTGATTGCTCGCATGTTTTCCCTCCGGAATCGAATTTGCATTCAGGGATTGCATAGGAGGTGCCAAATGCGAGCGAGGGATAAAAAGCTCATCAAACTAGTAAGTTGCGATGAGAGAGGGGCGAGATCGGACTTTATATGTAGGCGCACGAAATGTACCAAAATGGCAGCATCATCTCAGTACGTACCGGATATTAAAAAGATTTCGGAAAGTGTGCCAAAATGGTATAGGTCATTTTGGTCTAGAGGATCGATGAGGGTGGCATGAAGACTTCGATATTGGTCGTCGACGATGAGCAAGCATTTTTGGACAGCGTGGTGCGTGTATTGCGCTTGGAGGGATACCGGTTGGTGACCGCGGTGGTTGATCCTACCAGGGTCGAGGGACTGCTGGAGACCAACGCCTTTGATGCCGCCCTGCTCGACATCAGCATGCCGGGGATGGATGGAATCGAAGTCCTGCGACTTATCAAGGAGCGTTCGCCCGAGACCGAGTGCGTCATGGTCACCGCCAACGAAAACATCCCGACCGTGATTCGAGCCGTTCGCAGCGGAGCCTATGACTACCTGGTAAAGCCGATTACTCCGGACCAATTGAACCATGCGCTCGGTCGGGCGTTGGAAAGAAAACGCCTGATCGAGTCGTTGATGTTGACAAAATCACTCAAGGTGGAACAGACCCTGGACAATCCGGACGCCTTTGATGAAATTGTCACCTGCGACGATAGCGTATTGAGGCTGCTCCATGAGGCCGAGTTGCATGCGGCATCGAACATCCCGGTGTTGATCACCGGAGAGACCGGCGTAGGCAAGGAGCTGCTGGCTCGGGCGATTCACCAAGCCAGCCGGCGTTCGAAGGGTCCGTTTGTGGCGGTGAACATGCTCTCGCTGTCGCCCAATCTTTTTGAGTCGGAGTTTTTCGGTCACAGAAAAGGCGCCTTTACCGGCGCCGACCGGGAGAAGCCGGGCTATCTGATAAAGGCCTCCCGGGGCACCCTGTTTCTGGACGAGATCGGAGATCTTTCCCTGGAGATACAGGGTAAGCTTTTACGCATTCTGCAGGAGGGTGAGTACTCTCCGGTGGGCGATACCCGGGTGATACCCTTGGATGTACGATTTGTGGCCGCCACCAACCAGGATCTGCAAAAGCTGGTAGGCCTCAAAAGATTTCGTAAAGATCTGTTTTACAGGCTGCAGTTTGCCCACCTGCAGATACCGCCGCTACGCAATCGCAGGGAGGATTTGGCATTGTTGGCAAAGCATTTTGTATCTTGTGCAGGCCGCAGCCGAGAGCGATACCATGCAGCTCAAATCAGCACCGAGTCGATGCAGATGCTGAAATCCCACGACTGGCCCGGTAATATTCGCGAGCTCAAGGGTGTGATCGAGGCCGCCACCAACTTGGCCGAGGGCGGCAGGATCGAGCCCAGACACCTCAAGCTGCCGAAACCCACAGCCCGCAAGAAGCCTGTGGAGCACGAGAGCCCCGGTCATGATCTCGAACCACTCGCCGAGGTAGAACGCCGGCACATCATCTCGGTCTACCAGGCGGCCTGTAAAAATAAAAGCAAGACCGCTCGGATTTTGGGGATCGGTCTGCAGACGCTCCACCGCAAACTCAAGGCCTTCGACCTTTAGGTAGGGATGACATGAACCCCATGCGAAAGACCAAGGCCGAGCTCGTCGATGAGATAAAGAGGCTCGAGGAGAGCGTCGCTCGGCTTGAAAGTCAAAGCAGAAACGGTGGGGAGTCGCTTGCCGACAAGGAGAGCCTCTTTCGTAACCTGGCCGAATCGAGCAGCGCGCACATCACCATCATACAGCAGGATCGCTACGTCTACGCCAACCAAGCTTTCCTCGACTACCACATGTTGGATGCCGAAGATCTAAAGTTGATCACTCCGGAGGAGCTCATGATGGGGGTGATGACCCCCGAAGCCATGCGGAAGGCCGAGCCCGCCTGGAGGGCGGCGATCGAAAGCGGAGAACGCCACTTTCAGTTCGAATTGGAGGATATCGAGGGAAACTGGTTTCAGACAACCGTTACGATGATGGAGCTCGACGGCCGGCCGGCCTTCATGATCATGGATATCGACATCACCGAGCTGAAACGAGCTCAGAAGGAAATGTACCGGACCGATAAACTGGCCGCCCTGGGCCAGATCATCGCCGGGGTAGCCCATGAGATAAACAATCCCAACAACTTCATCTACTTCAACCTTCCGGTATTGAGAAAATACCTGGATGCGGTCGCATCTTTTTTGGAACAAAAGCTTTTTGCAGAGCAGGATCTCGAGATCCTGGATATGCCCATAAGAGATTTCATCAACGACTTTTACAAACTGATCGAAAACATGGAGCACGGTTCGGCCCGTATCAACAGCATCGTATCCACCCTGAAAAACTACGTCCGTAACGACGTGGTGCAGGATTGGAAGGTGCAACCGGTAGACGGGGTGATCGATGCGGTCATGCGCTTGATCGGCAAACAGGTACGAAAGATGGTCAAACGCTTTGATGTGGAGATCGCAGAGGGGCTGGCGTCCGTGAAAATGAACGAGGGAAAGATCGAGCAGGTTTTGATCAACTTGCTGCTCAACGCGGCCCAAGCCGCCGACAAAGAAGAATCTTGGATCAAGCTCACCGCTAGGTCCGGGGGTTTTGAAGACGGTAAGGACTGCGTTTTACTTGTGATAGAGGACAACGGCGCCGGAATACCCAAGCGGCACCTCGAGAAGATCTTCGATCCGTTTTTTACTTCCAAGGGTAGGGAGCAAGGCACCGGCCTGGGACTTTCGATTTCACACCGCATTATTGAAGAGCACCAGGGTACCATCAGCGTTGAAAGTCAACCGGAAAAGGGCAGCCGCTTTGTCGTCCGTCTGCCGGCATCGGATGAAAAATCCTAAAGGCAAATCAAAAAAGCAACCCGACAACTCCCGACTTCTTTTAAAGCAGCTGATGCGCCAGGGCGATGCCTCCCAGGATCCCGGCTCGTTTGCCCAAAGCCGGAGGCACGATGGTAAGCTCGATTTGCTCTGTGAGGGCCGGGGTTTGGAGATAGCCGTTGAGTTGGGTTTGCAGGCGCGCGCGGATGCGGGGAAACAGGTGCTTTTGCTCCATGACGCCTCCGCCCAGGATGATACGCTGGGGCGACAGGGTTACAAAGAGATTCATGAGTCCCAAAGACACATAGTGCGCCTCCAAATCCCAGGCGGGATGATCGGGAGGCAGCTTCTCTGCCTTTCGGCCCCAGCGGGCTTCCAGCGCCGGTCCGGCCGCCAGGCCTTCCCAGCAATCACCGTGGTATGGGCAAAGCCCGTCAAAGGGGTCTTGCTCACGATCATGCGGGAGGCGCATGTGCCCCATCTCGGGATGTACCAGCCCATGCAGCAGTCGACCGCGGGCCATACCGCCGCCTCCGATCCCTGTACCGAACGTCAGATAGATGAAAGTATCCAGCCCCTGGGCGGCCCCCCAACGCCACTCACCCAGGGCCGCTGCGTTGACATCGGTATCGAAGGCCATCGGGATCGAAAAAGCCGCCCGAAGCGGCCCCAAAACATCGGCGCCGATCCAGGCCTGCTTGGGGGTGGATGTGATATGTCCGAAGCGGGGCGAGCCCGGATCCAGATCGATCGGCCCGAAGCAGCCTACTCCTATGGCTTGTAAGGGTCCGTGTATCTTTTGTTGCTTTTCAAAATAAGTCACTACACGTTCCAGCGTGGGGCCGGGTTCTTGGGTGGAAAAACGCACCTCGTCCCTGAGATCATTCGGTCCGCTGCCCACCGCGCAAACGAACTTGGTTCCGCCGGCTTCGAGGCTTCCCACGAGTGCATGCATGGTCATTCTCCTGGTTGCATCGGACTGCTGGTTGTATAGGGGGAGGGCTCGAGGGTCTCGAGAGTCAGACCCTCAACCCGCACGAAGGCGCTTTCGGTATAAAATCCGACCGCGCCCCGGGTGTAGCGATCGTCTCCCAGGCTCAGCAGAATACGATGGTTGATGGAAAACTCCAGGTAGGTATCAAACACCAAAAGCTCGAAGGCGATGCGCCGGGTTGCCCCGGTGAGAAAATAGGCCGCCTGCAGCTGCCGGTAATGAAACGAATTTTCCAGCAAGGGCCGCTCACTCACCCCCCAGGAACGCAGCTGGGCCAATCCCTTATAGAGATCCAGGCTCAGATAATACCCGTTGCCTTCGGGGTCCTGATGGATCAGCAGACCGCACTTGCCGCTTCCCTCCAAAGACAGCGAACCCCGCAGCCGGTAGTCGACATACTCTCCCTGGAGCAGGAAATCCGCAAAAGACGAAGGCGTGCCGAAACGGCACCAATCCTCCCCTTGGGACAGATCGGCGTTGGGATGGCGGCGCAGCGAGCGTAAGGGCAACAGCTCGGTCAAGGTCACCCGGCGTTGTACCCGCTGATCGAACCCCCGGTAAGAGCGCAGCTGCAGCTCGCCGTTATCCAGGGTCATAAGCTCCTTGGGCGGGGGCAGGCGGTGATCGACACCCTTGGGTTTTTGTTCGTTGAAGAAAAAATTCCAGATCAATATGTCCGACTCCGATCGGCACACCCGGGCGGCATAGTTGCCCGCCGGCATCAGCACGTTGTCCGAAAAATTGGCGTAGGGGCCTTCCGGGCGCTCGGCATACCAGTAATGTACCTTGAGATCCTCGCGGATCGAACCGATCAAATAGGTGCGACCGCGTAGGGTCACCAGGTTGGGTACTTCGATGTCGTCGTAGTGCCCCGGCCAGTGTAAGGGCGCTTCGAATACGAAGTTATCCCGGGCCGTCTCGCGCATCCAAGCCACACACCCGCGGCGCGGCAGGGGACCGTGGTTGACCCGCGCCGCGGCCACCAACCAGCGCGCATCCTTGTGCTGGTAAAAGAAAGGATCCCGAAAGCTCACCCAGTGTCGGCCCTCATCGGCCCGGCATTCATAAGGCGGACCGGGCAATTGCAGCGGATAGACCTGATCGCTCACTTTGCGCCAGCGGTACAGATCCCGGCTGACCGCCAAGCCGATCCGCTGGATGCGTCCGCGTTCTTCGCGTTTCAGACCGGTATAAAACATGCGGTACCAACCCGATCTGTCGGGATCGGGCGAGACATGCATGGTCCACAGCATGTCGTCGTCCCATTGACCCGGATCCCCGACGAAAATGGCGTTGGAAACCCGCTCCCAACTCAGTCCGTCTCGGCTGACCGCATGGGCGACGTAGGCATGATTCGGAAGCACTAGATGAAACAAGTGGAAAAGATCACCCACCTTGATAACATCCACGTCACCGATACCCCAATCGGAAAAGCCTCGTCCGGTATACATGTCTCAATACCCTTATCCGGAAAGTGGCGGTTTCGGTTCTTTCAAAGCGGTCGCGCGGCACACGCCCGCATTGGTTGGTCCTGAAAACCGTTCGGCGATATAGCGCATAAAAAACACTTTGCTCATTCAAATCTCCTCACTCTCAAACCAACCCCCGGAATCCGGGAGCCAAGCTTACCCATTTGTCACCCGCCAGTATGATGCTTGCCCGCCATAAGATCAAATCCATTGATGAAGCGTAATGCTTTTGGTGTGGACCACAATACGATCAAAGCATGGATCTCGATTTTAGGGGTAGGCTACATCGTTTTTTTGGCAAGGTTTTTTTACAATGTCTTGTGGAGTCCGTCAGCCGTTTGATTCAGGTGAGGAGCTGGATACACTGGACGGCAGGCACCGACGCTTGGTGGGTGAAGGGTTGTTTCTGGTAAGGACAAGACACAATCTTGAAATTGTTGACGAGTTGAAATCGGCTACATTTAATTCATGCAAAGCTTTCTTGGCCGAAATCTGGAGGTGTGAGGTAGAGCGACTTTGAGGAACAACCCGAAGCCCATCTTCGATCCAGGATCGATGGGTTCGAGTATTTGGAGTATCAGAAACCGGCATGCTTGAAGCTCGGGGGAAAAAATGCGAGAGTCGGCTCAATTGTGGTGCTCCACAAATATCGACACTGGGAGATGAGGGCATGTTTGGAGAAATGTACGCCCAACTGATGAAGATAAACGAACGACCGGTTCCTTTTCAGTATGTTACGGCGGAAGAATTATGGAATGACGAACACACTTCTTCCAGGATGCTTGCCTGCCACCTGGACGGCTCGGTGGACATATCTTCAAGAAAGACAACGTTCATCGATCGATCGGTGGAGTTCATCGTCTCTTACTTCGGCCTGGATGAGAACAAGCGGGTCGCCGATTTCGGATGCGGCCCGGGCCTATATACCACCCGCCTGGCCCGCTCAGGCGCCGAAGTGACCGGCATCGATTTTTCGAAAAGGTCCATTCGGTATGCCCGGGACCAATCGGCCCGCCTGGGTCTGCAAATCGAACATATTCACGCGGATTACCTGGATTTTGAAACCAGCCGACGATTTGATTTGATCACCCTGATCATGTGTGATTTTTGCGCCCTGGGCCCGGAGCGAAGAAAGCGGTTGCTGGGAAGAATGCGAAGCCTTCTCAAGCCGGGAGGCAGGATATTGTTGGACGTGTATTCGCTGCGCGCGTTTGAAAAGAGACCGGAACAGACTTTCTATGCTCCAGATTTGATGGACGGATTTTGGTCCAAAGAGCCTTATTTTGGATTTTTGAATACTTTCAAGTACGAGCAGGCCAGAGTGGTGCTCGATAAGTACACCATCGTGGATAAAACCAAAACGCGTACCATCTACAATTGGCTGCAGTACTTCGACACCGATTCGCTGAGACGGGAAATCGAAGATTGCGGACTGGTTGTCGAGGAAATCCTTGCAAATGTCGCTGGAGATGTATTCGCTCCAGAATCCGACGAGTTTGCGGTTGTGGTCACAAATCCAAAGAACGCCGGGGAGGACCCATGACGGGCGAACACCGGCTCCTGCAATCAACGTTGATGACCAAGTTGGGTTATGAAGCTCGAAGCCCAAAATTTTTCAATATGTTATCGTGAATTTGATCGCTGAGATGGTTGATGGCGCCTACAGGCTCTCTCACATCCATACCTACAGGCAGACGGGCAGGAAGGTCACGGTCCGCCCCCTCGACTGCTTTTATTAAGGCTTTGACCACCTCATCCGAATCTCCTAGCTGACCATTTTTCGCGCGTTGTTCAAATCCTTTTCCAAACTCTTCCATGATACCCAAAACGGGCCCATATTGTTGGGTCCTCTTGGTGTCTTTTGCCTGTATGGAGTTGCTCATGAACGTGGTGGCAAAAGCGCCGGGCTGGATCACTATAGACCGAATACCAAGTGGCTCGAGCTCATACGAAGCGGTTTGCGCCAGGGCTTCTAGTGCAAACTTGGAAGCTGTGTAAGGTCCCATAAATGGAAGCACCAGCCGTCCTAATCCACTGGAAATGTAGATGATTCTACCTTTGCCCCGGCTTCTGAAATGGGGCAGGACGGCCCGGTTCATCCTGAGCACACCAAACACATTGGTAGCAAAAAGTTTCTCTACCTGATCCAGAGTAAAGGCTTCTTGTACACCCATGACACCGAAACCCGCGTTGTTGATAAGTACGTCGATCCCACCAAGAGCCAAAACCTGCTCCACTGCCCGCTCCACGGAGGCATCGTCCGTCACATCGAGCTCGACGGTATGTAATCCAAACCTATTTTGCTCTGCCCAAGCTCGTAACTCTTCAGCTTTATGCTTGTTTTTAAAATGGATGTCCCGCATGGTGGCATATACGGTATGACCTCTTTCCGCCAAAGCTTTGGCGGTGTCAAATCCAAATCCAGCACTTGCGCCGGTAATCAAGATCTTTTTTGTATCCTGCATGGCAGGTCTCCTTTCCTGTTGACTTCTTTTCAAAAAAATCATGCCATACACCCGATTTGCCAAATAGAATCAAAAAGTACAGCACAACTCTTAGATCTACAAAGTAATGCGGATATCAAAAAAAGAAAGACAATGGGGCTGCGGTGTAGCCAATGTCCGCTGAATTTTTAACCGAGCACAACGCATAGTACATCCAATACAGAAAATAGAAATATGCCCGCAAATCCAAACACCAAGGTCGGTTCGATGATTTGTGCGTAAAGCTTGGTCATTTGGATCAAACGATTTGATCTTCGACCACGCAATGATTTGTGCGCACGGCGCCTCAATTGCTCGATGCGAATCGAGTCCATATCATAGCGAGTAAGACTTGCGAGGCTTGTAAGTATCACATTATGAAACTCATGCTTATGGATCATATTTTCTCCTTGTTCAGGGCATACAGCATTTTTGGCGCTGATTTTTCAAGTCTTTTTGCGAGCATCTCGCGGGCCCTTGAGAGTCTTTTGCGAAAAGCCTCTGGCTTGAGATCGCATACCATGGCGGCTTCTGTATGGCTCAAACCTTCGACATACACCAAGACAACCACATCTCGGTAACGAAAAGGAAGTCGGGACAAGGCTTGTTCAATGTGTCTTTCAGTTTCGCTTTCAGCAACCAATTCAAAAGGGCAGGAATCCAAATCATGGTCAATATGAATTCTTGTCATTTCCTGCACTCTGTTCATATCCAAAAGGCGCCAACGACGGTAGCTGAGATACAAGTTGCGAGCCACAGTGAACAACCAAGCCGCCAAGCTCGTGTCTTTTTTTAAAATCGGAGTCCGGGTAACCAATCGAATCCAAGTCTCTTGAAGTAGATCTTCCGCCACATCCTGACGTTTTGAAAGTCGCACCAAATATCCGTAGAGTCGAGCACGAAAGCAATCATAAATCCGATTAAATGCGATTTGATCTCCATCACCCAATTTGTTGAGTAGATTCTGTTGGGTTTCCAAGTCCATACCTGAGTAGACGCACAAAACCGCGATTTGTGACAAATATTTTTTCCTGTCACAACATGTTTTCTTGTGCGTTTTAACTGTTTGAATACGACGCAAAAACAAAGGAGGCTTCTCATGTTGAATTTTATGTATGAAGGTGGAATCATGATGTGGTTTATCTTGATGCTGGGAACGGCTGCGCTGGCATACGCTGTATCCTTTGTCATTTATCCGGCTGAAAAAAAGCTTGATGTGATAAGACCATTGTCTTTGTCTACATTGTTTGCAAGCCTAACCGGATTTTTTATGGGTTTCGGTATGGTGATGAGACACTTCAAACCCGTGGCCCAATGGGCAAAAGACTCGGAGCTCCCCTTGGTTGTCATGATCGGACTAGGGGAGTCGGTATGCAATCTCATCTTGGGTTTTGGATTTCTGACCATAGTATGGTTGCTTACCGCCGTCGGCTTGCGTAGACAAACAAATTGATAATGTGCCGACACAATCTACCATCAATGTATTGAGCGCCAATGCTTCATCTGAAAATACTTATTTTTAAGGCAAGTCGAAATCTCCCGTGGAGTGATCAGATTTCTACCACTTGAATCCTTTAAAGCTGACCCGAAACAACCCAGAGTACAAGGTGGGAACAATACCCAGGGTCAACACGGTGGACACCAAAAGACCAAACATGATGGCCACGGTCATGGGCTCCCACATGGCACCACCCCCCAGATAAAGAGGGATCAATCCTCCAATGGTGGTGGCGGTGGTGAGCAGGATGGGGCGCATGCGCATCTGTGCAGCTTGTATCACGGCCCGTCTGGGTTCAAGGCCGTTTTGCTCGATCTCCAGTTTAATCCGGTCCAACAACACAATGGCATTGTTGATCACGATTCCGGCAAGAGACACAATGCCGAGCAGGGTCATAAAACCAAAATAAGAATCCATGATCAACAGGCCGCAAACCACTCCGATGAGGCCCAACAATATGCTGGTCAACACGATTAAAGTGCGTCTGAGCGAATTGAATTGACCCACCAAAAGCAACAAGATGATAAGCATGGCAATGGGCATTTGATCCCCGATGGACTGGTTTGCCTCGTCCGAGCTTTCATTTTCACCTCCCAGCTCATAGGAGGTACCCAGGTCGAAATCCTTTGACAACTCCTCGAGCCAGGGTGTGAGCACAGATGCAATCTGGGCCGCGTTGGCCCCGGGCTGAAGCTCGGACTTGACCGATACAGCCAGATACAAGTCTCTTCGTAGTATTTGCGAAGGTTCCCAAACCAACTTCACATCCGCCACTTGTTTGAGCGGAACAGGCTTTTGGGTTTGTTGGGAAAAGACATTTAAACTCTCCAGTTTGCCCAGATCTTTTCGATCCGCCTTTTGTGAACGCAAAACCACCGGGATGACTTTATCGTCTTCTCGGTATTGGGTGGTTTGCATGCCGCTCAGCACGGATTGTAGACTGGTGGCTACATCCCGGCTGCTTACATGGGCCCTGCGGGATCGCTCTTGGTTCACATGCACAATAAATTTTTTGGTCCACTGTCCCCAATTGTCAGAAATATTGCGTGTACCCGGAATATCGCTAAGTTTGGTACGAACCTTGTCAACCAGAGAAAACAACTCATCCATATCCTTGCTGTACAGCCGAACTTCGATGGGATAGTTGACTGGAGGTCCATTTGACAGCCGCTGAAAAGAGGCTTCCACATCCGGCAGATTTTCCATGCAATAGTCAGAAAGCTTTTTCATGAGCGGATCCAACATCTCGATCGAGCTGATGGTAAACATCATCATGGTAAAATTGGGGCTTGCCCGAGACATCGGATATCCCAAGGTAAACACTGGTTCGTTGCCCCCAACAAAGCTTGCAAAATGAACCACCCCCTGTTCGCGTTTTTCACCAACCATTAATTCCTGGTTCACGAACGACTCGAGATCCGCTACCACTCTTGCAGTGCGCTCAATGGGTGTGCCTTCCGGCAAAGTGATTTTGCCATAAAAAAACTCGTCATCCAAAGTAGGAAAGAAAAGTTTTGGTACGAATCCAAATCCATACAAAGACAAAACCAAAACACCAATGGTCACCACCAAAGTGATTGCCCGATTTCGCAACAACAATAACAAGAAACCACGATACATTCGATATATGGATGAATCGAGTCGATTGTCTTCTGATGCTTTCTTGCTTTTTGCCTTGATAAACAGCATACACAAGAGGGGCATCATGGTCATGGACAGCACCCAGGAACACAACAGGGCGATGGTTACCACCTTGAAGAGGGGTGCTGTGTACTCACCCACCTCTGACTTGGCCAGAAAGATGGGTAAAAATGCGGCGGCCGTGGTGAGAGAAGAGACCAAAAGGGGTATTTTCAATTCCTTGGCCGATTTGATGGCGGCTTCTTTGCGGGAAACACCCGAATTGATCTGCACCATGATGGATTCGGACATGACAATTGCGTTGTCCACAAGGAGCCCCAAGGCGATCATCAGGGCGGCCACGGATACCTGATCCAACCAAATACCCGCAAATCCCATAAACATGAAAGTCGCCAATATGGCCATAGGAATCAAGGATGCCACCAACAATCCCGTTTTGAGACCCAGGGTCAAAAGCATGACTCCAGTGACCATCAACACCGCCTGGATAAGGCTTTCTATGAAGTTGCTGATGGTTTCTTCAACCCGTTCGGGCAGAAAATACTGGAGTTCAAATTCGATGCCAATGGGATATTGGGCTTGAAGATGAGCGAGCAAACCATTGATTTTGTCGCCCATGATGGTGATGTTACCTCCTTCTCTGAGTGACACCCCGAGTCCAACGGCAGGCAAACCATTGGCTCGCACCACGGTTTCGGGTGGATCTACATAGCCTCGGTAAACTTTGGCAATATCCTCCAAATAGACCAACTCTCG
Organism: Myxococcota bacterium; assembly: GCA_041560255.1. Taxonomy (GTDB): domain Bacteria; phylum Myxococcota; class B64-G9; order B64-G9; family B64-G9; genus JBFFBT01. Next base: position 6,040 of record JBFFBT010000044.1, on the reverse strand, counting down.
GGTGGCGGGTATCTGAATCACACATCGTTTCAAATCCTCCAGGGACTCGAAGCTGCCGGTCGGCTCGAGCACAATCCGCTCCCGATCGGTCACTACCTGCCCGCCTGGATTGATGATATTTTGGCTGGCCAAAAGATTGGCAAGTTGGCCAGGGCTCAGACCCGACTGGGAAAGCTGTGCATTGTTGTATTCCACAAACAAACGTTCGTCCTGGGCGCCATAGAGTTGTACCTTGGCCACTTCACTGATGCGCAACAACTCGTCCCGAACCTGATCCGCCACTTCTTTGAGATCTGCATACGAATAACCATCCCCCGTGATGGTCAACACCACGCCATACACGTCTCCCAGATCATCAAACACAAATGGACCCATCACCCCTTCCGGTAAACTTCTTTTGGCCCATTCGACTTTTCTTCGCAATTCATCCCATATGGGGCGCATATCTTTGTAATCCGGTTTGATCTGCAAAGATACAATGGATGCACCGGTCTTGGAGGTACTGTTGATGGTTTTGACTTGGGACATTTCTTGTATGGCTTTTTCTATTTTGTCGCTGATCAGCATTTGGACACGTTCGGGACTTGCTCCAGGGAAATACGTCACCACCGTGGCCCACCGTACGATAAACCCGGGATCCTGGTTTTTCGGCAATTGAAAATAGGTAATCAATCCAGCCAATGCCACCACAAAAAGCGCAACCCAAGTCACTCGATCTCGATTTATGGCTGATCGTGTAATTTCCATTATCCGCAATCTCCCTGGTCCGACTCCAGAACCTGTTTATATAAGGCGCAATGTAACTGCTCAGCGACACAACCCATCACCATCATGGCAAACATGATGTTTTTGAACAGACGTGGGCTACCAATCCCTTAGACTCTTGGGAAGCCGGACTTTGCGACCCTCCTGCAAAAAACGAATCCCTGCAATCACCATGACATCACCTTCTAGAAGACCCGCTTTTATCTCCAAGCCTTCACTGGTAAGCTCACCTACCTCGACTTCACGTCTAACAACCTGGCCGAAGTCGTCTTTGGTTTTTTCAACCAGATACACAAAACGGCCTTGGTGATCTTGAGACACGGCGGCGGAAGGGACCAATATGCGGGTGGTGTTGTTCTCTCCTTGCATGGCAAATGCCACTTCAGCGGCCATGCCTGGTCTTATGGCTTTATGGGCCGTATCCAAGCTTACTGTAACTGGATACGTGGTTCCTCCTTCTACTGCAACCACTCCCACCTCATGCACACTGGCGTCAAATGCCATGTCCTTCAAGGCATCAAACCACACTTTGACCCGATCTCCTTGCTTGATTTTTGAAATCACCACTTCAGGGACCGCCACACGCACCTCAATTTCGTCCTGTGAGTTGAGAACCACCACGATCACACCCGGGCCGACGTTTTCGTTTTCTTCCGCCTTGACCTGGGCTATGGATCCTGCAACCGGGGCAATCAAGCGCGTATAGGCCTTTTGTTGTTCAGCCAATTGAACCTGCTTGGAAGCCGCTCTAACGCCCGCCTCGGATGTCTCGGCTCCTGCCCGGGCCTGGTCCAGCTCGCTTTTGGATGCTGTGCGGTTGGCATACAACTCCCGGGTTCGAAGAAACGTGGATTGCGCGTTGCGCAATTGCGCCTCTGCTTGTTCCAATGCAGCCTGAGCCTGCTCCAACTGCAGCCTGTAATCCTTTGGATCGAGCTCAGCAAGAAGCTCTCCAGCACTCACCTGGTCTCCTACATTAACCGAAACCCGCTTGAGCGTACCGGCCACCTTGAAACTAAGCCTGCTTTTTAGGCCCGCTTGGGCTGTCCCAGAAAAAACCCGGTTTCTTTCAGATGATGCGCTTTTGATCACGATGGTTCGCACCGGCCTGACAATCTGCTTGGGAGTTTCTTTTTGTTTTTCGCAACCTGCTCCATGGATGAGCAATCCAAATAATCCGACCACGAACAACGATCTGAGAGGGGATGGAGCTTGTTTTGAAGACAAGAGTTTCAGCCAAATGGATTGTATAATATTTTCGCTTGTGCAATTGATCATAAGACACTCTCCCTATATCGAAAAAACATCATGATTCTTCAATGCCCGTTTGGAAAACTGTGGGATCCATTTTCATGCTCTTTAAGATGTTTTTCAAAATGCTCGATCCAATCATCCTTGGTTTGGTCGTTCATCAGGACAAAATATCGGCCTGCAGCCCTTTGGGCCTTTACCATATCCATCATAAAAGCGAACTCCGCATGGCTCTTTGCAAGATTTGCCACCAGGCTCGCGTTTTGGGCATCCAGCAAGTCGATAACAGACACCGCTCCCTGTCCATATGCATCGGTGACCAGTGCAAGGTTTTTGTCCGCTGCTTGTGCAGCTTTTTCAGACAGTTGAATATTGGTGCCTGAGGCCCGGGTATTTTGCAAAGCAGCTCTTACTCTTTGATCAAGCAATTGCTTGATACGATCCCTTTGCATCTTGATCTTAGCGAGCTGAGCTTGTGACTGCTCGAGCTCGGCCCATCGCAAGGTGCCTTCAAACAAAGGCCAGGATAGAAACAATCCCACACTCCATTGCACATCATCTTGCTTGACTGCCAACGGGGCCATTTCCGGAGGCAGGCCCTCGGAGCCATGTCCTGCTTTTGCAAGTCTCTGGTCGGCTTGGGCCTGCAGGCCCAAGGTAGGCAACCAAAAGGATCTATGAATGGATTGGATCAAGCGCTTTTGGGCCATCAATGATTCTTCCAGTTGACTGAGCTCGGGTGAAGTTTGGTATGCTTGCTGCACCAAGTAGTTGCGAAACACCTTCATGGCAAAAGGATGGTTCAATAATTCATGCAGGTTTTTGTGCTTGCCCATCAACACCATCTGATCCAACCCGATTTCTTCTAAAGAAAATTCTTCTTCCAAGGGCCTTAGCAACAATCTGTTGAGCTCGAGCTCAGCCAGGCTATGTGCCAAATGAGCGTTGATTACAGCTTGACGCTGCCTGGCTATTTCGCTTTCCCACCGATACACCTCACTCATGCGGGAGGAGCCTATGGCCAAGCGTTTGTATGCCAACTCCAGATTGGAACGACTCAAACGAAGATTGTTTTTCTGGATGCGTTCCTGGACCGAAGCCCGCAATACATTGAGATAGGCAAGCACCGCAGCTTCAATAATATCAAGCCTGACTTCTTGCTCTTTCAATTTGCGTGCATTTTGCAAATACCCCTGTATGCTGCGATTGGCAAAAGCTCCTTCTGCCAACACCTCCTGCAAAATCAGCGAGGCGGTCCAGGTGTATTCCGGCGCTTGACCCATACCGGCCTTGGCCCGATCCGAGTCGATCATCAATCCCATGGTCTCAAGATTGAGGGTAGGCAACAGGTTGGCTGTGGCCTTTTGTCTCTCGTGTGAACCTATCACCACATCTTGATGGGCCAATGCAATTTCCAGATTTGCATCCGTTGCTTCTTCAATCACCTTATGCAAATCGAGCCTTCTTGCACTGCCCCCGGCCGAATCATGCAGTCTTTCAGCTTCCAGAATCAATTGATATGGTGGGGAAGTACCAATGGTGCGGGAGGTTTTGACGTTAAGCACAAGGTGCGATCCCGAAGAAAAAGCAACCGGGAGGGAGCCTGCGTCTTCTCCATCCAAGATACGCTGCACATGCAAGGCCACCTGTCTTGCCATACGTAGCATGTCATCTGCAGGCCTGAGGCCCAGAAGCACTCCCCGCTCGACATGGGATCTGCCCACCATGGAAAAGCTTGGCAACTTTCGCTTGATCAGACCCATGATAAACTTGTCGAGTTCCTTTTGGCTCATTTGGGCAAGGGGCATCATATAAACCGCATCCACATCCTTGGGTATGGCGCCGAGCGCCTTTTCTGCCGAATCGCTTGCCGGAACCAAAACAAATTCTTTAATTTGTTTCTGGATATAGGCTTTGATCTGAGCTCTGGTTCGAACTTTATACAAGCGCTCGAGCCAGGCATCGTGCATCACGATGGCCAATTTTTTTATGGGCACCACTTCCCGAAACACTTCCAGATCCCGTTCAAGCTCCCAGGGAGCTGCAAGATAGCTCAGGTTTTTACGACCACTGACTCCATTTGAAAACGGCAATTTTTGAAACTCCGCATCCACCACCAAAGAAGCAACCACCGGTTTTGCCAATGAGCTCCTGCTGCAAGCTTCTTCCGATGCGAGCGCACCAATGGTGACGACCAAATCGACACCCGGGTCTTCTAATAAGCGGGTCAAACCCGATGCCACTTTGGGTTGGGTCCAATCCATCACGAGCGTGCCTTGTTTTGGAAAAGATACCTCGGCCTCACCTTCGAGCAGGTGAACCACTTCTTTGCGTATCTGATCCAACAACTGCTCATATCCTTCACTTGGCCCATCGAGCAGGGTTCCGATGCGCAATGATTTGGGTTTTGCATCGGATGGACTGATCTTTCCAATGACAAAAAATGCAAGCATCAAAACAAACAAACGAAATCTGAAATGGATCATTCACCGTCTCCATGAAAAATGAGTTTTTTCTCAGGTACAACAGATCACACTCAGATGCAAGCCTTCTTATCGAATTGTATGGTTTGATACGATGTTTCTTGCAAAACGCAGGCTTTATCCTCCCTGGTCTACAGCTGTATCCGCGCATCCCCGCCGGTTAAGTCAAACTTGCGTCAAAGTTTTATCATCAAAGAATGATGGTAGGACATCTAGAAGGATTCGTATTACCGTCGTCTCGACAGCAAATGATTTGAAGCGAGCTGTTGAGGGTATCTGTGAGTTTCACAATATGAGGAGCTTGATGATCGGCTTCAACGAGTTGTTCGAATACTTTTTTGCTTCTGAAGCGAAGGTGCCGTCGTCATGAGGTGTCATGGCGGTTTAGAAGCAGTAATATACATGCAGCCGGATGCGTGGATCTTTGGCGGTGATTTCGTCCGGGCTGTCGCCTTGAAACCAATGAAAGACCGTCTGAAAATACAATGCCAGGCCGAAATTATCAAACTCGACCGCCGGGCCGAAAAACAATCCGTATCCGATCCCAAACAGGTTGTCCCAATCGTTTGAAGTCATCACTCCCAGGCTCAACTGTCCGCCGGCGTGCATACTGAAGGCCTTGTCGGGATATCGAGCAAGCCATTGCAGTCCCAGAGAGGAATGCATGCCCTTTTCGGCGCCGTCTTCGCCTGAAAAGGTTTCCAACTCTACGTACGCCCCGGTCCAGAGGTGCGGTGAAAGTTTGTGAAAATAATTGCCCGATAGCACCAAACCGAGATCCCGGTCGAAAAACATGTTGGCGGGAGAGCCGACATAGAGGCTCGAATCGGTGACCGGGATGACCATACCCGTGCTCAGGCCGACAACGTGGTTTTTACCGTTGGATTCCTCCATGGCCGCAATGTGGTTACTCAAAAGCAAGCTGCAACAAATAAACGTGATAGAAAGAAATCGGTTCGGCATGTTTGGCTCCTCGGATCGAATCAGTGAACGGATGAAGATCATTTTGGTACAATACGAAGAGGACCACAAGACATTTTCGAAATCATCGAAAAGTACACGTGAGAATCATAGAGTAAGTCCGAGATCCAAAAACGAGACGGCCTTGTTTATTGACGATTTCGAGATCGATCACGGATGGATGATCGATCTTACGGGAACAGACTCTTTTAGATTCAAGCTAGATCGATTGATGTTGCTATGTCTTTAATGTAGTTGATTGCCCGGGTCAAGTTGAATGTTTGGAAATCATCTGGACGTAAGACGGGTCTCAACCGGCCTTCCAATTGGCTATGCAAACCTTTGATTCTATTTTCATCAAGCTTGATTGCATCATTACCCGGTATTGCAAGCTTAGATTTGATTAGTTTTCTAAACGCTGATGTTTTTAGGTCGAGCCCAAGTCGAAAAACAGCATGGTAGATAGTCGTCCCTGAAAAAGTCGCTTTTAGGCACATTCAACACATAAATATGAGCTTCTTTTTCCACTCAAAATCCAAATTATCGATCTAATTACCAAACATGGATCAAAAAGGAATTGG
>JBFFBT010000043.1:0-25584 GCA_041560255.1 Myxococcota bacterium | reverse complement strand
TAGTCCTCACGCTCGAGCTTGCCGTGCGTTTTGACGAAAGCATCACGCCGGATTTTGATGATCGGATCCTTGGTCTTCGTCTTCTGCAATTTGGCCATCGCCCAGAAAATTGCCTGCCGAACGTCCTCAAACGATTGATACCGCTCGTCCCGGTCACGTTTGATCATCCCGTCAATGACATCCGCAATTTCCGGATCGAATTCCTTCATGAGATCGAATGTGGATATTGGTTGTTGGAAGGCTGCGTCCAGATAAACTTCATCATAGATGCAATTGTGAAAATATACATGCGAAAATCGCTTGAAATGCTGTGCTGCGTTGGCAGCCGAAAAAAGTAGGTTGACCAGATGGCGAAAAGGATCCATGGAGCCCCCGACATCCATGGCCAACAAGAGGCTCAGGTGGTTTCGGCGGGGAGGGACGAATACCAAGGATAGCTCGCCGGCTTCGCGGGCGGTTTTTTGTATGCTGGCTTCGATATCCAGTTCCTCGAGACTGCCTTCTCGGGTGAGGCTGCGTAGTTTGCGCAGCGCCACGCTGAGTTGCCGGGTATCGAGCACCAGATCGTGGCGGTGTTCGCGGAAGCGCCGCAACGCTGCTATTTGTACCGCCGTACCCAGCCGTCCTTGACCACCGACTCGTATGCCGCCCGGGTGATAGCCGCTATGGCCGAACGGTGAAGTTCCCCCGGTGCCGATCCAGCGCCCTCCACCGTCGTGTCTTTCGGTTTGTTCGGCGAGGCGTTGCTCGAACATCTGTCTCAGACGCTCTACGTCCACAAGATCTAGGACCTTTCGCATTTCGGGATCCACCTGGAAAGGTGGGATTGGGGTTTCGAGCCATTTCCAAATATCTTTTTCAAGCTCCTCGATTTGGGTAATGCCTTCGAAATACGAAGCAAAAACGTGATCGAATTGATCGAATAGGGCCTCATTTTTCACCAATAAGGAACGCGATAAGGAATAGAATCCCATGAGCGATGAGCCGTGGAGGCCGAGCGCCATGGCTTCCACCAAACCAAGCCATTCCGTTACCGTAACTGCGATTTTATTGGCTCTAAGTGCATAAAAGAAACCGATAAATGGATTAGAGCCATCCGAACAGTCCTTTTGTGGATCGCTTGGCATTCGAATTCCTTCTCTCGGGAATTACAGAAATCTCATGAAGAGATCAAGTCGCTTTCAACGCCAATGGTATTTCATTTTCGACGACATTCGCTCGGGTGCTTCCACAACATCCAAATCCTCTTTCCGTTTGATCAAGGTTCCTAAAAACGGAATTGTTTTCGAAATTTCCGCTGGTGTAATACCGGCATGTACAAGCGCGCCGATCCAATCGATGAGCTCCGATGTCGAGGGGCGTTTGCGCATTCCTTCCAGAGAACGTAGCCAATAAAATTTCTCCAGGCATTGATCCAGGAGCTTTTGTACAAGTTCGGGATAATGAACCTTGATGATTTCCGACATCAGCGATCTGTCGGGGAATTGGAAGAAGTGAAAGACGCATCTGCGTAAAAATGCGTCCGGAAGCTCTTTTTCACTGTTTGAGGTAATAATCACGAGCGGTCGGCAAATCGCTTCATGCTCGTCGCCGGTTTCGGTGACCACAAAGCGCATCATATCCAGCTCATGTAAGAGATCGTTGGGAAATTCTAGATCGGCTTTGTCGATCTCGTCAATCAACAAGACTTTCTGTGTTGGGGCGGTCAAAGCCTGTCCAAGGGGGCCGAGGCGGATGTATTGGCGGATGTCGGATACGTCCCGATCGCCGAAGCGGCTGTCTTGTAGTCTTTGTACCGTATCGTATACATAGAGACCGTCTTGGGCTTTGGATGTCGACTTGACATTCCAGCTGATCAGCTGCAGATTGAGGTCTTCTGCAATTGCATGAGCTAAAAGGGTTTTCCCGGTACCAGGCTCTCCTTTGACCAACAACGGCCTTCCCAGGGCCGCGGCCACATTGACCGAGTGTCGAAGCTCCGCGGATGTGATGTATTTGTCTGTGCCTGTGAAACGATCAAAATTTTTCTTCATGCTTTTTCCTCTATTCGATTCGAATTAGCAACCAGCTTCCCAAAAACAACCTCTTTTACCACGTCCTGATGGAATAGAACAACCCTATCCTCAACATTATTGTATTTGGAAAATCATTCCTTGCGGCATATGACAACAACAGGGTTGACTCCGCGACCGAATTATTTCTATGCTGCCTACGAGGAGGCGACCAATGGCGAAAACAGGTCGTCGTACGGTCATAGGGGTAATGGGTGGAGCGGTGGTCGAAGACAAGGCACTTCGAGATGCTGAAGAGCTGGGGACGTTAATAGCCAAAGCGGGATATGTTTTGCTTACGGGTGGTCGTCCCGTGGGTGTCATGGAGGCCGCCGGCCGAGGGGCGAAAAAAGCCGACGGATTGGTCATAGGTGTTTTGCCGGGTGGGGATCCTGCACATGCCTCTACCTATGTAGATATTGCGGTTGCCACAGGGCTCTCGGATGCACGCAATCTTGTCAATGTGCTTTCGAGTGACGTCGTGGTCGCATGTCCGGGAGGTTGCGGTACGCTCAGTGAAGTTGCACTGGCTGTGAAAAACTCCCGTCCGGTGGTGCTTTTGGATTTCGATCCCGGCCCGGTCGTTACCCGAATGGGGCAGAATGGAAAAGTGAGGCAGGCCCGCAATGCCGTTGATGCCATGAAATATATTCGGTTTTTTTTGGGTGACCATAGTGAGTAAGATCAAACGAAGTACTTGCTTGCTTCGTTTGACCTGGATATAGTACAAACAAATTTATAGATTGAGAGGAAAAAGAACGGTGCCGAAATCATCTATCAACCGAAAAAAGATTTTTCGCCCGGCAGGGTCACAATCGCTTTCTGCGTCGACGCAATTGAAAGAAATCGATGACGTCATCATACAAATTACCCAGGCGTTTTGCCCCAATGGGCACAACCTGGTCACCAGCGACAGCCCATTGTTTGAAGGTGCGCCGGGAATCGACCTTTGGGTCGATGATGGTAAAGACGCCGACAAGGTAACCCTGAGCCCATATCACGGAGATCACAGCCGTATGGGAAGGATCGATTATCCCGCCGGAACCAAAATCAATCTCGCATGTCCGATTTGTAAGACGCAATTTTTGAAACTCACCAGTTGCTCCTGCGAGCATAAAGGTGAGTTGTACATGATCTATCTTACTCCCAGCCTTTCGGACAGTCACATAGTGGGAATATGCAATGTTTGGGGTTGCTACCGATCCAAGGTGTTCGATCAGGCCCAGCTGATGGCTTCGTATTTACAGGACTGACGTATCTCTTTTCAGGGGTGCTCGTTCTTTGGTTTGCATCGGCCAAGGGCATTTATCTGCTACCGGGCATTGATGGCAACGCGGATGTATCGGAAGGCAGGTGTTTTTGCCGTGATACACCAAGAGATCATTGACCCGAGACCACCATTCTTGGGGTACAACCCGATAAAGAGCCTTTTCGCTGGCGCTTGGGTTGGTTGTGTTGATCCAACCCATTCGGTTGGAGATGCGATGTACGTGGGTGTCGACCGGGAGTGCGTCGCCCCCGAATGCATACACAACCACACAGCCTGCGGTCTTTCTGCCGACTCCCGGCAGCTTGATCAGATCCTCCATGTTGTCCGGAACTGTACCTTGGTGATCCCGGACCAGGGCTTTGCCCACATTCACGAGTCGCTTGCTCTTGGTTCGGTACAATCCGATTTTGCGAATCACGTTTTCAATCTCTTGAGGCTCGGCTCTACTCAAACTGTCCGCATCCGGCCAGCGGCATAATACCTCAGGTAGGATGCGATCGGTCATCTCGTCGCGTACCCGGGCCGAAAGAATGGTGGCAACGAGGGTTGCATAAGGATTGCCACGACCTATCCCGGCCAACATGGTTTTGCCCTGGTGTTGGACCAATGTCTCTAAAATGCTTACAATTTTCTTGGTGGGTGGTTTTGTCTTCATTGCAGACCATCATGCATGCCTGCCTGCCTGATTGTCAATGTGGCCGGATATGTTCTAAAATACCTCTGTCCGGGATATGAAAATCTACAGAGAAAACACCGAATAAAACCATCATCCCCGGTCAATAAAGATACCCGGGGGGTATTTTTCATTCTTGGTGAAGTTGATTTTCGGGTTGATTGTTACATACAATGGTAAACCTATCTGATTTTCAGGAGGATGGAAGATGCGGCTTTATAGTTCGGATTGTTTCTGGGGGGATATTCTCCCTAGATATTCCTTTTTGGAACCGCTCGTTACGGGAAAGCGTATCATCGAGATAGACTGCGGCGATGGTAGTGGAGTGATGTATCTGCATCAATGTGGAGCTTCGGAAGTGCTTGGCATTGAAAAAGAAGATTACCTGCTTCACAAGGCACTCGAGCGTACGCAGATCGAGGGGGTTGGTTTCCGATCCTATGACGGCATTCGGATTGAAGCGCCTACCGGCGCCTATGATATGGTGATAGGGGCCAATTTGAGGTTGGATGCGGATCGGAGCTTACTTACCGAGATACAACGTGTATTGCACCCGACTGGATATTTGGTGGTCGCTCTTTGGAATCCCAGATCGGTGACTTGGGCCAGACAGAGAGATGGGATCGGCTCGGATCCGGCGACATTCAACCTGCAGGAAAAACTTGCCGGATTGCAGACGTTTTTTCCCCGGTTGACAGTAATGAGTCAAAAACCGTTCATGGGTTATGCTATCGGCCGTATGGGAGTTGCGCCGGATGAAGTGTCTTTCGAGATGGACAACGGGTTGGTTGATGATCAAGAAGAATCACCGGCATTCTACTTGATAGCGTGCGGCCGAAAACCATTACGCATGGATCGTCACTCTTTGGTGCAACTTCCGGCCAGCGAGATCATCAACACAGCTTTGAATGTCGGGAACCCAAAAACGGATGCCGACGAGAAGCCGGATCCTATACCAGAAGACCTATTGTCCGGCCTACATGCCGAGCGGGACGAGCTTGAACGGAAAATCAGCCGGCTGGAAGCCGAAAACACTGAATTGCAAAAACAAATATCCGCCAGAGATGAAAGCCTGGCGGGATTTGAGAGCCGACTCGAGCAACACCTGGTTCGGATCCACAGATTGGAACACGATCTCGAAGCTCGTGCCGAGCAATCCACGAGAGCCGATCAACAGTCCGAGCTGGATCGAACCAGACTGGAGGATCTTGGGAAAGAGAATCAGCTGCTTGCACAAAAAGCATCTGGATTGAACGAGAAAGTATTGGAATTGGAAGCCGAACTCGACCGAGTGCGTAGTGCGGTGGATACGCATCAACAAAACAAGCTCTCATTGGAGCAAAAGCTTGTGGCGTTCGATCTGGAAAAAAACAAGCTTGAGAGTGCGCTGCAATCTGCAAGACAGGAGGAGCAGTCGGCCAACGATCGATTGATGCGGTTCGAGACTCAGGCGGTTGCGTGGGAACGTCTCGAAAAAGAGCAAAAAGCGCGGTTGGGAGAAAAAGAAAGAGAGCTTGCGGTGGTGCAAGAGCGGTTGGACCGCCAGACCGATAAAGTCACCGAGCTGCAAGATACCCTGTCCGATCAAATCCAACGTTACGAGAGACTGGAATCCGATAATTTGGAGATGGAGAGTAGATTGAATGATTCCAGGGACAACGAAGAAAAATTGCAGGAAAAATTGTCTCAGGCTCAATTCGATCTCGAAAACCACAACCGGGAACTCAAGGGCTGTATGGAAAAAGTAGATAGCTTGACCCATGAAGCCATGAGCTCGAAAGAAATCAACCAACAATTGCAGGATGACTTGGAGCATCTTAGGACCGAGCAACAGCAATGGCAAAAGGTGGAGCGTGAGCTGCGCGAAAATTTGATGAAGAGTGAGCATGAAAGAAACCTGCAAAGCGATACACTTACCCGACATTTGCAAAGCAGCCGGGAAGAAAACGCATCCCAAAAGAAAGCTTTGGAAAATTCCCGAAATGAATTGGATGCTTTGCAAAAAGAGATGGACGGGCTTACGCAACAAAACACCGAATTGGAAAACTCGCTTCAACAGATGAAATCGACCTTGCAGTCTCTCGAAACCTACCGTGATGAAGCCCGGACGGCCGAGTTGGAAATAGGCCGGCAACAGGAGGAATTGGAAAAACAACAGCAACAAGCGATACGATTCGAGCAAGAATTGCTCGATGCCCGCAATGCGCTGGAGGAAGAAAGAAAGCAGAGTCGTTTTGCCAAGGAAGAGATCGACAATCTCAGGCAAGAGCATCGCGGGTGGTTGGATTCAGTCGAGCGGGAAAGAGAGCAGGCCGGGGAGCATGAGCGTGTATTAAAAGAGAAGATTTCTCAGATGTCCGAGCAGTTGGATGCCGCCGATAATGAAAAAGAGAAGTTGCGCGGGCAAATCGAGCGGCTCGAGCAAAAGTTGGAGGGGATCGAAAAGGATCTCGCATCGAGCTACGAGAAATCGCAACTCCTGGAAGAGTCGGAAAGGCGTTCGCAAAATCAACAACAACGAATCACCGATATCGAGGCTCAATTGGAACAGTATGTGGAACAAATTCAGGTCTTGACACAACAGCTGAATCAAGCCGACGATCTAGGCAAGATCGAAGAGTCGGAGTGAGCTTTTTTTCACAATGGGGGTATCGAACGTGAAAAACCAGTTGATCACCATTTGGATTGCGGGATTGGTTTCGGTTGGATGGATGCATTGCTCAGCGCCTTCGTTGAGGTTGCAACGTGGGGATGAGTTGATGAAAGCCGAGATGTATGAGCAAGCTTTGGAGGAGTACCAGCAAGCTGCTTCGCTCGATCCGCAGGACACAACTCTCATGATTCGGGTAAAACAAATACGTAAGCTGCTCGTTGAGAGATCGGTGGATGCCTGTAACTCTCTACTGGAATTGAAGGAATACGATACTGCTTTGGTATCGTTCAGCGCAGTCCTGCAATATGGGGCCGGAGAGCCGACCGCCGCTTTGACCATAGAAAAACTCGCCTATCGTTTTATGCAAGGGGGGAAGGATTTTTTAAGAGAAGGAAAAATCAAGGACTCCTTTTTCCTGATGGACCAGTTGCTGGAGTATCTGAGCGCATATGAATATGTTGAGAAAATCAGCAAGAAGATCCAACTGGATTGGGCCGATGAGTTGTATCGATTGGCTTCGAGCTGGCAAGAGAAAAAGCAACCCGGCAACTCCCTGGTCGTCTTGGCCATGATCAGAAAATTGGTAGGTAATTACAAAGATACGGGCAGTCTGGAAGCCGAAGCCCGTTCGAGCCTACGCGCAAAAGCGCACACCAGCGTGGATTTGCAGTTGGTGTGGTCCAGGAATAAATGGATCTTTTCGACTGAAAGCCTGGCCGATCGCATCAAACAATCGGCCGTCCGATTGTGCCCCGCATTACGTTTCGAGAAGAAAACCAAGCAGGATCTTTTTGTCAAACTGAACCTGCGCAAGTTGGACTATCGAACGGAAAGACAGGATTCCGATTTCGAACAGAAGTATCGGTCAGGCACCCGAAAGATTGATAACCCGGAGGTATTCAAATTGGAAGCCCAAATTGAAGAAGGAAAAACCGGAATCGACGAATTGCAGGCTCGTTTGGATTTGGATGCCCAAAACATTCGCGCCTACCGGCAGGCTTTTGCAGACGCCGGTCCGGAAGAAGATGAAGAGAAGTTGCGCAACCGCCTGCTGCAAGCCGAAAAGCAACAGCGTGAAAACCAAGGCAGGCTTTCAGATATACACAAACAAGTCAATTCATTACGTCGCAAGCTTGCAGAGACACCGAAAAAGCTGCACGAGCCCATTTATGCCATGCATTCCTACAAGGTGACCAAAGTCACCAGAATTGCTCAAACCGAGGCTCGGTTGACAGCCTGGGATAAAATGAAGAATATGCTGATAGCAGAGCAGCTTTCAGCGTCTGCTTCTACCAGCGATACAACCTGTGTCGCCCAGCCCAAATACGGTATCAAGGCGGATCCGTTGCATTTCGAAAAATCGGATGATGTCTTACAAAACGAAGCTCTCACACAACTAGAATCCAATGCCGTCAAGCATCTCGAAAAATTGTGTTCACATCTGGGAGGCAATTTGATCGAGAAAATCCAGGCTCTGCCGCCTCAAGAGATTGACGAGGTGATTGAGCTGATTGTCTTGTATATGTTTGTTACCGGCGATGCTCCTACTTCCAAGATGCAAGAGATTTTGGAACGAGAGCGATATTTCCGAGATCACGCCTTTATCATGGAGCAGGTAGGTATCATCAATCCTCTTACCACTCTGCAGTTGTCCTGGGATTGATCTCGAGGTTGTATGGGAGTATACCGAATCAGCTTTCTCCGGTCTCTCCGCTGGTTTCACCCGTGGTATCGGCGGGATTGAGAAGCTCTTTGAGGTTTTTGTAGGCACCGAATCGAACTACTTTCTTCTTGGGTATTTTTATGCGTTCACCCGTCTTTGGATTGCGGCCATCTCTGGCCTGTTGCTCTTTTACCCGCAGGACACCCAATCCGGGAAAGGTAAACTCGCCATCCGTGCTGAGTTGTTTTTTCGCCAAGTCCACCAAGTTGTCGTAGAAGCGGTTGATGTTGGCTTTACTGATGCCTGAGGCTTGGGTGATGATCTGAACGATTTCTTCCTTTTTCATGGCAGGCGCCCTTTTATCGATTGGAAATAGTTTTGTCATACCTATATTCCTACCACGTATGAGCAAAATATTCAATGTTCGTTTTAAATCTCATCCGAGGATTGTATCGGATCTGTAAATCCTCCGGTGCTTCGACGCCTGGAGATCTCACTATCCAACAAGAAAGTCACCGGGCCGTCATTGCAAAGATCCACGAGCATATGTGCTTGAAAAATACCGGTTTTACAGGCGATTCCTTTTGACTCGACCTGCTGTTGAAACATATCACACAGTTGCTTGGCCCTGTCCGGTTCCATGGCGTCTCCAAAGGATGGTCTGCGACCCTTTCTGCAGTCTCCGTACAATGTAAACTGACTGACTGCGATGATCGAACCCTTTAGATCAATCAAAGATCGATTCATCTTTCCGTGTTCGTCAGCAAAGATGCGTAAATGCATGATCTTGTCGGCGATCCAGACGACATCCTTGGGAGTATCTCTGAAACCAACACCCAGTAACACCACCAATCCGTGGTGTATCGAGGCGACCGTCTTGTTTTCGACCACCACCCTGGCTCTCGTAACCCTCTGTATTACCGCGCGCATGTTTTCCTCTCGGTTGGAAGATGTGTCGAATTTCAACTGTTTTATACCTCTTTTCCGCGTCAAAATCTCTTTTTTGTACAACATCAAAAACCGTAACCGGTTGTATCTTTTTATATATGACTCTCGGTCTCTGTAACAAGAAGCTGCTCTTGCCATAGCGTACAGCCGGATTTCCCGTCTGTTTTCCAACAGAGAAAGATCTACACAGAATACGCTGGATATATCCATTATCCCCGCAACCGTTTGGGTGGGTGCTTGATACCATGAACCCTGACGGTCGAATTATGGGCGGCCTCATGAATCGGGAAGTTTTTTTCTTGATGGAATTCATGTACACTTGGCAGGTTGTTTGAAGGTTTGCGAGGGGATTGAATGCATACGGTGAAAGTATTGGGTGACTACATTCGAGGTAAGTTTGTTCGTTCCCGTGGGGCCGATAGAAAGATTGTGTCCAAGGATCCCGGTGATGCGGGATATCGTATTGGAAGTTTTTCAGTAAATGCCTCACATGTTGATGGGGCCGTAGATGCTGCTCGAAAGGCTTTGGTTGCGTGGAGTGACCTGACTCAGGTGCAGCGGGCAAACGCCTTGCGAAAATTTTCCGCCCAGGTATTCAACCATCGAGACGAGTTGGCTGCATTAATCTCTACAGAGACGGGTAAACCTTTGTGGGAGGCCCGGCAGGAAGTCATGCAGGTTGAGGAGCAGGTGGAGACGGAGATCCGAGAAGGTATCCGATCCGTCAGCCCGTTTAAAGTTGGTGAGGTTCGTTGGGGAGTCGAAGGCTATTGCCGATTCAAACCCATTGGTGTCGTCGCGGTACTCGGATCGGCCGCATCTCCCGTGCGATTTAGCTGTGGACATATCATTCCCGCCTTATTGGCAGGCAACACCGTGGTCTTCAAACCATCGAAGTTGGTTCCCGCCACGGGTCAGTTCATTGCCCGCATGTTCGATTTGGCAGATATTCCACCGGGAGTATTCAACCTCATTCAAGGTGACGCCGCTATCGGACTTGATCTGGCGGCCCATATGGATGTTGAAGGGGTCATGTTCACCGGATCACAACCCGCCGGGAAAAGAATTCTGCAGGCCACCCACGATCAATTGTTCAAGTTGGTGACTCTCCAGATCGGCGGGGTGAATCTGGCTTTGGTGTTGGATGATGCCTTGCTCGAGCAAGCCGTGTTCGAGACCGTTTTGGGCTCCTTTTTGACCACCGGTCAACAGTACACTTCTACCGGAGTCATTCTGGTTGAGAGATCGATCTTCAAAAAGTTTTTAGAAGCCTTTGTCAGTGCGACCACGAAGCTGAAAGTCGGATATGCTTTCGATGAAGATGTTTTTATGGGACCGGTTTTAACCGAATCGGCCAGAGTACGTTTTCTCGACAGGCAACAACAACTCGAGCGTCTAGGCACGGAGTCAATCATCACCGGCAGTCCGATAAAAACCGATCGGCCGGGATACTTTCTGGGTCCGGCGGTGCATGTCATTGAAAAACCAGACAGCATCGATGCAATCAGCCCCGAAGGCATGTCGTTTGGTCCGGATGTTGTTTTGGTTGCGGTATCGGATGCCGACGAGGCTGTACGATTGGCCAATCGCAACCGCTATTCTTATGTGTCTTCGGTTTTCACTCGGGACAAAAGTCGCTTCGAAATCTGCGCCAAAGGTCTCGGATATGGGGTGATCAATCATAACCTGGCCACAACGGATGTTTCGCTGCGTCTTCCTTTGATGGGAACGCGGGAATGTGGAAATTTCAGGCCGGCCGGAGTTTTTTCTCAACGAAACTGCACCTATCCGGTGGCTTCTCTGGAGGTCACCACGACATTCGATCCAAATCGAAAATTTCCCGGATTTCCGGTGGTAGAAATATCCGATGGATAAATTGCTCCTCGACTGTCGAGAATATTGCCCGAAGTACCCCCGCATGAAGCGTAGGGGGGACCAAAACAAAGGATGACATACACATAGATGAGCGTGCCGGTATGTAAACGAGCCGGCGAAAACAACCTTTAGTATGGTTGTTTGGCAAACTTCGATTTTAGGGTTCTGTAGATTGGATGGATGGGAGTAGATACTTTCGTGGTTTACTTGCCGTAGGTTTGAATCAAGGTTTCTACCACGCTCGGGTCTGCCAGAGTCGAGGTGTCGCCGATGCTTTCAGTTTCGTTGGCGGCGATTTTTCGTAGAATACGGCGCATGATCTTGCCGGAGCGGGTTTTGGGAAGTGCGTCGGCCCAATGAATCACATCCGGTGTGGCAATCGGTCCGATTTCATTTCTTACGTGGGCAACCAGCTCTTTCTTCAGTTGGTCGGATTTGGAAACGCTTGCATTCAGGGTGACGTAAGCATAAATACCCTGGCCCTTGATGTCGTGGGGGAAGCCTACCACTGCGGCCTCGGCGACATCGGCATGGCTGACCAGTGCGCTTTCTACTTCGGCGGTTCCCATACGGTGTCCGGAAACATTGATGACATCATCTACGCGGCCCGTGATCCAGTAGTATCCATCTTTATCCCGGCGGCATCCGTCGCCCGAGAAGTAATAATTCTTGAACATGCTGAAATAGGTTTCCACAAACCTGTTGTGGTCTCCATATACCGTTCGCATCATTCCAGGCCAGGGCTCTTTCAGGCATAACATACCCTCGCACTCACCAGAAAGCTCGTTGGCCTTGTCGTCGAGCACTGCCGGCTTGACGCCGAAAAACGGAAATGTAGCCGATCCGGGCTTCAAAGTTGTGGCGCCGGGAAGCGGAGTAATCAAGATACCGCCTGTTTCGGTCTGCCACCAGGTGTCTACGATCGGGCAACGTCCTTTTCCGACTACCCGATGGTACCACATCCACGCTTCGGGATTGATGGGTTCGCCTACTGAGCCAAGCAATCTGAGGCTGTCGAGCTTGCGTTTGTTGACATGTGATTCACCTTCTCTCGCCAACGCACGGATAGCTGTCGGAGCAGTATAGAAAATGTTGACTTTATGTTTGTCCACCACATCCCAGAAACGTCCCGCATCGGGATAGGTTGGAACGCCCTCGAACATGATGCTGGTGGCGCCGTTGCACAATGGTCCATAAATGATGTAGCTATGACCGGTTACCCAACCTATATCGGCGGTGCACCAGTAAATGTCTTCATCGTGATAATCGAATATGTATTTGAAGGTCGTAGCGGTGTACACCATATACCCGCCGGTTGTGTGCAAGACTCCCTTGGGTTTGCCCGTCGAGCCGGAAGTGTAGAGGATAAACAGAGGATCCTCGGAGTCCATCCATTCGGGTGGGCAGTCGACTGATACGTCTTTCATCAGATCGCTCCACCAGCTGTCACGACCCGCCTTCATTGGTGCGGTAATGCCTTTTTCCTGGCCGACTCTTTCGACTACGATGCAGTGCTTGACTTCATGGCCGCGTTTTGCACAAAGATCCATGGCCTTGTCTGCGCTGGTTTTCATCGGGATCGGTTTTTTGCCCCGGTAGCTTCCGTCTACGGTGATGAGAACCGTACATGTCGAATCCAGGATTCGGTCGGCCAGGGACTCGGCCGAAAATCCGCCGAAAACGATCGAATGCATGGCGCCGATCCGGGCGCACCCCAACATGGCAATAGCCAACTCGGGCACCATAGGCATGTAGATGCTGACGCGATCGCCTTTTTTGACTCCGATGGATTTGAGAACATTGGCAAACTTGCATACTTCGTCTTTCAGTTGAGCGTAAGTGAAGCTTCGGTTCTCTCCCGGTTCGTTGCCTTCCCAAATAATGGCCGTTTTGTCTTTACGCTCACCGGCGGCATGCCTATCCAAGGCGTTGTAGGTGATGTTGGTTTGGGCTCCCTCGAAAAAACGGATGTAGACATCGTCTTTGAACGAATACGATCGGATGTTTGTCCATTTCTTATGCCAGTGAAAGTTTTCAGCTTGTTCGGCCCAAAATCCATCCGGATCATCGATAGAACGTTGGTACATTTTCTTGTATTGATCCATCGAGCTGATCCAAGCTTTCTTGGACTGTTCTTCTGTGGGGGGAAACAGGCTTTCGGAAGTTTTTTCGTCTGTCATGTTGGCACCTCTCTTTATATCTGGGAGGCTATCTCCCAATCAAAATGATTTATATGCGAACCAAGCCCGAAGCATTCGAATCGACTCGATTCGGCGTCAAACTATGATGTTTTGCAGATGCTTGTCAAGAACTTTTGAATGTAAAATAATTATTATATTACGTATAGTTAGGGTGTATTTTAGAAAAGCTTTATTTCAAAAGGTCGATCTTTTTTGTTCATGGGTTCCATGAAAGTGAACTACCGGGTGTTTTGTTAGGGGTTGGATTGCGGGAAGGAGTGTGGGTTTACACCATGAAAGGCATTCGGATCTGTATTTTCAGCATTTGTAAAATCACCCAAAGTGTACACTTGCAAAACCAGGGAAAAAAAGTGTAAATTCAATACCCATGAAATTGGGTGGTCCTTCCACCGTGAATGCGACGGTAAAGCATGTCTATCAAGAGCCCGCCGAGGTTCCGACTCGGTGTATCGATCCGTCCAGTATCGACCCGGATGCCATCAAGGTCATCAAACGCCTGCGTCATTTTGGACATAAGGCTTTTTTGGTAGGTGGGTGTGTCAGGGACATGATGTTACGCCGCCTTCCAAAAGACTTTGATGTCGCCACATCCGCCCGCCCCAATGAGATCCGTAGAATTTTTCGTAATTGCCGGTTGATTGGACGAAGATTTCGGCTGGCGCATATCCATTTTCGGGGCAAGATCATCGAAACGGCCACTTTTCGTGCGGGGGCGGACCGGCGCAATGATGAAGATCTTTTCATTTTTTCCGATAATGTTTTCGGTAATGAGTATGAAGATGCTTATCGCCGTGATTTTACAATAAATGCCTTGTATTACGATCCTCTCAACCAAACCATCGTGGATCATGTAGGTGGATTGGAAGATTTGGTAAACCGAACGATTCGCTGTATCGGTCCGGCGGATATTCGGGTGAGAGAGGATCCGGTTCGTATTCTCCGGGCTATAAAGTTTGCCGGTCGGCTTGGCTTTGTCATAGAAAGGGATACCTGGCAAGCCATGGTGATGCACCGCTGGGATCTACAAAAGTGCGCGCCGCCCAGATTGTTGGAGGAGATACTGCGCATGTTGAGGTGTGGCGGAGCGGAAAAGTGTTTTCAAATCCTATGGGAGTCATGCTCCATGGAGGTCATTTTGCCCGAGATTGCGCACTACTTGGCTCGGTCACCGGAGAGGGATGAAGAGCGCAATCCAGGCGCGGGTTTGTTCGCTTTTTTACAGGTGTTGGACCAAAAGGACAAGAATTGGTTGAGCAATGCTGTTTTACTCTCCTGTATGCTGCTTCATCCGATCTTGGATGCGGCGCGAAACGGTGGAGATTGTTATGACCTGGAACACTCTCAGGCCGCGACGGGAAAAGTTGCACAGGAGCTGTTATGCCGATTGGTCGAGCGGGTTCGTTTACCCAAATGGGAAGCTGAACGGGTTCAGCAATTGGTCGTCAGTCAAAAGAGATTGTTCAGCCTGCCCAGAAAGGGATCTTTACCTCGAAGCTTGATGCGCAGGAGTTATTTTCCGGAAGCATTGGATTTGTTCGACATCGCCGTACAAGCATCCGGTAGAGGTAGGTGGACCCTAAAAAGGTTACGGGTTGCCTCGTCCCAGAATGTCTCTGGTGTGAAGACAGCCAAACGAGTCAAGAAATCGATATGGTCGAGCTGGAAAAACCGGATTCATTTGTAATTGATCGTGCAAAGATCTTTCCCGGGATAATCGGGTCTAGGTTGGTTTCTTATGAAGTTGACAGCAAGTCGTTGATTTCGTGGCTTATTTTTTCAAATTGCATTTTTGCGATAGCAATGTTCCCCTCACCCTGAAAAGTTAGAAGCAGATGCAATCCATATTCATGGAGCGTGGTCGCTTGGGTATCGGGCTGGTTGTTGATGCATCGCATCAAGACATGGGCTGTAGGCGCAATGATGTGGATCATGTTGCTGCGCCCGACTCCGATCAACTCGGAAGCTTGCTGTGATTTTAACAGAGTTTCGTTCGCCAAGGCACTCAACTCGGTCAGCCGATTGCTGTCGTATCCCACTTCGGCCAGCAACTCACCGGCGGAGCTGAAGGCGCCGACTCCCAGAAATCCATCCAATCTCTTCAATTGCAGCATGAGCTCGCAGATCTGATCTTTTTGGGTGTTTTTCAGCGTTTTCAGGCTTCGGGGTTTCGAGTTCTTGTTGGCTTTGGATTGAGCTGATTTCTGGTCTGAAGGTTTTGGTTCGTGCGCCGGAAGCTTGCGGTTGCGGGATTGTTCGTCCTTGAGACGAAATCCTTCCATGAGAATGTGTTGCATGCGCGAGTTGATGGAGTTTTTTTGCTTTCGGCATTTACTCAAGATTTCAATGTGGACGTCATCCCAGCAGACAATCGAATAAGCGGCTTCTCGGGCGCTTAAATTGCCGGTCTCCGCATCCAGGAGTTGTCCATTTTTAAAATATAGAGTTCCTTTTTTGTCTCCTGATTTGACGCTTAATGTGCATGTTTTACGGCTGCATTCGATAACCTGAAGGAAATCCGCCAGAGGAATGCCCTGAATCGAGCCTTCAGCCGTGTTTTTTTTGAGGGTGTGGATTTTTTCTACTAGAACATCAAAAGAAAATGGTTTTTCGAGGTACTGGACAGCCCCGCGGCCGCGTACCATTTCTTCGACGGTGGGAGAGGAAAATCCGGTCATGACAATCACGGGGATTCCCGGGTGGTTGGCGATCGTATATGCCAGCAGCTCAAAACC
Source organism: Myxococcota bacterium (assembly GCA_041560255.1). Classification (GTDB taxonomy): domain Bacteria; phylum Myxococcota; class B64-G9; order B64-G9; family B64-G9; genus JBFFBT01. The sequence goes on along the minus strand of JBFFBT010000043.1, from coordinate 9,518 downwards.
GTCCATCTTGGGCATTTCGAGATCGGTGATCATGACATCGATAGGTTGTTTTTCGAGAATTTGTACGGCTTCATCTCCATTGGATGCTTCCGAGATGGTAAACTCGGCGGTGCCGGGATTTTTTTGGAAATTCGTCCGCAAGCAACGCTTGAAAATGTCGTCATCTTCGACCAACAATACGTTCATGGTCTCTTTGGTACCTTTGGCGGCAGTCTGTATTTACGAGTCAACAAAACCAATCAACAGCATTATCCCCAAGTTCCATTGCAAAATGACGGTTATGCGGTGAACACGAGTCTGATTATTACAACGGATTAACTTTATATCATACCAGCTCAATCGATACGATGTCAGGAAATTTGAAAAAAAAATTTATACTGCATTCTCGGTCAGCAAGTTGGATTTTACCCATAGAACAAGTATTCGTCGGTTTTCTGATGTAGGTCGGTATTGTCAGGCGATTTCTTGGTTGACGGGTTCCGTCAAAGATATGGGGTGCGAATCGGTTTGCCACATGGTTTCGGCCGATGCCAGGGTCAAGTGTTTGGGGTGACAAAGGCATATCTCGTGAGCGATGCGCTGGGCGCCGCTATTGGATTCATCGATCCCGGCGGCGCAAGCTTCGATCTGGTCTCCTGGATTTATTTCTCTATGAAAACGAATATTTATTTCTCTAAGAGAGTGGGATGCCACGAAGGTATCCGGCAAAGATTCCATAATCCATTCCAGGTAGGTGAGGTTGTTGACATGGCCGTTGAAGTCTATGTGTCGATGCCGGGCCGAAAAAAGTGATTTCCAGGTTTCATGGTTCTCGTGTAGCCGAATCGGCCGCCTGAAAGGCACGTTCAGAGTACGATAGGGATAGACGGGATGAGCGGATACCAATTCGGGAGGTGGTCGAACGGCTTTTCTCGTAGAAGCGCGAATGCAGCTCCAAAGGCTTGAAGCCGCCAGAAGAGGTTGGTCATGCTTGTCCGTAAGCAAAAATTCTCTGCGACACAATACGCTGCTGATGTCGGAAAACCACGTTGCCGCTCGGATTTCTTGTCTCCAGACGGGTATTTGGAAGACGACCGATCGGATTTGTGCCACGATCCAACCCAATCCCCGTTGGGTCAACCAGGCAAGACCGCGGCCGACCGTTTCAGAATGGAGAATGGCGGCTTCCTGCATAATACCCAACAGGCTGACTGGATTGGCATGCAGACTTCGATCCGTATCCTGCATCCGTAAGGGTAATGTGATTGAGAACTTGATGGTATCTGGGATCTCCAAAATCTTTTGGTATACAGGTTTGCTGATTTGCCGAACCGTCATGGATATTCGCTCCGACCAACAGCTATAATGTTTTTCAAGGTAGAGTTCAATCTTTTCCTGCAGGATGATGTTCGGTTCCGGTGCGGTAGGTTGCTCAATGCATTCTACAGTTGTGGATTGCATGGTGTTGTGGCAATCTCTTGCCATTGGATGGAGGAAGTGGCTTTATCGACAAGGAGATACGGCATGCAGCAATTGCGAGATCGCGTACCCCGTGAACTTTTTCAGGATGCATTTCTTCCCATGGTGAAACACCTGGGCAGCAAGAATGTCATCTTGCGGATGAACGAGGCGGCCAGAACAGCTATTCCGAGACAGACCAAGCTCAAGGAGTTGTTGCCTAAGCTCGAAATACTCTGCTATGAGCAGAATCGCCCCAGAGTGGAAGAAGAATTGGAGCGGATGTGGAGCCTCTATTTCGAAAACCGCCTGGGAGAGGGATCAGAGAAGTTTTACGAACTCAGCGATCAGCTCAATGAAAAATTGGACGGAGAACAACTTCCGCAAGCCGATGAAAAAATCCAAGAAGTAAAAAAGATCATCGAGCAGCTGGTGGCATTTTTGGAAGAGAGCGATTTTGAGCCCCAGGAGGTAGCCTTGACTTTTCGGGTCAAAGCGTTTCCTCAGGTCTTGAACCTGTATTTGGACATGTTTAAAACGTAATATGAACAGTCTAGGTTTTTGAACAATGAGGGTTAATCATGGCATATGATGCCCTGTTGCCTTTCAGACCTCCAAATGTTGTGCAACAATTCGATATCAGAGAGGGTGTTTTATTGCTCAACGGGCGGAATTTTTTTCAAGCTGCTTTGAGCTTGCCCGGGTGTCTCGTATGGGCGCCTGCCGTAAACGACGGCGCTGCAATGGTTGGCGTGATTCGGGCGGCTGCTCATCGCAGAGTGTTTGTTGGATTGACCATGCAACCGACATCTGCCGATCGACAAAAGCTTAAACAGAAATATTCACCCAGGGATTATTTTCGCCTTGTCATGGAGTCGGTCGGTCAGGTTCCGAATGCGCCGCCGTTTTTTTTACATGTTCAAGAGCCCCCCATTCAAGCTTCTCTGCGGATTGATTTTGAAGCCGTCAGAGATCATATTGCTGGATGCATCGAAGCGGGATTTACTTCGGTGGGATTGGATTTGAGCCGTTGCAGTGCATCCCAAGTGTCGAGTGCCGTAGTTGAATTGCTGCAACCCGTGTTGGACTTCGATTTAGGGGTGGTGGTACGGTTGCCGAAAAATATCCAGCCTGAACATCTCGAGGCCATGAATAGATATCGGAAGGAGTCGACCATCGTCATGGCGCCGGGACCCGACGAATTGGGAGCTGTGGCGATTGAGCGCGCCGTACAGTGGCGGCATATGATTGGTTTTGGCGCGGTGGGCTGGCGGGATACGAAACACATTGGGAGTGAAAGTCTTAGGCAAACCCCGGTCAAGGTTCTCATCGGTGGGGATCGATTCCATGATCCTGCGAGGATGGAGATGGTTGGATCGGATCCCGAAAAGAAAGAAGCGTTTGTGTATATAGAATCACTGGTTTGGTTGGATCGACTGAAGCAAAAAATGACCGCACAACGCCTTTTAGAGTACTTTAGCCCATGAGGATCGTTGGAGGAAGCCTAAGGGGGCGTAAGCTGAAGCTGCCGGTGGGCGGGAAAATCCGCCCGACATCCGATCGTACCCGCGAGTCTGTTTTCAATCTTTTAGGTCCGGACTTTATGGGTGAAAAAGCTTTGGATTTGTTTTCGGGAACCGGTGCCTTGGGGATCGAATCTCTCAGTCGAGGCTTTGAAAAAGCGGTTTTTGTCGATCAAGATAAGCTTGCTTTGGTCATCACCCGTGAGAATTTAGAACGATGCGATCTGCTGCAACGGGCGCGCCTGGAGGGTTGTAGAGTATCAGAGTATTTGAGCCGTCCGGATCCCTGGGCTCCATTCGATTTGATCCTGGCGGATCCACCCTACAAGAAAGGCCTTTTGGCTGAAACGCTGGATACCATCGCCCGGTCGGATTGGATTGCAAGGAGTGGTCATGTGGTTTTTGAGAGTGAGAGGTTTCTGACACTGCCCGAACAAGTCGGATGCCTGCAACTTCTGAAACGAAGGACCTACGGAGATTCCTGTATACATATCTATTGTTGCAAAGAATGCTCATAAAAAACAGTTGAGTTGACAATTGACTACAGCTTTACTAATTTGTCTGCGTCGAATCGGCTTTGTTTACTGGCGGTAATCAGTCAGAAAAAAGAGATAGTTTTATAAAATGGGGTGTTGAGACAGTAACGATGCATGCAAACAAGGAGAACCTTACTGATGAAAATGGGAATCTATCCAGGCTCTTTCGATCCGTTTACCTGTGGCCACCTCGACATTGTCCATCGAGCCTTGCATGTGGTTGAAAAGTTGGTTGTTGCGGTTGCCATCAATGTACGCAAGACCCCCGCATTCACGGTGGAAGAGCGGTTGGAGATGATACGCGATTCGGTGTTAGGGGTAAAAGGGGTAGAAGTAGATGCGTTTAGCGGATTGTTGGTCGATTATGCCAAACAAAAACGGGCCCGCATCATCATTCGAGGTTTGCGGGCCTTGAGCGATTTTGAAAATGAGTTTCAAATGGCTCATATGAATCGTCGATTGGCGCCGGACTTGGAGACCATTTTCATGATGACCAGCCAGGAGCATTTCTACATCAGCTCACAAACGGTGAAGGAGGTGGCTTACTTCGGAGGGGATATTCGAAATGTGGTTCCTGATGCCGTACGCGCCAAGCTGCAGCAGAAAGGCGTCGATTCCAAAGATAAAATATGATTTATCATTTTCACCAATCCTGCGAATATCTTTCACCTGTCTTCACGTAAAAATCAAGATTTCGATACAAACCTCGGCCTACCTTGTCATCGCTCGGGCGGCACACACGCAGGCTCAGCCCCAGGCCTTCGCGGGGATGATGCATACGGGATAGAGAATCTAAAGGACTTTCGATTTCCGTAGGTTTTCGACGAGTCTTTCGTGAGGATCGTTGGTTGGGATTTCCGTCTCGGATCCAGTAAGACGTTTCTGCAGATTCATGTAGGTTTGGCTCAACTCGAGGCGTACTTCATCGGTCAGCTCCGGAGCTGGTCCTTGGCCCGAAAAACCCCGCTGCAGCAGCCATTGACGGATATTTTCTTTATCCAACATTTTCTGGGCTGCTCCTTGTTCGAATCTCTCCCGGTACATCGATTGCTCCCAGTAGCGGCTGGAATCCGGGGTATGCACTTCGTCGATGAGGTAGAGCTTGTCTTTGTCCAAACCGAACTCGTATTTCGTATCCACCAGGATCAATCCATTTCGGGCGGCTTCTTGCTCTCCATACGCGAACAAATCCAGCGCGACCTTTTTCACTTGGGTCCACAGATCCACGTCAACCAGGTTTTTTGAAACCACTTCCCGATCGGTAAGCGGAGCATCATGCTCACCCTGCTCGGCTTTGGTGGTCGGAGTTATGATCGGCTCGACAAAGCGTTCGTCCTGCCGCATTCCGGCTGGTAAAGTGAGCCCGTAGATATCGTAAACACCTTTCTCGTATTCCCTCCAAAGGCTGCCGGTCAAGTATCTTCTTACCACAACCTCGACGGGTAACGGTGAGAGTTTACGTACTACGATGGCGCATGGATCCGGGATGGCCAGTAGGTGGTTTTCCACCAAATTTTTCGTCAACCCGAACCAATGGTTGGCGATGGCATTGAGCACTTGACCTTTGCAGGGTATCGTACCCAATACTACATCGAATGCGCTGATCCGATCCGTGGTGATCTGAAGCAGTCGATCTCCCAAATCGTAGATATCACGCACTTTGCCCCTGGTAGGCGCAGTGACTCCGGGAAGCTTGGTTTGTTGGATGGTTTTTCCCAGTAATTCTTTTGACAGAGTTTTCGCATTCATGCTTCCGCCTATACCAAAGGTCTAAAACCTATTTCAAGGAAAATCGTAGTTTGGCTTGCAATCGCATCGACTGGGCGGTAGATTATGCGCCCGTATCTACGGAAGTCTTCCATGCGTGGTTCGCGAGGTCGTTTGCATGAAAAAAACCATTGAGTCAAAAAAGTTCGAACCCACCTCCCAGACAGAATCCCTCCAATCGGTTATCTTGACCGGAAACGAAGCAGCGGCCGAAGGAGCTCTGGCTGCCGGGTGTGATTTCTACGCCGGCTACCCCATCACTCCATCCTCCGAAATCATGGAAACGCTGGCCCGTAAGTTACCAAAAAGGGGCGGGGTTTTCATTCAGATGGAAGATGAGTTGGCATCATTTTCCGCGGTGATCGGGGCGAGCTGGGCCGGAGCGAAGGCCATGACGGCCACCTCGGGTCCGGGTTTGAGCCTGATGATGGAGGGAATCGGTTATGCGGCTATCACGGAAACACCTTGTGTGGTGGTGGATGTCCAGCGGGCGGGTCCGGGTACCGGACAAGCCACCCGAGTCGGCAGTGGGGATATACTGCAGGTGCGCTATGGCTCCCATGGCGATTATTGTCCCATCGCCCTGAGTCCCTGGTCGGTGCAGGAGATGCATGATCTTACCATCAAAGCGTTTGGATTGGCCCATGCCTATAGGGTGCCGACATTTATCATGGCGGAGGAGAGTGTCGGTCATCTGCGGGAGACTTTGGTTCTTCGCCGGGAGGTTGAGCCGGTGGTGCGCAATCGGGATATCACCAAGCCGCCGTTCGGGAGTGATTTGCCCGACGGAGTCGCCCCCATGCCGGTCTTTGGAGATGGCGCCAACCTTTTGGTGACGGGTTCGACCCATGACGAATGGGGATTTCGCAAAGTCAACCATCCGGATCATCACAAGCGACTCGTAGAAAGGATAAACCGAAAGGTTCTTGATCACACCGATGAGCTGGCAGTCATGGATGGGCGCTATTTGGAGGATGCGGACGTGGTTGTACTGGCTTACGGGTTTACCGGACGCGCGGCTTTGAGCGCGGTCAAAGCGCTTCGAGACAGCGGCGTGCGGGTCGGTTTTCTTCGTCTTGTCACCCTTTGGCCGTTTCCCGCCAAGGCGATATTTGAGCTGGGAAAGAATGTAGAAAAGATCGTTGTTCCGGAGATGAACCTGGGGCAGGTAGCAGGGTTGGTGCGCCAAAACGTGTCTTGCGAGGTCATTTCCTTGTCTCAGGTCGACGGTGAGGTCATTGTGCCTGCGACCATCGAGAAAAAAACACGTGAGGCAATCGCATAACCGTCGAAGCGGACCGGGCGCAACAAAAATCAAGGGCTTGAACATGAAAAAAAAATGGCCGATCAATGTAAGGTTTGCGGGACTGGGGGGTCAAGGGCTGGTTACCGTGGGTGCGGTGTTGGCGGAGGCTTGCGCCGGATCCGGTTTGCAGGTAGCCGCTTCCCAATCATATGGTTCACAAGCCCGAGGGGGCATGACCCGGGCGGATGTGATCATATCAAATGAAGCCATAGATTTCCCGCATGTCTTGGCTCCGGATATCCTTCTGGCGTTCGCCCAAGAGGCTTATGACAAATTTGTCGAGGAAGTATCCAGTGGTGGTATTGTGTTGGCGGACCCGTATTTTGTAACCACCCGGGAACAACCACAAGTTCGCCAACTTACCATCGATGCGACCAAAACGGCTCTGGAGAAGATCGAAAGCAAGCTCGCGGCCAATTTTGTCATGTTGGGAGCGTTGTTGGGGTTGCTCCAGTTGGTCGAATCCAAGCATATCGACGAAGTCCTGCCGCGGTTGGTGCCGGATAAGTACCTCAAAATAAACCGACTCGCGTTTGAGTCGGGATATGATCTGGGAACACAGCTACTCGATAAAATCTGAAATCCATATCGTACAGGAGTGATTCCGGGCGAATGGACTTGGTTTTTATGAATTTGCCGGGTTTTGGTATTTGGTACAGGATCTATTTGCCGGTAAATCGAGGGGGCCGTTTTTCTAAAAACGAGGCGACGCCTTCTTTTTTATCCTGGGTGCCGCAGGCCAGCGCATGCAGGTAGGATTCGTGGGCCAGGCCTTCGGCCAATGATCCCTCCAAATAGCGAAGTACGGCTTCCTTGGCGTATTGCACGGCCAGCTTGGGTCTGGCAACCAGGGTTTCGGCCAGAAGTTTGGCTTCTTCCATCAATTTCTCGGGTGGATGGACATGATTCACAAGACCCATGGCATGAGCCCGCTCCGCGCTCACCGGTTCTCCTGTCAGAATCATTTCCATGGCTCGTCCCATCCCCACCAATCTAGCCAATCTTTGCGTACCGCCCGCTCCGGGTATGATGCCCAACTTGACTTCGGGTTGACCAAATTTTGCTTTGGTCGAAGCCAATCGCATGGTGCACACCATGGCCAGCTCGAGGCCGGTTCCCAGGGCCCAACCCTGCACTACCGCGATGGAAGGTATTTCCAGTTGCTCCAACCGCGTATAGACTTCTTGGCGCCTTCTGGTCTCCGTGCGCCCGAGCAGCGTGTCGCGTTGTACAATCTCTTGCACGTCCGCACCGGCGACAAAAGCTTTTTCCCCCGCACCGGTCAAAATCAGCACTCTGAGTTCTGGATTTTTTTCGATCTGGGACAGGGCCTCATCCAGCTCCTCGACCGTTTGGTTGTTTACCGCATTGAGCTTGTCCGGACGGTTGATGGTCAAAGTAACTACAGGTCCTTCGATGGCCAGCAGTATGTTTTCAAACATGATCAACCCTCGTAATCATAAAATCCCTTGCCGGCCTTTTTGCCCAAACGTCCGTCTTCGACCATGCGGTCGACGATTTTTGGGTGTTGGTAGCGCGGATCGTCCAACACGGTCCGTAAGGTCTGCATTTTTGCCCGGTGGACATCGAGGCCGATCAGGTCAATGAGTTGCAACGGGCCCATGGGGTGGTTGGCCCCCAATTTCATGGCCTTGTCGATATCGGCCGGATCGGCAACGCCCATCTCCACCATCCAGGTAGCCTCGTTGAGCAATTGTCCGAGTGCTCGGCTTACGATTCCCGCCGGGGCTTCGCTTTTACACACCACCGGATCTTTTCCCAAAAGGTGGGCGAATTCTTCGACTGCTCTGATGGTTTCGGCGGAAGTTTTCTTTCCGGGCATGATCTCCGTAAGCTTCATGATCACCGGAGGATTGAAAAAATGCATTTGGGCGACCTTGTCAGGTTTTCCGGTGACCTCGGCCATTGCGCTGATTGACAGGGAAGTGGTGTTGGTCAGCAACAATACTTCCGGCCGGGTCAGCTTATCGAGCTCTTTGAATACCTTTTGTTTGATTTCCATATTCTCGACGACGGTTTCGATGACGATGTCGGCTTCTTTGGCCGGCTGCAGGTCTCCGGATGTGGAAATGAGTGACAAGATCTTGTCTTTGTCTTCCGCGCTCAGCTTGCCCTTTTCCACTCGACCGGCGAGCCCTTTATCTATTTTGGCTTTGGTCTTATCGGCCAGCTCGATATTGATATCCGAAATAATGGCTTGCAGGCCTTGCTGGGCGCACAATTGGGCAATTCCACCGCCCATGGTTCCGCCGCCGACCACCAATACTTTCTTGATTTCCATGGTTTGCTCTCCGTGTTTGGCTTTGCGTATTATGGTGCGGCATCATGATGTATGCCGCACGACTCGTGCTCGAAAAACAAAAACGTTTATTTCAGTCTTTCCACAACAGCGGCGACGCCGTTGCCGCCTCCGACACACAGGCTGACCACCCCGAAGGTCTTGTCAAGTTGTTTGAGCGCGTAGAGCAAAGTAGTGAGTATTTTCGAACCGGTGGCTGCAACCGGGTGGCCCAAGGCGATGGCTCCACCATGTACGTTCACTTTGGATCTGTCGATCTTCAGTTCCATCTCACAACCCAGGTATTGAGCGGCGAAGGCTTCGTTGAGCTCGATCAAATCCATATCTTTAAGAGACATTCCGGCATGCTCGAGCGCCTTGGGGATGGCTTTGACCGGGGATAGACCGAACTTGTTGGGATCGAAGCCTACAAAAGAGTAGCCCCTCAACACGGCCATGGGTTTCAGACCCAGCGCCTTGGCTTTTTCGCGGTCCATGAGAACTTGGGCGGCGGCCGCGTCGGCCAATGCACAGGCGTTTCCTGCCGTGATGGTGCCGCCTTTTCGAAACACCGCCGGCAGCTTCGCCAACGATTGGGCGGTCACGCCTTCTCGGTATATTTCCTCCGAGTCGAAATAGGTTACATTGCC